>NZ_DAMAAE010000010.1:0-87814 GCF_031986685.1 Moraxella sp. CTOTU47915
TTAATTGATTATGTAGCTTATCCTAGCATATTTTTTAATCGTGAACAGGTTCTTACATTGTGTAAGGGGTTTTTACTAATTTAATAGGGTTAGTTATTTATAAGGTGTTAAACACACATTATAACCAGAACCACTGTCTATTGGATTGATAACCGCGCCATCAGCAAAGGGACTACGCCAGTTTGGACGAATAGTAAAATCGGTGATATCTGTTACTAGTACTGGAAATTCAAATTTTGAACGCTGCTGTACATATTCAGTCCCATCGACTTTAGTAGTGACACGCACATTTGCGGTAAACCAGTTGGCGGTATCTTTGGCATAGCGTAGTTTGATGTCAAGCTTACCTGTGGCATCGGTGGTTAACGTCGCTGTGCCATCTTGCGTTAGTACGCTACCATCGCCACCTAAAATAGCGACTGGATTAAATGGGTCTAGTTTACCATTGGTGTTAGTATCTTCGCCAACATCCAGAATGTTGTTAAGGTTAAGGTCTTCAGCACGACAGGTAATATCTTCAATCTTGGTTGGTATGATGCCAAGAGTTTTGCTAAAGTCTCGGTAAGCACGCATACCCCAAGCGACTGCATTGCCAGAGGCATCTCTGGCGGCATAGAACTCGCCACCACGATAGTAGTCAGGAATCACAGAAACAGAAACAGGTTGATTCACCACAGGTTTACCAGTGCTATTAACCACATAAATAGAGCCATTCATGATGTAGTATACTTCATCATCGCTTGAGGCAACTTTATCAGAGAAGCTCACCCCAATCGATGCGGCTTGATTTTGTACCGTGAGTGTTTTGATAGCAGTTTTTGGTGAGTTAATCAGCATATCAGTATTGCCAACGCGTACGGCTTTGACATCACTCTTGATTTGTACGGCATCGACTGCGGTAGGCACTTTACCTGCATAGTAGCGAATAGTTGCAAGACCCGTTTCATCAGTGAGCACATATGCATTACTAATTCTGCCGCCTGAAGCATCTTTGACAAGTGAGAACTCAACAATCGCGTTTTTGATAGGACGATCTAGGCTATCTTTGACAGTTGCTACAACTTTGGCTTCACCATTGGTATTAACAATCGTGATGTCAGAGTTTAAGAAGAATTTCTGTACATCTCTTGAAATAAAGCTAATATTATCACTGAGTAATGGCTTGGCTTGTTCATCTTCAACTGTCAATACTGCATTACCTGGGGTACCTGAGGTAAGGCTGAACACAGCTTTCCCACCTGTGATAACCGCTGGTATACGCGTACCTGACTGACCATTAACAGTGAGTTGTCCTTTGGTGGTTGATAAATACACTTTGGTATTGTCAGCAACTGTTGGAGTATTGACGGTAATCGTATAAGGCTGATCAACCAATGCTTCATTACTGACTGTATTAACCCCATTTTGGCTAACAGTGATGGTGGTGGTATTTGGGGTAAGCTTGGTCAAAGTATAAAGATTGCTAAATACTTGATAACTCGCTGGGTTAGCTTGATTACTTACACGAACTGCTAGGTTGATTTTACTACCGACATCGGCGCCTAACTGCGAAACAGTCTTGGTAATACTATAGGTACCTGCCGCATTGGTAACAGCTGTCGCGACAACAGTCGTTGGGTCATTTTCGTTAAATAATTCGATGTTGGTATTAGCGATGCCCTTTTGGGTGCCATCAAGTAGTGTCCCTGTCAATGTCACATTGTCAGTTGGCAATACAGAGGTTTGTGAAGCAGTAGCATTTTGAATCACTGTGCCTGATACTGCAATATCTAATGTCTGTTCTTCGGCTTGGTAATTGCCATCATTGACAATTACTTTTACTTTAGCATCATGGTTAAGTTTGGATAACAAGCCTATATCGCTTTGTTTAAGCGTGACAACGACATTGCCGCTGCTGTCAGTAGTTAAGGATGAAGTTTTATCAAAAGATAGACCATAGCTAACACCATTATCCAATATTTGTAGATATACAGGGACATTCGCTTTGATACCACCTTTAGTATCAGTGACATGAATCGTTAGAGTCATTTCATCACTGCCAGTAGTTAAGCTATCTTTTGACTTATTGACAAAGAATTGATAAGCAGGAGTATTGGCATTGCTTGTCGCACTGCGGACGGTAGTAGTACCCACAGACACACCAGATTGGGCAGTGACGACTAAACCATTTTGTAAAGCAGTGGTTGCCTTGGCAAGGTCTTTGATTTCAACTTCAATAATCGCTTCACCATTGGCATTGGTATTGACAACCGCACCTGTGTTATTGACCAGGCCAGAATCCGTTGGAACTTTGAAGCTGACTTGCGCATTTGGCACGACGGCGCCGTTTTTATCTATTGCCAGCGCTGTGACTTTAACTTTTGAGCCAACAGCCAATTGAATTGCTGAATCACTGGTTAATAGCAATGAGTTGACGCTATTGGCCGTAATAGCTTCTTGGGTTTTTAAGGTGACCGTTGAGCTAGTGATAGCACCAGCAGTTGCCTTAAATGATAGTCCACTAGTTTGCAAGTAGTATTTTTGGTCTGGGGTGAGCGCGCCGACTTTTAAAGTTAATACCGCTTCACCATTGGCATTGGTGATTGCCTGAAGTGGGGTGGTATTAGTTATACCAGTTGCAGCTGCCGAATCCAATAGCGTAAAGCTGACAGGCATGTTCGCTAAGCTAACGTTATTTGTATCTCTTACTTGCGCGGTTACATTGATGGTGTCGCCAGTGTTGGTTGTCAATGTGTCCTTGTCTGTAACTAAATCAACTTTAGCGATATCTGCAACAGTTGCTACTTTAATAGATTTTAAAGTAACGGCAGTAGCGGTCTTAGCGTTTGAAGATGCATTTACCGTAAAGCCTTCAGCTAGTTTAGCTTTTTGGGCTGTGGTCAAAGAAGCGTTGACAGCAAAAGTCATCACTGCTTGGCCTGAACCATTCGTATTAGGAGAAGAACTGGCTATGGTTAGTCCATAATCAGCGAGTGTGGGATAACTAAATGCGACAGGTGCATTGCTAACAGGTCTGCCATCTTTACCAAGCGTTGTTGCGGTTATACTAAACTGAGCGTTAGGCGCTAAAGAGATTGTATCAACGCTCGGGGTTAAGCTAATTGAGTTTACTAAACTTTCAGCTGTTTCATTTTTAGCCGTCAAGCTTGCTTGGGCAAATTTACCATTAGAAGATGCATTAACGGTGAAGCCTTCGATTAATTTAGCTTTTTGAGCAGTAGTCAGTGAGTTTACTGTGAAAGTAACAGTAGCTTGACCAGATCCATTCGTAGTTGCCGAAGAATTTGCTACCGTCAGTCCGTATTCTGCAAGTGTTGGATAAGTGAAGGCAATAGGCGCATTACCAATAGGTTTGTTGTCTTTATCATTAGTCGTTACAGTTAATGTGAATGTTGAACCAGTAGTTAAGGGAATAGAGTCCACATTAGGGGTTAGAATAATAGAGTTAACTAAGCTTTCAGCGGTAACCGAACCACTATTGGTATCAAGGTTATCAACACCTTTAAAGGTGGGTCTATTTGACGCTTTTAAATCAATATCTCTATCAATAAAGGCATCAACTTGGAAACCATTTTTTAGATCTTCTCTTTTATCTAAAGACATGACTTGCAAAGTAATTGTAGCAATACCTCTATCATCAGTATTTACAGTAGAGCCAGAAAGATTATAAATACCTAGACTTGGTAAATTTGATAAATCAAAAGTAACAGGTACATTTTTTAAAGCGCCGCCTTTACTGTCAGCGACAAATGCACTTACTGTAATTTGCGTACCTACCTCAAGTTTGAAGTTTGCATTGGAGGGAGAAAGCATAAGTGAACGGGCATCGTTAATAACATTAGTTATTTCAGTAGATATAGAGGGTGCAGCACCAGTTAAGCTAATTGTTCCATTCGTAATGGCTTGCTTGGTATTGGTTGGTTTCACACTAATTGAAAGTTTATCACTGTTTGCTTTTAAATAAGCGGTTGCTTTTGCCAAATCTTTAATTTGCAGTTCAATCGCTGCTTCACCATTGGCATTGGTGGTAATAGGTGTTGGTGTAATGACATAGATTCCGCTTGTCGCTGGGTCTGGAATGGTTGCATCGACAATTACACCTTCTACAGGTTTACCACTTTTTAACGCATTAGCAATAATTGTAAACTTTTCGTCTTGTTTAAGAATGAAAGTATTAAAAGATTTGGTGATAGTCATACTATCAACATCTTTAACATTAGTAGTGGGAGTTGTGGTATCCCCATTACTTTGACCTGGCTTCGAAGGCGGGGGCAATGTATCATTACCGCCACCACCGCCACAACCAGCGAGGGCAAGTGCGGTCGTCAATGCAGAGAGTTGAAAGGACTTGATTAGGTTGGTAGAGATAGCCATAAAGTTATCCTAAAGTGAGTAAGACTGCTAAATAAAGCGATAGAGATAAATAGAATCAGAAAAAATTACCAATTTTTCGATGAGCAGAAAATGTTACGTAATTGATGCTAAAATATAATTTTTGATGTTGTCTACTTTACTAAGTTTGCACAAAAGTTACAACAAATTCTAATCATAATTTGATGATTTTAATCGAATTGAAATTATAAATTATCAACAAGATTTCTAAATTTAACGCTATTTTTTTAGAGGGCGTATAAAGAAGTTGCCCTACATCTACAATATTGCTAAAAACTCACTAACCATCCCAATGCCAAAAAATGTAAATTAAGTGATAAAGTATGCTGTCAAAAAATCCTTCAATGCCTTGTAATATCATTGACCATATATCGTTATATCATTTTTGGGCAAACACTCTGCCACCAGTGCTGCCAATAGTAGCAGATGGATCGCACGTATCAATTTGTTATCTAAAAAAAGTGGTGCCTGAGCTGTTAAAAGTCGTGCTTTATCAGTTATCGGCAAAAATTCAGCAAAATCCGTCATTAATCCATCAAACTTTGCCGCAGGTAACAGATAAAAAAAGTTTTACCCCCGAATTTTTCACTGCTTTAGTTACAAAAAATTTCATTGAAAACGGCATCAACTTTGTAACCTTAAAGCAACTGTCTAAAAATAGCCCATCGATTTTTGAGCAGTTGTTTAATGATGAAACCCAAAAAACCATGATTGCCGGCGTGCTACTGGAAAAAACCCATCTGCCCTTAGATAACCTGTTAACTATTTGGCAGACTATCACTGCATTGGCGGTGATAAATTTGGCAGATATGATAAGTTCACTACAAAACACCATAGACTCAGCGCAGATTACTGAGTGGCTTGCGATGCAGCCCGTTTTTTTTATGTCGCCAGAAGATGCGGGGCTGATAAATGCAGTAGGTTTTAGGCGCGCTGTCAGTTTTCAATCAATGCAGCAACAGCAATTAAAATGGTCAAAAATTCAAAATATTACCGATTTGCCTGTCTATCAACAGCATGTTATTCAGCAAATGACTATTTATAAAGCGTCCAATTTTTTTAACATTGCGCCAATGACCATCCCGCAGGCTCACCTCAATCAACATGTGACTTCAAACCCTAATCGCCAAATAAATAAAACGGTGACGTCAAACGCACAAACAGCCCTTTCAGCCAGCGATATTTTTGCCAAACCGCAAGTTCGCAAACCCGCTCATTGGATAGATAAGCTACAAAAAAATTGGATTGCGACCGCCACCGTATTATCTGTCGCCGTTTTTGGCGGAATAGGCGCGTTGGTGAGCGTCAAAGATAAGCCTGCCGCCACTCAACCCTCGGCAGAAATGTCAGTGGCACACCCAGTTTATCACGATGTGGCAATAGTAAAAGTCGCCTCTGTAGCGGCTAAGACTAATCCGATTACAATGACTGAGCGTGGCAAAAAAGCAGCTATCTCTGAATTACAAGAGAATAATAAACCACGAGATAATCACAAATCACAAGATAATAAGCATTCAGTGCAAGCTAAAAAAGCGCAAGACACGAAAAAATCAGATAAAAAGCAGCCTAACAAAGAGCGCAAAAAAACCACCAGCCCGGATTTTGGCAATGACTCTAATGCTGACTCTAAAAAAGATGTTAAAAAAGCTAACTTAGCGACCAAAGGCGACAAGCAACCTTCTGAAAAAACCACTAGCGCTAGCAAAAAATCAGCAGCTAACGATAAAACTGTAAAACAAAAATCGCCACAAAAAGCGCAGAAAGCCTCATCGTCAACAACCGCCACTGACAAAAAATCCGCTAAAAAGCCTGACAAAAAGGCAAATAACACGATGGATAATAAGGCAGATGACAAGGCGAATAACAAGGTGGGTAATAAGGTAAACAATAAGGTGAATAACGAACCTAGCAATAAATCCAAAATCCATTAACACCGTTATTAAAACGACATAAACTGACGTATTATTTGTCGGTGTGCTTGGCTTGCGAATATTTTCATGTTGTTTTTTGCCTAAAACTGCTATCATGCACAAGTTTTTCAACGCTTCAATTATCGGTTTTTGACGTTGTTTTTTTAAGGCACTCTCAAAACTGTTCGAGGAAATCATGAGCGCAGCGACTGCACCTATCAATACTTTTACTATTACTGCCCCTGATGACTGGCATATTCATTTACGGGACGGGCAGGCGCTTGCCACGACGGTGCCACATGCTGCTGCCAATTTTCGCCGCGCCATTTGTATGCCAAATTTGGTGCCACCCGTCAAAACAGCCGCTGATGCTGTCGCTTATCGTGAGCGTATTTTGGCGCAAGTGCCCAATGACAGTATTTCTCAGCAATTTGAGCCATTGATGACGCTTTATTTAACCGAGTCACTGACGGCAGCAGACATCGAAACCGCCGTTGATTCAGGGGTAGTAAAAGCAGTCAAGTTATATCCTGCAGGTGCGACCACCAATTCTGCGGATGGGGTGAGCCATATCAATCATTGCACCGATGTATTTGCCAAGATGGAAGCGTTGGGTTTGCCGCTGTTGGTTCATGGTGAAGTGACGCACCACCATATTGATATTTTTGACCGTGAAAAACGCTTTATTGATGAAGTGATGGTCAATCTCATTGATAAATTTCCAAAACTAAAAATCGTCTTTGAACACATCACCACCAGTGACGCCGCTGACTTTGTGTTGTCACAGGGCAAAAATGTCGCAGCGACGATTACCCCGCAGCATTTACTGTTTAATCGTAATCACCTGCTGGTGGGCGGCATTAAACCGCATTTTTATTGCTTGCCGATTTTAAAACGCCAAAGTCACCAAAAAGTATTACTTGATGTGGCAACCAGTGGTAATCCCAAATTCTTTATTGGCACTGACTCTGCGCCCCATGCGACTCATACTAAGGAAAATGCTTGCGGTTGTGCAGGCTGTTATAGTGCATCGATTGCGCTGCCTTTGTATGCACAAGCCTTTGAAAGCGTGGGCAAACTTGATAAGTTAGAAGGCTTTACCAGTATTCACGGGGCAAAATTTTATGGCTTACCTATCAATAGTGATAAAGTGACCTTGGTGCGTGAAGCCTGGCAAGTCCCCGAGCATTATCCTTATCTTGACGGTAAAGATTTGACCCCGCTGATGGCTGGGCAAACGCTGGACTGGAAAGTGATGCCATTTAATTTAGCCGTATGATTGTTCACCCTTTATTTTTCTGTTTTTTTTCCGCAAGGTAACGTATGACCGCCACAACTGAACCCATGACTATTGCCAACCGTTTTCGCAATTACTTGCCCGTGGTGGTGGATGTAGAGACAGCAGGGTTCAATCCAAAAACCGATGCCTTGCTTGAGATTGCCTGTATTCCAATTTTGATGGATGATAGCGGGCGTTTTTACCCAGGTGAGGCGGTCAATGCCCATATTGAGCCGTTTGAAGGGGCAAATCTTGAAGCGCGTGCCCTGCAATTCACCGGCATCAATCCGCATAGCCCGATGCGAAAAGCCATTGCCGAAGATGAAAAAACCGCCATTCGCCGTATTTTTAAATATTTAAAAACGGTGCGTCAATCGACCCAATGTACCAAATGTATTTTGGTGGGGCATAATGCGCATTTTGACCTGAGCTTTTTAAATGCTTTAATTGAGCGTACCAATAGCAAAAATCAAAGCCAATTTCACCAGTTCTCCGTGTTAGATACCGTCACCTTATCCGCGCTTGCGTTTGGGCAAACGGTACTGGCGAGAGCGTGCAAACTCGCTGGACTAGAATTTGATGGTAATGAAGCGCATTCTGCCTTATATGACACCCAAAAAACGGCTGAATTGTTTTGTTATATCTTAAACAATTATCCGCTGCTGACGCCAAACTTAGCGAGCGATGAGCCTAATGATGAGGAGCGTGATGAGCGTCAGGATAGCGATGATGAGGGTGCACTAGTGTCATCTGATGACCCAAATGATGGCTAAATTTTTTGGTAGTGATTTGGATGTTTAATCTTGTTTAATCCCAAATCACGTCATTCATCCAAATCTTTAAACTTTAACTGCTACAAATATCAGTATCATTAACACAATCAGCGCCGCAGTTGCAAGCACCATTTTTTTGCCATAGCTAGTATCTTCGCGTTGGGTTTGCTTGAGTAATGACAGGGTGGCAATACCTTGCGAAATTCGCATGGCGTCAGGGTGACCATGTGCCGCAGCCAGCTCTAGCCAGTATTTGCCCATCTCGCTATCTTGCTCGACCCCATGTCCTGCATAGTAGAGTTTACTGAGTAATTTCTCTGCGCGATTGTCTTGTTGCGAGGCTGCTTGTTGCAACAGTAGCAAGGCTTGTTGGGAGTTTTGAGAAATCTTGAGTAAGTGATTGCCTTCAAATAGCCACAGCGCTTGGCGCAGCAATGCATCAGCAAGACCATTCTTGGCAAATTCATCAATTATTTGTACGGCTTTTGACAAATTATCTGCTGATAGAGTGTTTTCGATTACATTTTCTTCGAGTACATTATTTTCTAATGCATTGATTTCTAATACGTTGCTTTTTAATAAATTGTCCCTTGATTGCGCTGTTTGAATCAGTGCAACCGCTTTTTCATACATTGTTCGGCTTTGTTCTGCCATGTCTGAATCAAGCCATTGAATGGTCTGCAAATCCTGTGTAAGCTCGCCAAAAATCGCATGTTTATTGACCACTGCCTGTGATTCGGCAATGGATTTACGCTGATTGAGCAGTCCTTCATGCAGTGTGGGATTGAGTAGCGCGGCTTCAACTTCTGCCTTATAGCGGGCGATTTCATGTGCTTGGCGTTGCTGTTCTTGTTGTTGTTTTTGCTGTTCAATCTGTTTGGCTTGGGCCCTTGCTTGCGCAATGATTTGGCGATTTAAGCGTGTTTTTAATGGGATTTTGCTGGTTAGCGATTGAGAAGTAAGGGGGTTTTTGAGCGGAGTGGGCGGCACCGATGACGCCGTTTGTTGAGCCATGTGCACAGGTTTATCAGTAGCAGGGGTGACATTCTCTGATACCGCTTTATGATCATTGGACGTATCCATTATATTGGCTGTATCAATCAGAGGGGTGATTTGCATCACTGTTTGGCTAAAATCTGGCACCTCGGTAAAGTCAAACCGATAAATTTGCGGCAATACCACGCCGTCATCGGCTGCCATCTCATTGGGATATTTACGATCAATCAGCGGATTGTCTTCATCGGTGACAAATTGGGAATGAGAGAAGCGAGATGCAATCATGGTGTTGGATAAATGTTGATAGTGATGTCATTATAGAGGACAAATCACCGAAAGTAAAAAAGCCAAAACCATAAAAAAGGACAGCGTCACTGTCCTTTATTATTGTCTTTTTTCACTGCCCTGTTAATGGCAATTTAACGCTGACTTGTGACAGCGCTATTTTGCAGGTGTTATTGGGCAATGGTTACGGGCGTTTTTGATTGTAATTCTTCAAACGTGACACCGTCTGCCAGCTCAACCAGTTTTAGACCGTTATCGGTCACATCCATGATGGCCAAATCAGAGATGATACGATTCACCACTTTTTTGCCTGTCAGGGGTAACGTACATTCAGCCAATACTTTTGGCTCACCATGTTTGTTGGTATGTTCCATCAATACAATGACGCGTTGAACGCCTGCGACCAAGTCCATCGCGCCGCCCATGCCTTTAACCATCTTGCCAGGAATCATCCAGTTGGCAAGATCGCCAGTGTCTGAAACTTCCATCGCCCCCAAGATAGCAAGGTTGACTTTGCCGCCACGAATCATGGCAAATGACTGTGAGCTTGAGAAAAAGCTCGCACCGGTCGCTGTGGTGACGGTTTGTTTACCCGCATTGATTAGATCGGGGTCAACTTTATCGGGTGTTGGGAATTCATCAATCCCAAGCAGCCCATTTTCTGATTGTAGCCAAACGTTGACGCCTTCTGGAATATAGTTCGCCACTAAGGTTGGTAAACCAATACCTAGATTGACATAAAAGCCGTCTTGTAGTTCTTTTGCGGCTCTTTGTGCCATTTGTTCACGAGTCCATGCCATGGTAATCTCCTTATATCCTAGTTTGTCTGTTCTTTGGTCGTCACTTTTTCGATGCGTTTTTCTGGGTTGGCATTGACCACGATGCGATGCACATAAATACCCGGCAAATGAATTTGGTCAGGGTCTAGCTCGCCAGTTTCCACCAATTGCTCAACTTCGACAATGGTGACTTTACCTGCCGTGGCGACATCTGGGTTAAAGTTACGTGCCGTTTTATTGAATATTAAGTTGCCCGCTTTATCCGCTTTTTGGGCTTTGACCAGTGCCACGTCAGCGACTAATGAGCGCTCAAGGATATATTGACGACCGTCAAATTCACGTTCTTCTTTACCTTCAGCAATTTGGGTGCCTACGCCAGTTGCGGTAAAGAACGCAGGGATGCCCGCACCCCCGGCACGCAATTTTTCTGCCAGTGTCCCTTGTGGGGTCAATTCCACTTCCAATTCACCCGATAAAAACTGCCGTTCAAATTCTTTGTTTTCACCCACATACGACGCAATCATTTTTTTGACTTGACGAGTCTCTAGCAATAATCCTAAACCAAAGCCATCGACTCCGGCGTTATTGCTGATACAGGTCAAATCTTTAACACCGCTATCTCGCAAGGCTTCAATTAAAGCTTCGGGGATACCACACAGACCAAAACCACCCACCGCAATCGTTTGTCCATCTTTGATGACGCCCTCAAGTGCGCTAGCTGCGCTGTCATATACTTTGCTGGTCATACATTCACTCCTTGTCGCTAACCAATGTTGTTAATATTATTTACCAAAAATAAAAATCACGCTCAAACCTAAAAACTCCAAAACGAAACAAATTGTATCATTATAGAATTTATATAACAAATTTTGTCTTAAGTAAATCACATTGCATGAATTTTTGCAAAAAGTAAACCCAGTTTTTCGCAAAAATAAAGCATAAAAAAAGGCATCCTAGGGATGCCTTAAATTTATCAATTTTTAACAGTCAATTTTTTATCGATTTTCTAGTCATCATTGGCAGAGCGAGTGATGCGTTTGGCGTTCGAGTTGACCGTTTTGGCTTGTCCGTCAATGGTCGTGCCAAATTTACCGCCGTTGTTATTTTTGCTACCAAAGCCCCCGAAAGGATTTTGTCCGCCCATACCGCCAAATGGATTTTGACCGCCAAACGGGTTTTGTCCGCCCATGCCGCCAAGACCCCCTAAGCCACCCATTTTTGAGGGATCGATACCACCCATTTTGCTTGCCATCATTTGCATCAATTTTTCTGGGTTTTTAGTGGCATAGTCTTTGGCAAAGGCTTTGAACTTATTTTGTACCGCAGGTAATAGCACAATAAGTGCCGCAATATCACTCAAAATACCTGGCAGTACCAACAAGATACCTGCCACCGCAAAAGCAATCGCTTTAACTACGGAATTTTCATTGGGACGCATGGCAGGGTTAAGCATGGCGGCTTGCGCTTGTCCAGCCATCGGTTTTAAGGTGGCTATGCCTTTTTTAATCAGGGCTGCACCCACAAAGCCCGCCACGACAAACCACAAAAATACCCACCAGCCACTGACAAATTGTGCGATTAGATACCAAATCAGCATCTCAATAATCAACCAGACAATGGCAATCCCAACTATGTTTCCCATGAAAATACGATTCCTAAATTGTGAATAAACTATCAACAACAAATGATGCATCATTAACCAATGCAATAATGATGGGGGTAAAGAATAAAACTATCAAATAGTTTTTTGAAATTCAGCAATTTTTTCGTTAAATTTTTGATAAATGCTATAATTTGACTTCGTTTTTAGCTTCGATATTTTTAGCTTTGACTGCATTTTTAGCAAAATTGTTTTGTGGGTATCTTTTTTTGTACGAGCATTTTTTATGAGTATCTTTATTGGTATTGACCCAGGCTCACGTCTGACAGGCTATGGCATCATTCGGTTGAGTGGGGATAAACTTGAACATTTGGATGCAGGCACGATTCATGCTTATAGCCAAGGGGAAACCATGCCCGAGCGGCTCAAGCGGATATTTGATGGGGTTAGCCGTATCGTTGAGCATTATCAAAAATATACCAATGAACCCATGACCGCTGCCATCGAGCAAGTATTTATGGCATCGAACCCCGACACCGCGCTCAAGCTTGGGCAGGCGCGGGGTGCAGCGATTGCCGCCATGGTTGCCAAAGATTTGCAAGTAGCTGAATATACCGCACGGCAAATCAAACAAGCGGTATGTGGCTATGGCGCGGCAGACAAAGAGCAGATTCAGCTTATGGTCATGCGCTTGTTGAGCCTTGAGATACAGCCGCAAGCGGATGCGGCAGATGGGTTAGCGTGTGCGATTTGTCATGCCTATCATAGTCAGACGCTGAATAAATTGCTCGGTGGCGCCGCGGTAGTCGGTGGTCAAAGCGCAGGTGGACGTTCAAAGAAAAAAGGGCGCTGGCGCTTGACCGACGTTGATTTGGGTAATTTAGGTTAAAAGGCAGGTTAAAAGATAGGTTAAAAGTTAGGTTAAAAGGCAGTGGGTAAACGAATCTCAAGAAAATTTTTATATCCCACAAGGCTTTTGATGGGTTTAGACTTCTTTGTCAGCACAAAAATCGCTACAATGGCATCTTTTGAAAACTGAACACAAGAAGTACCTCATGAGTCAACTAGCTACTGCAACTTTATTGATTAAATGCCAAGACCGCGCAGGCATTGTGCAAGCTGTATCCGAATTTTTTTATCGTTATGGCGCCAATATTATCAGCCTTGACCAATACTCGACTGAGCCCGAAGGCGGTCAATATTTTATGCGCCTTGAAATGGCTATCAATGATTTAGACAATATCATCGATAATATGAAAGGCAGTTTTGAGCATACCGTTGCTCGCATCTATCAAATGGAATGGAAACTATTTGATAATAGTAAACGTAAAAAGGTGGCGATTTTGGTGTCCAAATACGACCATGCGCTACTTGATTTGCTATGGCGCTGGCAACAAGGGCAACTAGATTGTGAGATTACCTGTGTCGTCAGTAATCATCATGATTTGCGCCAAGCGGTAGAAAATTTTGGCGTGCCATTTCATCAAGTGACTGTGAGCAAAGACAATAAAGCACAAGCAGAAGCCGAGATTCAAGCGCTGGTCAAAGACTGTGATTTGCTGGTGCTGGCGCGCTATATGCAGATTTTATCCGCTGAATTTACCGCCGCCTGGCACATGAAAATTATCAATATTCACCACTCATTCTTGCCAGCCTTTGTCGGCGCCGATCCATACCGCCAAGCGTATGAAAAAGGGGTCAAACTGATTGGTGCCACCGCGCATTATGTCACAGCTGACCTTGACCAAGGACCGATTATTGAGCAAGACGTGCACCGTGTCAGCCATCGCCACCATGTGGCAGAATTGCGGGCGATTGGGCAAGATGTCGAGCGTAGCGTGCTGACCCGTGCCGTGCGTTGGCATCTACAAAACCGGGTGATTGTCACAGGCAATAAAACCGTGGTATTTAACTAATTTTTCATCCGTTATTTGTTGTCATTGCAGCTTATCTTGTTATATGAGGGCGTGGATTTTACGCCCCTCTCCCGACTATAAAAATAATCTACCTGTGGTAGTCCTATGCCGTTATCAAAGTCGCCTGCGCCCCCATCCAATTCTCATTTGACCCACTATAAAACCTTGGGCTTACTGCTCACCTTATACTTGGCACAAGGCTTGCCCGCAGGATTTATTACCCAAGCTTTGCCAGCGATTTTACGTGAATACAACGTCTCACTGGTTGCCATTGGTTGGTCAGGGCTGATTTTGGTACCTTGGGGGCTTAAATTCCTGTGGGCTACTGTCGTGGACGGCTATTATTCACAGAAAATCGGACGCGCCAAAAGCTGGATTTTGCCGATGCAAGGGCTGTCGATTGTCATACTGGTTGCGGTGGCGTTTTTTGAACCGCATAATTTGGCACAAACCCGTTCGGTGATAACATTGTACGGGATGTTATTTACCTTAAGTCTCATTGGGGCGACACACGATGTGGCGACGGATGGGCTAGCAACGCGTTTGCTTAAAGCGGCTATGGCGCCCAAAGAGCCGCTGACCCATGATATGCCTGCGCCTGCGTCTGTTTCGGTGAATCAGACGACCAATCACCATCATCGCCAAAGCCAAGGCAATGCCATACAAGTCATCGGCTATCGGCTGGGGCTGATTATCGGTGGCGGTGTTTTACTGATGCTGCTCGAGCAATGGGGCTGGCGCAACAGTTTTCTTGCCATGGCGGCTTTGGTGGCAATGAATACCGTGCCCATCGTGTTTTTTAAAGAGCACGCCCACACCTCGGTTGAGCCCCTAAAAAAACAAGTACAAACAGCAAAATCTGGCAGTTTTAAGGCACTAAAAAATTACCTTAGCCACCATTATCAGTATTTTTGGTCATCGCGGGAGATGGTAGCTTGGCTAGGCGTGTTACTGACCTTCAAAATTGCTGATGGTATTTCAAGCGGTATGGTCAAACCGATGATGGTCGATGTCGGTATCAACTTGCAGCAAATTGGCTTTTGGGCAACTATTTTGGGCTCGGCTGCCTCAGTCGCTGGGGCAGGGGTCGCCACAATTTTGATGAAACGACTCACTCGCTTTAGGTCACTACTATATTTTAATCTTGCCCAAGCGCTGACCACAGGACTGTACGGCTTGGTCGCTTATGGGTTTTATCATCAGTTACTGACTGATTTTTTGTGGCTCTATGTTGTCAATGCGCTGGAGCATTTTTGTGCGTCGTTGGCGCTGATTGCGATGCTCACGACCATTATGCATTATTCACGCCCTGCCAATGCGGGGAGCGATTTTACTGTGCAGGTTTGTCTGTTGACGGTGTTGGGTGGCTCAGCGCATTTTGCCAGCGGCTATATGGCACATTTTTTGGGCTATCAATGGCATTTTTTGGTGAGTATGCTGATTGGTTTTGTGTGTCTTACGCCAATAATTTACTGGCATAAATTACAAAATAATGAGAAATAATGAGAAATAATGAGAAATAATGAGAAATAATGAAAAATAATGAGAAATAATGAAAAATAATGAGAAATAATTTCATTTTTAATTGATTTTTGATATTTTTGACCATATTATCTATTTATATGATAAATTAAGAAGCATATACAGAGCGGAGGGGCTATGGCAAAAACATTTTGGCTGAACCAAAAATTTAATATCAATCTACCCATTTGGACGTTATTGTCACCAAGTATTGCCGCTTTAGTGCTTGCGGTGCATTTGATTTGGCATCCCTCGGGTATCATCATGAATACCGTGACGGCGATTTTTTTGATGGGGTCAGTTTTTGCTGCCGTGCATCATGCTGAGGTGATTGCTCACAAAGTGGGTGAGCCTTTTGGTACGTTGGTTTTGGCATTGGCGGTCACTGTGATTGAAGTGGCACTTATTTTGGCACTCATGAGTAGTAGCACACCCACCGATGCCGCGGTGCTTGCCCGTGATACGGTATTTGCAGCAGTGATGCTGATTTGTAACGGGATTATTGGTATTTGCCTGTTAATTGGTGGTATCAAAAATTATGTACAGCGTTATAGTTTGCACGGCAGTAAAGCGGCAATTAGTGTGTTATTGGCGATTGCATTAATCGTATTTATTTTACCCAATTTTACCACCTCTGCCGCAGGCGGTTTTATGATTGGCGCTCAGCTAATGTTTGTAGCGATTTGCTGTTTGATTTTGTATGCCGCATTTATCTTTACCCAAACCATTCGTCACCGGGATTATTTTATTGCCGACGGTGTAGATGATCAGCATCACAGTGATAATGCGCTAACCACGGCGATGAGTGTGGGATTTTTGTTTTTCAGTTTGGTGACAGTGGTGGGTCTTGCTAAGATGTTGTCGCCTGCGATGGAAGCGGCGCTGCTGGCGATGGGTATGCCAAAAATCGTGTTAGGGATTATCATTGCTGCCTTGGTACTGTTGCCTGAATCTATTGCTGCGGTAAAAGCTGCCTACAACGACCAACTGCAAAACAGTTTAAATTTGGGGCTCGGCTCGGCTTTGGCGTCTATTTCGCTGACAATTCCTGTTATCGCGCTTTATTCAATGTTTACATCAACGCCCGTTATGTTTGGGTTGTCTGCCAAAGAAGGGCTAATGCTAGTCATTACGCTGATGATAACTATCAATACCTTAAGTACCGGGCGTACCACTTTTTTACATGGCATCATCCATTTGGTCATGTTAGCCACTTTTGTGTTTTTCTCGATTATCCCCTAATGGAATGAATGGTATAAATGGCATAGAAAATTGGCGTAATAAATGACGTAATAAATGACGTAATAAATGACGTAATAAATGAAAGGATACTTGCAATCAGTAACATTCCTTTACTAAATACTTATGCTCATCGATTTAAGTTTTTGATAATCTAGAGGGCAACTAGAATAACGCCATCATTAACACGATTATCGTTGTAGTGATTTGAGGTCGTTCTAGTCATTTGAGGTGTTGAAACGGTCATTTAGGAGTTTCAACCAACCAGACATTAAAAATCGCACATTAAAATATTACAACATAAGGAAAAACAAATGGGACTATTTAGTTTTGCAAAAGACATCGGTGATAAAATCTTTCATCGTAACAAAGACGCAGCGCCAGCATCGACACCTGCATCAAATGTCGCACCAACCACAGCGCCTGCAGCCTCTACTGAGCCATCTGCCCAAGAGATTGCAAACTTATTGATTCAGCGTATCCAACAAAATGCACACATTGACAATCTATCAGTCACCTATGACGGCAACACTGACAAAGTAACCATTAATGGTTCTGCTGCTAACCAAGCAGAGCGCGAAAAAGCCATTCTAGCGGCAGGTAATGTACAGTATGTTGCACAAGTGGAAGACCATATCACGGTTGCGACGCAAGAGCCAGAATCTCGTATGTACACAGTGAAATCAGGCGATACGCTGTCAAAAATTTCAAAAGAAGTATATGGCGATCCTAACCAATACAACAAAATCTTTGAAGCCAACAAACCATTACTATCTGACCCAAACAAAATCTATCCAGGTCAAGTACTGCGTATTCCAGCTTAATTTTTACCTTAAGCCTTATAAACAACCAGTGACCGCTGTCGCTGGTTTTTTTATAAAAAAATTTGCATATCGACAAATAAAGTTTTATAGTATGCCGCTGATTCATTAGTTTCGATAACATATCAAACTGTGAATGCACTCAAAATTTTATTTCAGCTTTGTTTTGGCATTTTGATGTTAGTACCATCGCCAAAACCGCCACCCTAGCAAAAGGGAAAAAGGAGACACATGATGTCCGTACTTACTCACAACGTAAAACTTCTAAACAACACTGTTGATGTGTCTGCCGTCTGTTTTAACTAATTAAAATTTGGTTTTTTAACCGCGTATATGCGATACGCCCCACATTTACCGATTTTGATTTATCAAACCCAAAGCATCACCATCAATAGTAACTGACGGATAATAAAGCGAATTTTGGCTTTTGATTATGTTTGTTGTGATGGTAATAATTTGGGTTTTTTGTTGTCTAAAATTTTCCTATTTTCCCATGTCCCTATTTTTACATGTCACAGAAATCGTCGGATAGCTAAAACGCACCCTGCGGTAACAAACTTTCTCAGAGCAGCTAGTTTTTCAAGCGCATTTATGTGTGTCAGTCTTGTTTGCCAGTCGTGTTAAACGATTGGATGGCGTCTTATTGTTTAAATTTACTTATCAAAGTTATTTTAAAAAATTTTAATTATCACTTATTGGTCTAAATTTGCTACGCTAAAAATTTTAAGGGTGTGAATTTAGCATTAAAACAGAAAAAATATATGAGTATTCAATTAGTATTAAATAAATCTGCGCAACATGGCGTACCTGTCAAAGTATTTACCAAAGATATTGAACAAGAAGCCATCCAGCAGTTACGTAATCTTGCCCAACTTGAATTTGTCCATCACCACATTGCAGTGATGCCTGATGTGCACGTGGGCAAAGGTGCGACTGTGGGTAGTGTCATTCCGACTAAAGATGCGATTATTCCTGCGGCGGTGGGTGTGGATATCGGCTGCGGCATGAACGCGGTGCGACTGTCGCTAAAAGCCCACCAATTGCCCGATAATCTAGCTAAAATCCGTACAGCGATTGAAGCCAAAGTCCCTGTCGGTTTTAACCAGCACCAAGTCATCACGGTGAAAATGACTACGCTTGACCCGCTTGCCAAACGCTTAAAGCGCATCACCGACAAGCACAAGGGGCTGCTCAAAATGCTGCGAAACTTTGAGCGAACTTGGGCAAAACAGCTCGGTACGCTGGGTGGTGGTAATCATTTTATTGAGCTATGTATCGATGAAAATGAGGATGTCTGGGTGATGCTGCATTCGGGCAGTCGCGGCATTGGCAACTGTATTGGTGAGTATTTTATTACCCTTGCCAAAAAAAAGCAGCAAAGCCGCTTTGGGCATGTGCCTGACCGTGATTTGGCGTATTTTGCCCAAGGCTCCCATAGTTTTGACGATTATCTTGAGGCGGTGCAGTGGGGGCAGGATTATGCGCTGGAGAATCGCCGCGAGATGATGCGACTCATTGTCAATGTCTTACAGCGTGAGTTACCGCATTTTACCTTGACTCGCGAGGCGATTAATTGCCATCACAATTATGTCAGCCAAGAACACCACTATGGTGAGGATGTTTATGTGACCCGTAAAGGGGCAATTTCTGCTTTCGAGGGTGAGCTTGGTATTATACCTGGCTCGATGGGGGCAAAATCCTATATCGTCAAAGGCAAAGGCAATAGCGAGTCGCTGTGTTCCTGTTCGCATGGGGCAGGGCGACGCATGAGCCGTGGCAAAGCGATTCGGCATTTTAACCTTGATGACCTAAGAGCACAGACGGCGGGCGTGGAGTGCCGTAAAGACAAGGGCGTGATGGATGAAATTCCAGAGGCGTATAAAGATATTGATGCGGTGATGGCGAATCAGTCGGCGCTGGTCGAAGTCGTCCATACGCTCAAACAAGTGATGTGTATTAAAGGATAAACCATGAAAAACCAAAAACAATTAATCAAATTGGGCGAGCAACTGGAGAAAAATCCGTCAATCGCTCAATCCAATTTGGCTGTTAAACCCCGTAATTACTTGGCGTTAAATCCGCTTTTGCAAAAAGGCGGACTGCATGAAAAAGACGATGTCGAAATCGCCCGTAAGAAACAACGCAGGCAGACCAAGCAGGATTTGCGAAAACAAGTTTGGCGACAGGAATCGTAATAACCAAACACCCCAGATTTTGGGGTGTTTATTTGATGCCCATACAATATAAACTTATTCAAATACCACGTCTGCGCCATCGGCTATTGTGCCATACAGACTTAGCGCATCCCAATTGGTCAAACGCACACAACCGTGTGATTTTTGCGCGCTGATTAACTCAGGCTCAGGCGAGCCATGAATGCCAAAGCTTCTTTTTGAAAGTCCAATCCAAGCGCGCCCCACAGGGTTGTTGGGTCCTGGTGGTAGCCACTTTTCTTTGGAAGAAAAATCAGTATTATAGGTGGGGTTTAATACCCGATTTTTAACTTTTAAACTGCCAGACGGTGAGGGGGTGTAGTTGGAACCCACGGTTGTCGGGTAGCTTGCAACGAGCTCACCACTAGCGGCATAGGCGTACAAGATATTTTTCTTTTTATCGCTCACAACCTTGGTCACTTCCGTCATATTGGGCTGATAAGGATTGTAGACGGTGATAACGTTACCCGCTTTGAGTGGCGTGGTGGGGTTTAATCGACTCACCAGTTTTTGACTCATATGGAACTTTTCAGCTACCGCTTCACGCGCTGATTTGTATTGCATGTCTTTAGGCGCTTTGGTGATAACCAAATCATCGCGCGTTAGCTGATAATTGATAAAAATCGGCTGCTTATTTAAAGTGTCGTTGCTGGTTAACGCTGACCAAGTGGCTTCATTCATCGTGGTGGTTACGGGCAGATTGTGCTTTTGCTGAAAAATCTGCATCGCTTTGATGGTGTTTTTATTCATTATCCCTGTCAGCGCACCCACACTATGCCCATGCCAGTTAAGCAGTGCTTGGGTCTTAAATACCAGCAGTTCATCAGGCTTAATGAACACTTGTTTTGATGGTAACGCGTCTTTGTTAGCCACGGTTGACGAATTGTCATTCGTTGATTGTTTGAGCGCAGTATAGTCAATAGTTGATTGAAAACCCGATGCAGATTGGGTCGTTGAAGCAGATGCGGTTGATGCGGCTTGTGACGCCACCACCGCAGAGGCAGGCATGGCTTTTAATTCAATAGCGCCTATTGGTGACCAACTCACTTGGTTCACTTGCTGGGCAACCATGGGTAAATTATCAGTGGTGTAGGCAATCTCTGGCAAGGCTTGTTTCAGTCGTTGCTGCACCAAGCTTGTGCCAATAAACTGTTGACTGACATTGGCTTTTAGCGTTGGGGCAGGCGAAGAGGCAGCGACACTTGCGGTTGTGCTGGCTGCAGTATTTGCTGTCGCAACTGTGGGTACATCCATCGCTTGATTGGGTGACTGTTGACAGGCAGATAAACTGATAGCAAGCAGCACGCTTGTGAAGCAAGGTAAGATTTTATGATGAGAAAACATAGGCATTGAATTTTGAGAAAAATTTAGCAAGTGAGGATGGAAGGTCATCGAAGTTTTAGAGAAACGATCATGGCATACTATAGCAAAACCCAGTTGAAGATAAGCAGGATTTTACAAATTTTTCAAAAAAATGTTGGCAAAAATGCCATAAAAAAAGGCAGGTTAGACCAGCTAACACTGCCTTTAATGCAGGGTAAAAATTAGGCTAATCAAAGATTATAAGTTAGCGATGACCGCATCCCCCATGTCTGAACAAGAAACCAGCGTGGTGCCTTGTTCAAAGATATCGCCTGTGCGTAACCCTTGCTGTAATACTTTTTGCACTGCTTGCTCAACCTGTGTGGCACGGGCTTCATCATTGAGGCTATAACGTAACAGCATCGCCAATGACAAAATGGTTGCCAATGGGTTGGCTTTATTTTGACCTGCAATATCAGGGGCAGAGCCATGCGATGGTTCATATAGCCCTTTGCCTGTGTCATTTAAGCTCGCGGATGGCAGCATACCAATAGAGCCAGTCAGCATCGAGGCTTGATCTGACAAAATATCGCCAAAAATATTGCCAGTGGCAATTACATCAAACTGTTTTGGGGCTTTGACCAGCTGCATCGCTGCATTGTCGACATACATGTGAGTCAATTCAACATCGGGGTATTGGGCAGCGACTTCAGTGAAAATCTGCTTCCAAAACTCTGTGGTCTCAAGTACGTTGGCTTTATCAACTGAGCAGAGTTTTTTACCGCGTTTTTGCGCCGCTTCAAAGGCGACTTTGGCGATACGGCGAATTTCTGATTCGCTGTATTTCATGGTGTTGTAGCCTTCTTTCTCGCCGTTCTCAAGCGTGCGAATACCGCGTGGTTCACCAAAATAAATATCGCCGGTGAGCTCACGGACGATCAAAATATCTAAGCCAGATACCACCTCAGGTTTTAAAGTTGAGGCATTGGCAAGCTCTGGATAAAGAATGGCTGGGCGAAGATTGGCAAATAGATTTAAGTCTTTACGAATCGCCAGTAATCCACGCTCTGGGCGCACTGAGCGTTCAAGGTTATCATACTGTGGGCCGCCTACAGCGCCGAGCAATACCGCATCAGCCTTGCGGCACAAATTTTGGGTAGCTTCTGGATAGGGTGAGCCATGCGCATCATACGCTGAGCCACCTAACAGCCCATACTCATAGCGAGCGTCTAATCCTTGCTCGATTAATTTGTCCAATACTTTGACAGCTTGTCCAATGATTTCAGGACCAATACCATCACCTTGTAATACGGCGATCTGTTTTGTCATGTTACTTCCTTCACGTTAATCCACAACTTTTTGCTGACAACGCAGCTTTTAAAATTTTGTTAGTTTCTAAAAAATAATCGAATCAGGCATTATTGAATGACGCTTTTTTGCGTCACGCTTTAAGGCGCATCTATAAAGCAATCTTTATAAATTCATTCGATAAAGCGCCTTGCTGATTAGGTTTTTTACACCATTGATTGGTAAGTTTGGCATTTTCATACAAATCAATACACAGGGGCGTTGGGGCAGACTGCGCTAGCAAACTATAATCGGTCTTTTGAATTTGGCGGTAGGCTTTGAGCTCATAGCGTTTACCGCTTTCAAAACGATGGATAAAACTAAAACTTTCAACCGTCGTCAAGTCCTCATCCAAATAAAAACGGGTGGCAACCATGTGCTGACCACTCGGAAAACTTACCAAGTAGTTTGGCATAGTAGACTTGCTCTGCGGCTTACTCATCAAGGGTGTGACGGTCACAGGGCTGGCAACTTGGCTATGGTTGCCAAGGGTAGCGCTCGGGGTGTGAGTCGATTGATTAATAACTGCCAATGTGCCAATACGATTGATTTCACAGGCATAAACGCCTGTGCATTTTAGTGTGCTTTTGCCTGCAGCAATCGGTTGCGGCGCTGTTACCACTGAGGGTTTGGCGCGTGCGCTTGGTTGCTTTGTCATTGATTGACAGCCAGATAGCGCCACTGCCGAATAAATCGCAATGGCTATACCTACAACAGGCAAACAGTCAGGGCGAAAAAAGCGCTTCGTAAACATCATGGTCGTTATTCCCTCAAATCAAAAAAGGCAACTAAAATATTGCAGTAACAGGGTGGCTGCCATAGTTAGACGATGATAATTATGGCGGATGATGCCATGATTTAAACACAGTCATAGGCACGCTAAAATGTGACTAACATAACCAATATGCCAACCTTTGTCAAAAAATGCCTTTGTCAAAAAATGCTTCTTTAGACACGGCTTATACGCAGGATGGGATACATGATGGATAAACTATCAATGATAAATCATCAATGATGAAACGCTACTAACAGTGGACATTTACTTAACCAAGCAGCAGCCTAAACAGCGCCTGTGCCAAATACCCAAGGGCGTGATTGTTTGGCGTTCTCTTCATACGCTTTGATGCTATCAGCTTGCTGTAAGGTAAGACCAATATCGTCTAAACCGTTGAGCAGACAGTGCTTACGGAATTCATCGACGTCAAACGCATAGCTTTTACCTGAGGGTGAAATCACTTGCTGTTTTTCTAAATCCACGGTTAATTGGTAGCCATCTTGGGCAAAACATTCGGCAAACAATTCACTGACCGCATCTTCGCTTAAAATCACTGGCAACATGCCATTTTTAAAGCAGTTATTGTAGAAAATATCGGCAAAACTGGGGGCAATCACCGTACGAAAACCGTATTCTTCGAGCGCCCAAGGGGCATGCTCACGGCTTGAACCACAACCAAAGTTTTTACGCGCAAGCAAAATGTTAGCACCTTGATAACGGGGCTGATTCAAAATAAAATCAGGGTTAATGGGGCGTTTGCTATTGTCTTGACCAGGATAGCCTTCGTCCAAATAACGCCATTCATCAAATAGATTGGCACCAAATCCTGTGCGTTTGATAGATTTCAAAAACTGTTTTGGAATGATTTGGTCAGTGTCCACGTTTGAGCGGTCTAGTGGGCAGACAATGCCTTGCTCAAGGGTATATTTTTTCATAGTTCTACCTTAAAAATTTCTCACGTCAACAAAATGACCCGCTAATGCGGCGGCAGCTGCCATCGCAGGGCTGACCAAATGGGTGCGTCCGCCATTGCCTTGACGACCTTCAAAGTTACGATTCGAGGTACTAGCGCAATGTTCTTTTGGCTGCAATTTATCCGCGTTCATGGCGAGGCACATCGAGCAGCCTGGCTCCCGCCATTCAAAACCGGCTGCGGTAAAGATTTTATCTAGCCCTTCGCTTTCTGCTTGTTGTTTAACCAACCCAGAACCAGCTACCACAATCGCTTCTTTGACGCTATCTGCGACTCTGCGACCTTTGATAACCGCCGCCGCCGCGCGAATATCTTCAATACGTGAGTTGGTACAAGAGCCGATAAACACCCGATCGACTTTGATGTCAGTGACCGGTTGGCCTGCGGTCAAACCCATATACTCATAAGCGCGTGTCCAAGCCTCTTTTTGTACGTCATCTTTTGCCGCATCTAGGGTAGGGACGTGCGCGCTGATATCCACCACCATTTCAGGGGATGTGCCCCAAGACACTTGGGGTGCGATGTCCGCGCCTGCCATCTCAATGACGGTATCAAATACAGCATCGCCATCTGAGTGTAGGGTTTGCCAGTAAGCCACGGCCTTATCCCACATTTCACCGGTAGGCGCATAGGGACGACCTTTGACGTATTCAATGGTGGTGTCATCAACGGCTACCATACCAACGCGCGCACCGGCTTCAATCGCCATGTTACACACGGTCATACGTCCTTCCATGCTCATGTCACGGAACACATCGCCTGCAAATTCAATGGCGTAGCCCGTTCCGCCCGCGGTGCCGATTTTTGCAATAATCGCTAGTACCACGTCTTTGGGGGTGACACCTTCACCCAATTTGCCATCGACTTTGATAAGCATATTTTTCATCTTGGTTTGCACAAGACACTGCGTTGCCAATACATGCTCAACTTCACTGGTACCGATACCGTGGGCAAGACAGCCTAACGCACCATGGGTTGCGGTATGTGAGTCGCCACACACTACGGTCATCCCAGGTAATACCAAACCTTGTTCTGGGCCTACCACATGCACAATACCTTGGCGCACGTCATTGATGGTAAATTCAGTGATGTTAAATTTGGCACAGTTTTCATCAAGTGTGGCTACTTGCAAGCGAGAGACGTCATCTTTAATACCTGCCACCCCTTCTTTACGTTCGCTTGCCACTGTTGGAACATTATGGTCAGGGGTGGCGACGTTTGCTGACAAACGCCAAGGGTCACGATTTGCCAATGACAAGCCTTCAAATGCTTGTGGGCTTGTGACTTCGTGTAATAAATGACGGTCGATATAGATAAGACTAGAACCGTCGTCTCGTTGATTGACTAAGTGGTCTTGCCAAAGTTTATCATAAAGCGTTTGTGCTGCCATGACACATATCCTATGGTTTTTTTATAAAAGGGCGTAGTAATTGGGTACACAATAACGCCATTATAACAAAGAAAAATGATAATTTTAATTGATGATTTTTATATTTTATAAAAATTTTAGGAATGTATTGGACGATTAAATAAATTGTATTTGTCCATACGTTATCTTATAATCTTATTTAATGTATTTTTTAAAGAATGAAACTTTTATTTATATCAAATGGTAGGATTTTATTGTTGGGGGAAAGATGAATACCACAAATTTAAATACTTTTTTAGCGGTTATGCAAACAGGTAGTATCTCGCAGGCGGCTGATAAATTATTTATTACACAGCCTGCAGTAAGTAAGCGTATCAAAAACTTAGAAGACGAATTTGATGTCACCCTTTTTGATACAGTGGGTCGTGGTATTATCCCAACCCAAGCGGCGCATGACTTGATACCCCATGCCAAACGCTGGCTAGATGATTACGACAATCTAAAAATTAATCTTAAAAACCGCCAGCAAACAGTATCAGGCAAACTGATTATCGGTACCAGTCATCATATTGGCTTACATCATTTGCCAGCTGTCCTCAAACAATTTATCCAAAGCTATCCTGCGGTACAGCTTGAAGTGCATTTTGTCGATTCTGAGCAAGCGCATAAAGCAGTCCTTGATGGCGACTTGTCATTGGCTTTTTTAACGCTACCCCCTGTGTATGATAAACGTCTAAATTATCATATGCTATGGTCAGATCCGCTGCATTTTGTGACAGGCATTTTATCGCCACTCGCGCATAAAATGAACGTGACGCTTGAGCAATTGGCAAATTATCCAGCGATTCTACCCGCCGCCAATACCTTTACCAGCCAAATCACTTTAGCTGAATTTGCCAAATATAACTTAAAACCGTATGCCACCATGAGCACCAATCCGCTGGAGTCGATTCGTATGTTGGTATCGGTTGGGCTAGGCTGGTCGGTGTTACCGCAGACGTTAGTCAATCAAGATTTACAGCCGATTAACATGGATACCCCCGTTGAGTTACAACGCTATTTGGGGTTGGTCACTAACCCCAATATCACGGTATCTGCAAGCATGGCAGCCTTGCTTGATATGTTAGGATTAGAGGTGGATGGTAAACATCGCGATTAATGGTTCGACATAAAAAAAAGCCTATCGATGTGATAGGCTTTTTTTATGAGACTTATTTTTTCTGATAAGTTAAACGCAGCCCGTAAATCCAAGCATCGTTATTTTGGAAATCACCCACTAAGTCGCCATTGGGGATTTTTGATTTGGCATCGCCAAACATCAAATATTTCACGCCTGCCGACACGGCGACTTCGGGTGTAACATTGTACTTGGCGCCTAGACCCACATTCCAATGACCTTCCACAGGTCCTAAGGTGGTGGTGGGATCACCCGCGCCGCTATCCCAACCCACTGAGCCTGATACTGCCCATTGATTACTTAATTTTTTACCCAAGCCCACTTCTGCTGCCCAGCCATCATCTGAGTAATCAATCAAGTTTAAACCATTGGGATATAGGGGTTTAAAATCCGCGCCGGTGGCTTTTTTGGTCGTTGCATTATACAGAGGCGGTTTGATTGAAAAATCACTCCAAGGTACCCAGCGCAGTTTTGCGGTCAACAGCGTGGTTGGATTAAGACCTGTTTGAAAGTCAACATTCACAGATTTTGGGGTAGTGATGGTCATGTCATAACTGCCTGATTCGCCAGTTGCTGGCATGTATTCATACGCTACGGTGTCATGATCAATTTCAGAGCGATAAGTCAACGCCGCTTTAAGCGCAATTTCAGGTTTGCTATAGGCCAAACCTGCCATCCAACCATAACCATTCGATTGGGCAAAGATACCATCATAACCTTGGGTCGAATTGTAGGCTGTACCGCGTAAATGCACTTCACCTTCTAATTTTTGTAATACCGGCCCGCCATATACTTGCCAGTTATTTTTTTCGCCAAATTTGACCCCCACCAAACCCGTGAAGTTTTTACTATCAACGGAGGCATTGGTACCTTCGTTGGGATGCTGAGCGATATTGCTTGCTAGATTGTAGGCTGCCCCTGCTTGCTGTGCGGTTTTAAGCGCGGTAGCCGCGTTATAAGCGAGTGTTTGGTTGGTTGGATCTGCTTGATAAGCAGCAGCGGCAGTTTTTGCAGCTGTGGCGGCTGCTAGCGCCGCTTGTCCTGCAGCAGCAACCTGCTGCGCGCTGACTGTACCATTGACAAAGTTATTATTGCCGGTGAACTCAACATCCGCGCCCCACGGCTGGTCAAAAAACACACCCACACTGACTTTATCGTTGATGTCTGCTTTTGCCCCATAATTGATAAAATCATAGTTTAGCGCCATGTTGTTGGTATCGCGACCTTCTTCGTACGTGGTTGGCGAAGGGGTGGTGGCCGCATTGTCTTTGCCACTAATCGATGGGTCGATGGTGATTCGTTCGATGTACGCAAAAGTGCCATCTTGCGTAAACCCCCAACTTGGCTGAGTTGAGCGGTCAAGCCCTGCGGCTTGGGCAGCGCTAGCAAATGAAATGCTGGCAATAGCGAGTGTTAAGGATTGCAATCTTAATGACATGAAATACTCCCTTTTACATGGATATTGATAAAGTGCGAATTGGAGAGCTTGCTAAAGGTTGCTAAAAGGTATGAGAAACTTAGACAGGATAGTGAGGCCTTCCAATGGACCCACAAAGAATAGTTAAAAACTTACGCCTTGACAACTTATGGCTTACAAAAATGACGCCAATTTCTGACCTGATAAGTCACTAATAGCGTATTTACAGTGACATAAACATAAAAAAACACCGATTAATATAATCGGTGTTTGAGTCAAAGCATGACAAAGTATTAATTTACTCTAGCCAGATTCATTTCCATTTTTCTACCATCATTGTTTTGAACGACTTTAACAGGTAGATAATCAAGTTTTGGGGCTAACCAAAAACTGGTTTGACGGTCTTTATCATCATGTACGCGATCGATACGCACCACATCAAAAGTACCCGCTGGCACGGTAATGCGAGTCATGGCAGATTTTTTGAAGGGCACCGCTTCAACGGTATTGCGATCTGCCATGTAATAGTTACCACGGAACTTGCCTGCTTTTAAATCTTCCCGAATTTGAATTTCTAAACTTAAATCATCATACGCAGGCTGTGGCAAAGCAATGACTTTGTTTTGACCTTTATAATTGGTGACCAGTTGTTTTTTTGCGTTATTAAAGTTTAATGTGGTAGTTCGACCCGTCCCTAAGATTTTGTATTGGGTTAATGCGCTCACCGGTAAGATAGCGCCATTGGTATTGACAAAATTGGCGGTTTGCTTGGCACTGGCTAATTTACCGACACTTGCATTAACATTATAAAAATACTGATTGCCAGTTTGGGTCAATACACGGCTTGCGGTACCATTATATTTGCCTTCAATATTAAAATTATAGGTTGCATTAAAAGGGGCAACTGCCGCATTCGCTATAGAAGTGATAGCCATCGCTGACACGAGTGAAGTACTTACTAACAGTTTTTTTACTAAAGAATTTTTCATGTTTCATCCATCAAATAACGTTCATCAGATAAGGTTAAATCTATTTGGTATGCATACAGTAGTATTGATGGCAAGCAAATACAAGCCAGTTAACAAAAGATTGTGATTGTGCAATAAACGACAGTCTTTATGAGGTATTTGGGTGAAGGGGTTAAAAAATTGACAACAAATTGCAAAATTTCGTAATTTTCTGCTTGAACAAATTGGCATACATCCCCACTGTTAGACAGTGAATTGATAACATGTGATAAGCATAGGATTATTTATGTAAACAGATAGTTATCATCTTTTTGTGGTCGGCAAAATAGAGGGGGTCTTTTGAGCCAACCTCTGAGCTGATCACAGCTTTCAAAGCTAACTACGGCTTTCAAACAATAATTTAACAGTTAATTTATGGAGTAGATTATGGCAATTCGTCCTTTACATGATCGTATCGTCGTGCGTCGCAGCGAAGAAGAACAAAAAACAGCTGGCGGTTTATTGCTAGCAGGCGGCGCCCAAGAAAAACCGTCTCAAGGTGAAGTCATTGCAGTAGGTAATGGTCAAATCCGTGAAAACGGTGATGTACGTGCGCTCGATGTCAAAGTCGGCGACAAAGTACTCTTTGGTCAATATGCCGGCTCAACGGTTAAAGTAGATGGTGAAGAATTATTGATTATGAAAGAAAGTGATGTATTGGGTGTGATTGAAGGTTAATCAGTCATTACTTTAAACAATCGTTTTTTACCCAAAAGCTAATTTACTTAGTCTTAATTTACCTGGTCTTAATCTAACTGGTTAAGTACTTGGTAAAGTAATTGATAGCAACCGTGGTAGCAATTTGGACTACCTTATACAAATAAAAATTTATAATTTGGAGAATTTAACATGGCTAAAGATGTAAAATTTGGTATTGATGCCCGTGCAAAAATGATTGATGGCGTCAACGTATTGGCAAATGCGGTTAAAGTGACATTAGGCCCTAAAGGTCGTAACGTGGTTATCGACAAATCTTTTGGCGCACCCACCATCACTAAAGATGGCGTATCAGTGGCTAAAGAAATCGAACTTGATGACAAATTTGAGAACATGGGTGCACAGCTAGTTCGTGAAGTTGCAAGCAAAACCAATGATGTTGCAGGTGACGGTACTACCACAGCGACTGTTTTAGCCCAAGCGATTTTGCAAGAAGGCATGAAATCAGTTGCCGCTGGCATGAACCCAATGGACTTAAAACGTGGTATCGATAAAGGTGTACGTGCTGTTGTTGCACAAATCCACGCGTTTTCAACCCCAGCCAATGACACTAAAGCCATCGCACAAGTTGGCTCTATCTCAGCTAACTCTGACCAAACTATCGGTGACTTAATCGCTCAAGCGATGGAAAAAGTGGGTAAAGAAGGCGTAATCACAGTTGAAGAAGGTTCAGGCTTTGAAGATACCCTTGAAGTCGTTGAAGGTATGCAATTTGATCGTGGCTACATCAGCCCATACTTTGCCAATAAAGCAGATACGTTGACCGCTGAACTAGAAAACCCATTAATCTTGTTAGTCGACAAAAAAATCAGCAATATCCGTGAGTTGATTCCACTGCTTGAAAACGTGATGAAATCTGGTAAAGCCTTACTGATCATTGCTGAAGATGTTGAAAACGAAGCCTTGGCAACTTTAGTTGTGAATAACATGCGCGGCGGTTTAAAAGTTTGTGCTGTCAAAGCCCCTGGTTTTGGTGACCGTCGTAAAGCGATGCTTCAAGATATCGCAATCTTAACGGGTGGTACAGTTGTATCAGAAGAACTGGGCATGAGCTTAGAAACTGCGGATTTATCAGTATTAGGTACTGCCAAAAAAGTGACGGTTGGTAAAGAAAACACTGTGATTGTCGATGGTGCCGGTCAAAAAACTGAAATCGATGATCGTGTTGCCTCTATCCGTCGCCAAGTGGAAGAATCAACCTCTGATTATGACAAAGAAAAGCTACAAGAGCGTATTGCTAAACTCGCAGGCGGTGTGGCAGTTATCAAAGTCGGTGCGGCGACTGAAACTGAAATGAAAGAGAAAAAAGACCGTGTGGATGATGCCTTGCATGCAACTCGTGCTGCCGTCGAAGAAGGCGTTGTAGCAGGTGGTGGTGTGGCATTGGTTCGTGCTATCTCTGCGCTTGACAATGTCAATGGTGACAATGACGACCAAGCCGCGGGTATCAACATTTTACGCCGTGCGATGGAAGCCCCACTTCGTCAAATCGTGACCAACGCAGGTGATGAAGCATCTGTGGTGGTAAACCAAGTCAAAGGCGGTCAAGGTAACTACGGTTACAACGCAGCGACTGGTGAATATGGCGATATGCTTGAAATGGGTATCTTAGACCCAGCCAAAGTCACTCGCTCAGCGCTTGAAAACGCAGCATCTGTGGCAGGCTTGATGCTTACGACAGAAGCAATGATTACTGACCTGCCAAAAGACGACGCTGGCGCTGCTGCCATGGGTGGTATGGGCGGCATGGGTGGTATGGGCGGCATGATGTAATCTAAAGATTATATCCTACTCAAGCCATTTAGCTAAAATTAAAACCCTATTAAACTTCAGTTTAATAGGGTTTTTTAATTAGGGAAATTATCACAACCATGACGATGGAACTACCGACCGCTTCACTACCACAAGCCAACACCATCGGTGTATTCAATAAAAATGTGTTAAAAGATAGTATGAGTGTGGATTTATGGGCGAATATTTTGCGTTAAATGGCGGCGCAGTTAATCATTATCCCGTCTAAAAACATACTCAGTTGAGCTTGAAGCATTTTCAACAAACTGATAGCCTTCCAAGTTAAAGTCTTTTAACTGTTGCGCGGTTGTCAGCTGATTTTCAGCGGCAAAACGCACCATCAAGCCGCGTGCCTTTTTGGCATAGAAACTTACCACTTTATATTGACCATCTTTGCCGTCTTCAAAACGGGGCGTGATAATATCCGCGCTGATTTTTTTGGGATTAACCGCCTTGAAGTATTCGTTGGAAGCCAAGTTTACCAAAACTTTGTGTTTATTTTCTGCCATGCGTTGATTGATGAGATTGGCAAGCGTATCGCCCCAAAATTGATACAAATTATCGCCTCTAGGATTTTTTAGTTTTGTGCCCATTTCCAAGCGATAAGGTAGCATCAAATCAAGCGGTTTTAACAAGCCGTACAACCCAGATAATATTCCTAATCGCTCATTGACATAATGGACTTGTTGTTCAGTCATTTGCTGCGCTGCCAAACCTGTATAGACATCGCCATCAAATAAATACAGCGCCGCTTTAGCAGGTATGTCAGCATGATCGGTACTAAATGGCTGGGTAGTATCCCATCGCCAATTTTGGTTGCGCACGGCATTTAATTGCCCAAGTTTAGCTGAGATACTCATCAACGCCGACAAATCGGTTGGCGCTAATGTTTTTAATTCACTCATCAATTCGCAAGCGTGCGCCATCAAAGCAGGCTGGGTATAATGCTGACTAAAATCAAAAGGTAAATCATTTTTTTCATTCAAATTTTTGGCAGGCGAGAGCACAAAGTACATGGCTATGTTCCGTTTACTTTATCGGTTAAGAATTAGAGCGGTTAAGATAATGATAATGGCAGCGCAGGGCGCAAAGATAACGCCCAAGCCACATAGACTAGGCGAGTTTGATTTTATCGGTTAACAAGAATTCCATCAGCGCTTTTTGGGCATGCAGACGATTTTCGGCTTCATCCCATACCACAGCGCGCGGATCCTCAAGCAAATCATAGGAGATTTCTTCGCCGCGGTGGGCAGGCAGACAATGCATAAATAATACGTCTGGATCGGCTTTATCCAGTAATGAGCGGGTCACCATATACTGGGCAAATCGCCGCGCACGAGTATTTTGCTCGCTCTCTTGCCCCATACTTGCCCATACATCGGTGGCGACCAAATGCGAGCCTTTGACCGCCTCATTAACATCTTCGACCAGCTCAACACAGTGCGAATACTGCTTGATGAGGTCGGCATTGGGTTCAAACCCATAAGGCGCGGAAACCCGCAGTTGAAAGCCAAATTGATGCGCAGCATGGATAAAAGAAGCGCACATATTATTGCCATCCCCAATCCAAGTCACTGTTTTGCCTTCGATGCTACCACGGTGCTCTATAAAGGTTTGGATGTCGGCTAGTAGCTGACAAGGATGCTGCTCGTCAGTGAGTGCATTGATAACAGGCACTTGTGAATACTGGGCGAATTTTTCAACAATACTGTGTTCAAAGGTGCGAATCATGACGATATCGACCATGCGTGAGATGACACGTGCTGAATCTTCAATCGGTTCGCCACGACCTAGCTGGGTATCGCGAGGTGATAGAAATATGGCATGACCGCCAAACTGTCCCATCCCTGTTTCAAACGAAATACGGGTACGGGTACTCGATTTTTCAAAGATCATCCCCAAGGTACGACCGACAAAAGGCTGATAAATAACCCCTTCATGCTGCATCAAACGCAGTTCACTGCCACGTTTAATCACTTGCATTAATTCTTCTTTGCTAAAATCCAATAACGTCAAAAAATGGCGGGTACTCATTGCCTGTCCTACATCCCAATTTTGTCAATAAACATTACAGTAAACTATCAGTATAGCGGATTTATCCAAACTGTCTAGCAAATTGACGCATTTGTGTCACTTTAACATCCGTCACATAGTTAACAGTTATGACTGATAAATCCATGTTGGACGTCGGGTGACCACACTTAACAGCTCATAGCTAATGGTATCATTCCAGCCACCCACCTCATCAATGCTCGGTGCATTACCCCAAAGCTGGACAGGGCAGTCAAGGTTTACCCCAGTGGTATGGGTCAAATCAACCATCAACATATCCATCGCCACCCGACCGATGATAGGCGCCTGTTGACCTGCGGCGACGACATACGCATCATCGCTAATCACCCTTGGATAGCCATCGGCATAACCCACACTGACAATGCCGATGCGCGCTGGGGCTCGGGCAGTCCAGCGACTACCATAACCCACGCTATCGCCCGCTTTTAGCGTATGAATTGCCATGATACTGGCGTTAAAATGCATGACGGGTTGCAGATTTAGCTGTTTGGCAGTGGCATGATTTACAGGCGTTGCCCCATACAAGATAATGCCTGGGCGCACCCAATCATAATGGCGGTCTGACCAGTTCACAATCCCTGCTGAATTACACAATGAGCCTTTAATCGCTGGGTTTACTTGGTCACGTAGCATTTGTAGGGTTGAATCAAATAATTCAAATTGTTGTTGGTTATTGGGATGATCGATGGCATCAGCGTTGGCAAAATGGGTGGTCAAAACAATCTCATAGCCTGAGCTAGTTAATTGCTGAGCAATTTCCTTGATTTCATCCGATGTAAAGCCAAGGCGGTTCATGCCAGTGTTTAGTTTTAGCCAGACGGTTGCGCCGGTTTTTGCAGGCTGCTGCAACGCCCAGTCTAATTGGCGTTGGTGGTGTACCACGCACTCGATTTGATGCGCTATACAATATTGCCATTCTGCTAATGAAAACGCGCCTTCAATCACTACCATTAATTTTTGCCAGCCCGCCTGTTGTAGTTCTATCGCTTCTTGCAAACAAGCGACACCTAGGGCATCGGCTTGTGCTACGGCGGGTAAACAGTTGACGGCGCCATGCCCGTAGGCATTGGCTTTCACCATGGCTAATACCTTGGCGGTAGGGGCATAATCTTTGACGCGTTGTAAGTTATGGGTAAGCGCTGCTAAATCGATGGTGATGCTGGTTTGACGCACAATCTTGACCTTGTTGCAGTAAAATTTTTATTCATCAGGTTCGCTAAAGGAAGCGGTTTGGTAAAATTCAGGGGTTAAGTTACCAAAACGGGTAAATTGCCCTTCAAAGGATAGGCGCACTGTCCCAATAGGTCCATTACGCTGTTTACCGATAATGATTTCAGCTGTGCCTTTAGCATCGCTATTTTCATTATAAACCTCATCACGATAAATGAACATAATCAAATCGGCATCCTGCTCAATTGCACCCGACTCCCGTAAGTCCGACATAATCGGGCGTTTGTTGGGTCGATTCTCCAAACTTCGATTTAGCTGTGATAAAGCCACCACAGGGCAATTCATCTCACGGGCAAGCGCTTTTAAGCTTCGAGAAATCTCCGAAATCTCACCCACGCGGTTGTCGCCTAAGCCTGGCACTTTCATCAGTTGTAGATAGTCGACCATTACCATCCCAAGTTTGCCATCATTGTCTTTGGCAATACGGCGACAGCGTGAACGAACCTCAGATGGGGGTAGCGCGGTACTGTCATCGATATACAGTTTTTTAGCATGCAGATGGGCGATGGCGTTGGAGAGTTTACCCCATTCGTCTTCGTTCATTTGACCTGAGCGCAAATGCGTTTGGTTGATAGCCCCCCAAGAGGACAATAGACGCATCACAATTGACTCGGCAGGCATTTCCATTGAAAACACCACCACCGGTAAATCGGTATGAAATAAAATACTCTCTGCCAAATTCATCGCAAATGTGGTTTTACCCATCGAAGGACGCGCTGCCACAATAATGAGATCGCCCGCTTGTAGCCCTTGGGTTTTGTTATTGAGTTCTTCAAACGGGGTCTTAAGCCCAATCATGCCTTCAGGATGGTCTTTAAGTTCTTGGATATTGTTGACGACATTGGTAATAACATCGCTCAGTTGGGTAGGACCCTTGTGTTTTGAATGGCGGCTATGGGTTTCATTGATGGCAAAAATTTCGCTTTCAACGGTATCTAAAATATCACTGACACTTTGATTTTTTGGGTCAAAGGCAAGCTCTAGCATATGACTGCCGGCTTTGATGATTTGGCGTAAGGTCGAGAATTCTTTTACCCGCTGCGCATAAGCAGTCAAGTTAAACAGCGTCGCTGGGCTTTGTGATAGGATATCGCCTAGATAATCGCTACCACCTGCAGGTTCAAGCAGTTTTTGCATATCGAGCCAGTCCATCACCATGGTGGCATCATACGGCTCATTGGCATTGGCAAGATGAGAGATAGCATCAAAAATATATTGATGGCGCTGTGCATAAAAATCATATTTGGTAATAATATCTGAGATGCGATCAAACGACTCTTCAAGGCTCATCAGCGACGCTAGGACGGACTTTTCTAAATCCATACTGTGCGGTTGGTGCTGCGTCAGCGAAGTATTCTTAAGATCGTTCTCTTTGGTTTTATCGTCTGCCATGATGACCTGTGATAAAGTTATTTTAAATAGTTTGAAAGGGCAAAATTTTGCTAAAAGTTATCGGTTGCAAATGGTGAGTCTAACACACGCATCAAAATAGAACAGTCAATATACCGAAAAAACCATCCAAATTCTAATGAGAAAAATATAAAAAAACGGCAATTTTTTTGAATGAAATCAGCTTGAATTTTAGGCTTTCTTGTTGAATTTTTACGCCGCAAACAATAAAAAAAAGAGACAGCAAAGCCATCTCTTTTTTAAAGTAAACTATCAATTAAGCAGCTGAATCTTCTGCCAAGATAGTGACTTGAATGTTGGTCATTACATCGTGATGTAATTGAATGTCAACATTATATTCGCCAATTTGACGTAATGCACCTTCAGGCAATTTAACTTCTGAACGGTCAACAGGTAAACCAGATTTAGTTAAGGCATCGGCGATATCGCGAGTACCGATAGAGCCAAATAGTTTGCCTTCATCACCTGATTTTGCACGGATGATAACATTGACGTCTTGTAGCGCTTCAGCACGGGCATTAGCAGCGGCTAATTCATCAGCTTCTACTTTTTCAAGTTCTGCACGGCGTGCTTCAAATTTTTCGATGTTAAAAGCAGTGGCTGGTAATGCTTTACCTTGTGGTACAAGGAAGTTACGGCCGTAACCTGCTTTTACATTAACAGTATCGCCTAGTTTACCTAGGTTAGCGATACGTTGTAATAAAATAACTTGCATATATCACTCCTTGGTTTATTTTTGGCTGTCAGTGTAAGGAACCAACGCAAGATAACGCGCTTGTTTGATTGCTACAGCCAATTGGCGTTGATATTTGTTTGAAGTACCAGTGATACGGCTTGGTACGATTTTGCCACTTTCAGTGACATACTGTTTTAGGATTTCGATATCTTTATAATCGATATGGGTAATGCCTTCAGCAGTAAAACGGCAAAATTTACGGCGGCGATAAAAACGTGCCATGATTAGTCTCCTTAATTATTCGTCGTTGTTGTCTTCAGCATCAACTTCTGACTCATCATCATTTGATTGATAGTCATCTTGAGCTGTATCGTTACGGCGTGAAGCTTTACGAGCACGTTTTTCTTCAGCACTTTTTGCTAATGGTGATTCTTCAGTAATCGCTTCGTCACGACGGATAACTAAGCTACGGATGATAGCATCGTTATAACGGAATAATTCTTCAAGCTCATCAAGCGTTTGTTGACCCGCTTCAATGTTTAATAGCACATAGTGAGCTTTGTGAACTTTGTTGATTGGGTAAGCTAATTGACGACGACCCCAATCTTCTAGGCGATGGATAGCACCACCTTGTTCTTTTACTAAGTTGATATAACGCTCAACCATGCCAACCACTTGGTCGCTTTGGTCTGGGTGAACCAATAATACCAGTTCATAATGTCTCATAAAGACTCCTCACGGATTAAACAGCCGTTGACCCCGTGTCAACAGCAAGGAGATTGAATGCACCTAAGTTAAAATCATCTAACTATATTGGTATAAACAAGGTGCGCTATTATATAGTAGCGCACACTCAGTAGCAAGTTAATATTTACTTAACAAATTCGCCCACGCATTGCTGCAAGGTATTCGATACGGCACGCGCCACAATGACATTGCGCGCGGTCGGGTCAACCGCTGCTGTGGTCAAATCGACAATGGTGACGGACTGCGGCGCTTTTTCGCTGACGCAGCTACAGACATTGCTCGCTACCTCTGCTTGTTTCTCGGAAGTCATCAAAACGCTGCCCAAGCGCCAGTATTGGTTATTTTGTAATTGAGTTTGGCATTGTTGATTCACCGCGGCTTTAAATATCGCCATGCCGACATTGTTGGCAGTGCCGATGGTGTTATTAGCATCCATCACACCGGTACCAGTGGTAGCGGCGCAGCCGCCCAAGGCTAGGGCTGAGCCAATCACTGCAGCGGCACTTCCTATGCATTTAGTAGCTTGGCGTTTATTAGCTAGGCGTTTAGTAGATAGCCTAATAGCGGCGAAAAAAGAAAATTGTTGATGCATATCAAATACTCCTGTCCTTTATTGTGTTAAACAATTGATAAACACCGCTAACATAGCAGATTACAGAAGATTTCTTTACCACAATTTTTTAACCAAGTCATGTTATTGGGTCATAGTTATTAAAAATAGTTACTAAAAAATATGCCATCAAACTTAAAAAACTGGGTGGGATTTTTTTTCATCAATGTTTATAAAGCCAATTAAATTCCTCGACCTCAGTGATATTAATCGGAAAAAAACACGGATTTTTTGGATTTTTCGATAGATTTGATTCAAATTAAACCTTACTAAAAATGTGGGATTGATAACCAATTGTTTTAGGTTGCGCATTTGTTTAATCTTTTTTTTCCTTGTTTTGAGTGTGGAATTGGACTATAACTATACCTAACAAATACATCTATTTACGCAATGATAAGGAGTTGTTATGAACTGGCAATTATTTAGCGCAATTTTTACAATCGCTTCTGGTGTGACTATCGGTGTTTTAATGACCATTGCGTTGGTGACCGGTTTTGATGAGGCGCCACACATTGTAACGGCAGCCATTATAGGGCTGGTGTTGTCGATTCCGATTGCTTGGGTAGTGGTAAAAAAACTACAAAGTTTGGGTATGAATAAAACCCCTGTCACACCTTGACTGTCATAGCATAAATGGCGCTTTGATAATGCAGCAGCTCACTAGATAATTAATACATAGCAAAAACCGTTTAACTGAGAAAACCGCTTAACTAATAATAGTTAAGCGGTTTTTTTATGGTTAATAAGGTTAAAAGAGTATAGCACTCACGCTAAACTGTGGTGCTAAACGCTGTGGCTCAACAGCTACTGTAAATCTACCTTAGTGCCTGTATCAACATTGGCATACACTTCAAGCACATCCCAGTTGGTTAAGCGAACACAGCCGTGCGAGGCTTGACGGCTAATGCCTTCAGGAACGGGCGAGCCATGAATCCCGTATGAGGGTTTACTCAGTCCCATCCATACCACACCGACTGGACTTTTGGGTCCTGGCGGCAACATAAACACTTTTTTATCTTTGCCTTCACCGCTACTGGCGCGGTACCAAGGGTTTTTAACACGATTGACAATACTAAAGGTACCCGTAGGAGACGGTGTATCACTACTACCGACCGTGGTAGGATAAGTGGCAATTAATCTATCGCCATTATAAGCGTATAAGATATTGTCGGCTTTTTTGGCAACCAAACGGGTGATTTTCTCATTGAGCGGCGCGCCTGGGTTAAAGACGGTGATGGTTTCACCCACGGTGAATTTTTTATCGCTATTAAGCTTTTTAAGATAGCGAATATCCATGTGGAAACGTTCAGCCAACATTTCTTGGACGTCTTGATAGTATAGACCTTTCATTTTAGATTTGGCTTCACTACCACTCGGTGTTGGCTGATACGGACCTTTAATATCTTCTTGCGTCAAGGTATAACCGACCAACACAGGCTGATTGGCAGGAATTTTTTCATTTAACAGTTTCCAAACTTCCGCGCTCATACGGCCATCTTGGGGTAGTCCATGCATGGCTTGGAAATTTTTGAGCGCTTTTTTGGCATTCATACCCCAACCGCCATCAATTGGACCCGGTGAAGCATGATTCCAATCTAACAAGGCTTGAAGTTTTAAGGTCGTTGCTGAGTTAACATTTTGACCAGGTTTCCAGTCGGCACTATTGACTAGCTGTGCGTAGTCAGACAAATTTAGGGTAGAAAAACTGGCAGGTGTCGTTGCTGTTTTATTGTTACCTACCGTCGTCGGGTCAAAAGTTGGCGCAGCCGTCGTAGTATTGTTGACTTCTTCAGAGCTCGCGCCTGCGACACCTGCACCCGAGGTATAGTCATTATCAATACCGGTTTGGTTGGCATCATCTTTAATGCCTAATGCCGTGGTGGTGGCTGGGACTGGCGTCAAGGGAATATCGGTTGAAGTTGCCGTTGGTTTTACCGCAGTTGCCGCAGCAGCCGATGCGCCTTTGGGGGTAGTAGAAGATTGTGTGACGCTAGCTGCGGGCTTGGCTGTTTGCGGTTTTTTAGCAGTAGTGGTTGCGGCTTTGCTTTGCGATTTTTTAGCCGTTTTACTATCGGTAGTAGTTTCTTTAGCAGTCGCAGCTGCGGTAGAGGCGCTGGCCGCTTTAGTTGTGGCAGTTTTAGTTGTGGCAGTTTTAGTCGTTGTCGTTGTTTTGGTCACAGCTTTGGTGGCGGGTGCCGTTTTGGCGGTAGTGGTGTCTGAGACCGTGTTGGTGGATGCAAATGCTTGATTGGCAATCAGACAAGCTAGGGTAGACAGTACAAATTTTTTCATAGATTGACTCAATAATCGGCAATAACAAATAAAAATAAGGGACAATATAAATAACGTACAATAAAAGCATAAATTGGCAGCAATTATACTATAAAAACCAACTTTTCGGGCAATGGCTCATTTGTTGGCAGCACAGCAATTTAAGTCTAAGTAGCGTTTGCCAAAGCGTTTAATAACCTTGCGCCATGAAAATTCGCTGCACACTTAATTTTTACGCCGTTAAAATGTTGTATAGATAAATTGTCCCATAGGCGAATTTACATGCTTTAAGTCTAACATTAACAAATCGCGCCATAGACAATGGTAAAATTTTTTAACCAAGCGGTATTTTTATAGCAAGGTTAACCTAAAAAAGGGTTTGAAACATTTAGACCTGCGCGCAACATTTATTTTTACCATGTTTATTGAACAGCTCGATGATGAAAAATTGAATTGTACAAATCTGCGACCTTTTAGCTTGTTAAATGACTTTAGCTCGTTAAATAATTTGTAAAAAAATCAAAGTATATTATAATTTTAATTCAAAATTTTTTAGGTTAACCACTATGTCATCATCGCCATTTGCATCAGCCAATGTTTCTCACACGCCATCTTTTGACCAAAATCAAGATTTACAAAACCTTGATGATTTGCAAATCGATTTGCAAACACTTGATATGGATGAAGAAAGCGAATCAGATGACATCTTTGACACCATGCAACAAGAGTTTGCTGAAGCACACCAAACCCTAAAAACGATTCGCGATTTTATCCGTTTTGGGGTCAGTAAATTACGCGAGCATGATGTGGTAGTCGCGCAAGGTACCACAGATGAGTTTGCTGAAGCTTCTGCCATTGTGCTACAAACCTTGTCGCTTGATTGGTCTGCCGATGAGCAAATTTTAGATTGTCGCCTGACCAATAGCGAAAAATCAGAAGTGTTGACATTGTTGCAGCGCCGTATCGTAGAACGTAAGCCTTTGAGCTATTTAATTAATTTATCTTATTTTTGCGATTTGCCATTTTATGTGGATGAGCGGGTATTGATTCCACGCTCGCCAATTGCTGAGCTGATTCGTCAGCAGTTTTATCCGTATTTTGAGCCCAATGATTTGGTTGAAAAAATCAGTGGCACTACTAATGACAAAAAATTTCATGACCACGGATTGTATGATAAGCAGTTAGCACAACCAGAGCGTATGCTCGATTTGTGTACAGGGTCAGGCTGTATTGCCATTGCCTTGGCAAGCCGTTTCCCTGATGCAATGGTCGATGCCAGTGATATCGATAAAAACGCGCTAGAAGTGGCAGCGGTCAATGTGGAACATCACCATATGAACCATCAAGTCAATTTGATTGAGTCAAACTTATTTGAAAAAGTGCCTGCAGAAAATCAATATGATTTGATTGTGACCAACCCGCCGTATGTTGATGCGGCGACGATGGCAGATTTACCACCCGAGTTCTTGCATGAGCCAGACCATGCATTGGCAGCGGGACAAGATGGCTTGGATTTGGTGCATCATATTTTATACAACGCCCCAGATTATCTGACTCGTGACGGCTTGCTGGTGTGCGAGGTGGGGGATAGTGAATGGGCACTGCGCCAAGCCTATCCTGAAATTCAGTTTGATTGGTTAACCTTTGCACATGGCGGGCATGGGATTTTTGCCATGGATTATGATGAATTGATGGAAAATCGGGCATATTTTGAGCAGTATGTGAGTGTATCTCAATAGGCAGTCGTTTAGGGTTGCTATCTTTAACTGGTTGATTAGGCTTGAGGATTTAACGAGTTAGATAATGGCTAAAAAAACAATATATGAACAGTGTGTAACAAATCCATGATTTTATTTGCAAGCATTCATGAAATAGTAAGCGGAGCGTAAATGGCAGGCAATACCATCGGGCAAGTTTTTACCGTCACCACCTGTGGCGAATCACATGGCGCAGGACTTATGGCAATCGTTGACGGTGTGCCACCAGGGTTGCCTTTAACCGAAGCAGATCTGCAAATAGACCTGGATCGCCGCAAGCCTGGTACCTCAAAATTTGCGACCCAGCGCCGTGAAGACGATGCAGTTGAAATTATCTCTGGCGTGTTTGAGGGTAAAACGACAGGTACGTCTATCGGGCTTTTGATTCGCAATACCAACCAAAAATCCAAAGATTATAGCGATATTAAAGACACCTTTCGTCCCAACCATGCCGATTATACTTATAGCATGAAATATGGGTTTCGCGATTATCGTGGCGGTGGTCGCTCATCAGCGCGCGAAACGGCAATGCGAGTGGCAGCGGGCGCGATTGCCAAGAAATATTTGAAACAACGGCTAGGGGTAGAAGTTCGCGGTTATGTGACCCAGATTGGTGATGTGGTTGCCAAACAAATACCTGAAAATATGATTGATTGGGAATTTGTCAACAGCAACCCATTTTTTTGTGCGGATATAGATGCCTTGCCAAAGTTTGAGCAGCTGATTACCCAATGCCGTGAGCAAGGGACAAGTTGTGGCGCAAAGCTTACCATATTGGCATCGGGTGTGCCTGTGGGATTGGGTGAGCCTGTGTTTGACAGACTTGATGCGGATATCGCGCATGCGATGATGAGCATCAATGCGGTCAAAGGCGTTGAAATTGGCGATGGCATGGCAGTGGCGGGACAGTTTGGGCATGAATCTCGCGACGAGTTAACCTTGGACGGCTTTAATGCCAACCATGCCGGGGGAATTTTAGGGGGGATTTCATCGGGTCAGACGATTGTAGTAAGTATTGCGCTAAAACCTACTGCCAGTATCACCACGCCGGGTCAAAGCATTGATGTTCACGGCAATGCCGTAGAGATGCTAACCAAAGGGCGCCATGACCCTTGTGTCGGTGTGCGTGCTACGCCGATAGCAGAAGCCATGCTTGCCATTGTGCTGTTAGACCATTATCTGCGTCATCGTGGGCAAAATGCAGATGTCACTATGCCGCTCACCCCGATTGTATAATTTTTTAATAGGGGTATTTGGTTGCTATAAGGTTGCTACAATGCGTTGCCCCATTCAACTTGAGTTAACATTGGTATGACTGTGCCTGACCTTACCCTTGATGAGCAGCAGTACGATGCCTGGCAAAGCGAAATACTGGCGCAGATGGGTATTACACGTTGGGTGCGCCAAGATTGCCCTGTCAAAACGTTTGCTAATCTAGAAGATTTTGAGGTTGTTTCTTCCTATCAAGCGGTTGAGACGCTTGCTGCCATGCCACAGCAGTTACCACCAGCTCAAACTGGGTTAACGAGCGAACTTGCGCCCATTGATACAACGCCAGACTTCAATCATCCTGTTATTGCGGATGATGCCGTTGGGAGCGTAGCAGAATTACCCCCAACGAGTCTGGCAGATTTTCACCCGCATGATTTACCTTTACCCAACGATTTATCTTTACCCCATGATTCACCTTTAAAAAGCGACCCTGCGCCAAATAATGATAGGTACAGTGATGCAGGGCAGAGTGATGAGCTGTTCAATAATGAACAGCTCAATGATGAATTGCTCACTGCCAGTTTTGATGTGCAGGCGATAGTCGTGGGTGAGTGGACACTGGTGGTTGACAGTCATTTTTTGCAAACGGACAGCCGCCAACAGCAGTTATGGCAACAAATCATCAGTGGATTAAAAGCGTCAGTGCATTTTTTTAACTTTCCCTTGCTCACCGATAGCCAGCATTTACCCAAAGCCACGGTGCAATTAATGAGCAGCTACCCGATGGCAGTTGCAGGATTTTCGGGGTTTTTATACCGTATCAATCAAGGCAATCCCAAGGTGGGGGCATTGACACCATTGCCTGACTGTCTAGATGAACAACCGATACAGCGTCTGCCGTATCTGGTAGATATGCTCGATGATTATCGCTTAAAACGCCAACTTTGGCAGTTGCTATCAAGGTAAACCCAATAAGCCTCCGATTGATGACTTATCTTTATGATTCATCGACTAGCCATATTGTGGTAAAGTATTTTTTTATGTCATTTCACACGATAACATTTCACACGATAAAAAGGAACGTGCTATGAGTGTCAGCTTTGATCAACGTGTTGCTAACTTTTGTGCAGGCCCAGCATCTATGCCGACTGCAGTGCTGCAAAAAGCGCAAGCCGAATTGTTAAATTGGCAGGGCTCAGGCATGTCGGTGATGGAGATGAGCCACCGTAGCAGTGAATTTGTGGGCATTGCCTCAAAAGCCGAGCAGGATTTGCGCAAGCTGATGAACATTCCTGACAATTATAAAGTGCTATTTTTGCAAGGTGGCGCAAGCTTGCAGTTTTCAGCCATTCCATTGAATTTACTCAAAGGGGAGGCTGATTATTTAGACACCGGCATTTGGTCTAAAAAAGCCATCAGCGAAGCCAAACGCTATGAGCAAGCGGGGCTAGGCAAAATCAATGTCGTCGCTTCTGCCAAAGACAGCAACTATACTATTGTCCCTCCACGTGATAGCTGGCAACTTAATGACAACGCCGATTATTTCCATTATTGCCCCAACGAGACCATTAATGGCTTGGCGATGTTTGATGTGCCAGCGGTCAATGTACCCATCGTGGCGGATATGTCATCTTGCATCCTATCTAGCCCAATAGATGTATCAAAATTTGGACTGATTTATGCAGGTGCGCAAAAAAATATCGGTCCTGCAGGTTTGACACTTGTGATTGTCCGTGATGATTTGATCGGTCATGCCAACTTGGTTTGCCCAAGTATCTTGGACTATAAAAACCAAGCCGACAATGATTCGATGGTCAATACCCCCGCAACTTTTTCTTGGTATCTGGCAGGTTTGGTGTTTGAATGGTTGCTTGAGCAAGGGGGTGTCGAGGCAATCTATCAACAAAATTTGTTAAAAGCGCAAAAGCTGTATGAATTTATCGACCAAAGCGATTTTTATCAAAACCCTGTCAACAAAGACAACCGCTCAATCATGAATGTACCCTTCACCTTGGCAGATAGTCAACTTGATAAAACCTTCTTAGCTAAAGCCGACGAAGCAGGATTTTTAAATCTTAAAGGACACCGGTCAGTGGGCGGCATGCGCGCCAGTATTTATAACGCGATTGATTTGGCGACCATTGAAAAGTTAATCAAATTTATGCAGCAGTTTGAACAAACTAGCGTATAAAAAGATTTAACAATCATGCTACATTAAGACTTAACAGCTAAAATGCTTGTTAAGTCTTTTTTATAGTTGGCGGGTGTGGGGCATATGAGGGATAACAGCTAGCCATACCAAGGGTTTTTGAAAAATAGTTGAAGGGGTCATGGGGATGCAAGTGAAAAAAGACAGGATGATAAGACCAGCCCACTGGATGAGGGCAATCACTCGCCAAACATTCGGCAAAAAATACTGGGTGCTGGGCTTATTAGTGGTCGCGTCCGCTGCCAATACTACTATCATCACTGGCACATCTATCGCTCACAACAGCACCGCGCAATTTGCCAATGTTTCTCATTTACCGTATGCCAATCCCAACGCCCCCAAAGGCGGTGTGTTGAGCCTATCTGCCATCGGCACCTTTGACAGCATTAATAAATGGATTGATGTCGGTACGCCTGTGACCGGCACCGATTATTTGTTTGAAAGTTTGATGACAGGTTCGCTCTCTGAAGCGTTTGTGCAGTACCCACTACTGGCGGATAAAGTCACTTATGACCCAGATGACCCAAGCTGGGTTATTTATCACATCAACCCCAAAGCCTATTTTTGGGATGGCACGCCTGTGACGGCGCAAGATGTCAAAGCCAGTATGGATGCACTGCTCACAAAAGGCGTGATGAGTATGCGTAGCTACTTATCGGATGTCAAAGAAACGCAAGTGATAGATCGACAAACCGTCAAATTTATTTTTAAATCTAAAGACAACCAAGAAATCAAACTGACCGTCGCGCAAATGCCGATTTGGTCAAAAAAATCGATTGATGGCTATTTTGATAAAGTCGGACTGACGCCACTGATGGGCAGTGGCGCGTATAAAGTCGGCACAATCGATGCAGGACGCGCCATTACCTATGTGCGTGACCCCAACTATTGGGGCGCCAAACCTGAAGCGGGCGTGGTAGTGAATGTCGGTCGGTATAATTTTGACCAAATTAAGTATGTGTATTATCAAAACCCCGAAGTGGCATTTGAAGGCTTTAAATCCGGCGAATATTTTTTCCGTGCCGAAAACAAAGCGCGGACATGGTCGACGGGTTATAACTTTCCTGCCGTCAAAGCAGGCATGATCACCAAAGCGCAAATCGCCAATAACAACCCCGTACCGATGCAAGCGATTGTGATGAATTTGCGCCGACCGATTTTTCAAGATATTCGGGTGCGCCAAGCGATGACACTGGCGTATGATTTTGAATGGCTCAATAAAACCATGTTTTATGGGCAGTATGAACGCTTGCAAAGCTTTTTTCATGGGTCAGCGCTTGCCGCAACCGGCATGCCAACGCCCCAAGAGCTGGCGGTTATCAATCCGCTATTACCTGACCTTGAGCCCATTCAAACACAGGCTGTTTTAAGCGATTGGCAAGCCCCCAAATCAACTGGCGATGGATTTAATCGAGACAATTTATTAAAAGCGCGTCAATTGCTGCTACAAGCAGGTTTCAAATACCAAAATATGAAGCTATATCAGCCCAATGGTCAGCCCGCCAAACTGGAATTTTTATCCGCCGATGACAAGAATGCGCGCATTGTGTTGCCTTTTTTACGTAACCTGCGACGACTCGGGTTTGATGCCAGCTTTCGCCAAGCCGATGTCCCCCAGTACCTAGAGCGCACTCGCAGATACGACTATGACATGATTATCGATATGTTTGCCCAAAGTTTGTCACCTGGCGCCGAGCAAACCTATATGTGGGGCTCACAAGCCGCAGACGAAAAAGGCAACCAAAACTCAGCGGGTATCAAAAACAAAGCCATTGATGCGGTGATTGCCAAGCTCATAGTGTCGAAGAATCGTGACGATATTGTGCTATACAGCAAAGTATTAGACCGTCTGCTACGGGCGGGCTATTATGTCGTGCCAACTTATGGCAAGCATACTGACAATGTGGCGTATTGGAAATTTTATGAGCATGGGCCGCTGCCAAGCAATGCCATCGGCATCGATTATTGGTGGGCGAACAAAGATAAACAAGCACAAGTCATGCAGTATTTAGGAAAATAATTAGGAATAAAAAATGCTAAAAATCCACCCAATCCCGGCCTTCACTGACAACTACATTTGGGCGATGATCAATGATGAAATACAAGAAGTGATTATTGTCGATGCTGGCGATGCTGAGCCTGTTATAGAATTTGTCAACCGTGAAAATCTAACCATCACCCAAATATGGGTGACCCATCATCACAGCGACCACATCGGCGGCGTAACAGCATTGGCAAATGCGTTTCCAAACGCACAGATTTTTGCGCATGCCAATATTCACCCATTAATCAATGCCACACAGTTAATCCCTGTCGCTGAAGGGCGCGAATTAACCGCTTGGGGCAGTCCTGTGCAGGTGTGGCAGGTGGCAGGGCATACCGAAAATCATTTAGCTTACTTAGTGACGCTTGATAACCGTCTGCATATTTTTTGTGGAGATACGCTATTTCGCGCAGGTTGTGGCCGTGTTTTCACTGGCACGATTGAGACGTTGTTTGAAAGCTTTGACCGTTTTGCGCAGTTACATGACGATGAAGCGCTATTTTATCCTGCCCATGAATATACGCTATCCAATCTAAAATTTGCTCAGTTTATTGAGCCAAACAATCCTGCCATACAGAAAGCGATTGAACACGACAACCAGTTACGCAGTCAGAATAAGCCAACTTTGCCAACTTCATTAGCCGATGAAAAAGCCATCAATCCATTTATACGTGCAGTGATTGCACCCAGTGATGAAATGATAAACACCGTACAAACGCAGACAGGCATTGAGGATGACAGCCCGTTTGAGATATTTAAAGCCTTACGTCAACTAAAAAATAACTTTTAAGGGCAACAATTAAAGGTAACCATTAAGGCTAATAATGAGAGATAACAATGAGGGGTAACCATGGGCAAATATATTCTTAAACGGCTGTTATTAATCATCCCCACCTTGTTTTTAATCTTGCTCACCAATTTTATCATTGTACAAGCCGCTCCCGGAGGCCCTGTCGAGCAAAAAATATCCCAAATTGAAGCAGAACAAAAACACAGCTCAACCCAAACCCAACTGTCAACGACCACTTATCAAGGCAGTCGCGGTTTATCGCCCGACATGGTCGAGGCTATCAAAAAACAATACGGCTTTGATAAATCCGCGCCCGAGCGGTTTTGGCTCATGTTGACAAGCTATGCCAAGGGCGATTTTGGCACCTCATTTTTTAAAGGCAAACCGGTGTCACAGCTGATTTTGGATAAAATGCCTGTGTCGATTTCACTAGGACTTTGGAGTACGCTACTGATTTATTTAATCGCTGTGCCGCTAGGGATTGCCAAAGCCAGACGCCATAATTCACTAATGGATAAAACTACCGCGTTGCTGCTTGCTGTGAGTTATGCCGTGCCTGTGTTTGTGCTTGCGGTGGTGTTACTGGTGATGTTGGCAGGGGGGAGTTATTGGCAGATTTTTCCGCTGCAAGGCTTGGTGAGTGAGAATTTTGATAAGCTGTCCACGTTTGGCAAAATCAAAGATTATTTTTGGCATTTGGCATTACCCATCACCGCAAGCACGATTGGCGGGTTTGCGGGACTCGCATATTTGACCAAGTTTAGTTTTATGGAAGAATTAAACAAACAATACGTGCTGACGGCTCGCAGTAAAGGGTTAAGCGAAAAAAAAGTGCTATACGGTCACGTATTTCGCAATGCGATGATGATTATTATTGCAGGCTTGCCGTCGGCAATTGTAGGAATATTTTTTACCGGCAATTTTTTGATTGAAGTAATTTTTAATTTGGATGGTTTGGGACGACTGGGGTTTGAAGCGATTGGGCAACGCGATTATCCGGTGATTTTTGGCACGTTGTTTATTTTTACCTTGATGGGGCTGATTTTGCAGTTGATAAGTGATGTGACTTATCATCTCATTGATCCCCGTATTGATTTTGAGGGTCGCTAATGCTGATAAAACATCCTGTTTGGCAAGCCCGCATTCACCGCTTTCGGCGTAATCGGTTGGGATTTTTTTCGCTCATTATGTTTAGCCTGATTTTCCTTGCCTGCATGGGCGCAAACCTTATCGCCAATGACAAGCCGATGCTGGTCAATTACCAAAATCACTGGTATTTTCCCATCGTCAAATCTTACCCCGAAACCACCTTTGGCGGTGTGTTTGAAACCGAAGCCAACTACCAAGACCCTGTGGTCAAAGACCTAATCAACCAACATGGCTACATGATTGAGCCTGTGATACCGTTTGCCGACCAAACGCCAAGTGTCATGCGCTCGGTGCCTTTTCCTGCGCTGCCCAATGCCCAAAACTGGCTCGGTACCGACGACCAAGGTCGAGATGTGCTGGCGAGGGTATTGTATGGTTTGCGTGTATCGCTATTATTCGGGTTGGCGTTGACGGTGGCAGGGTCAATCATTGGCATTGCAGTAGGGGCGGTGCAAGGGTATTTTGGCGGCTGGACGGATTTGGTGGGTCAGCGGCTGATGGAAGTGTGGGGCGGTCTACCACAGCTGTTTATGATTATTATTTTGGTCAGTCTGTTTAGCCCAAGTGTGTTTGTGTTGTTTGGTTTGATGCTGCTCTTTGGCTGGATGGGGCTCGTTGGTCTGGTGCGTGCCGAGTTTTTGCGAGCGAGAAATTTTGATTATGTGCGGTCAGCAAAAGCGATGGGGGTGTCAGATGCCAAAATTATGTTTCGCCATATTTTGCCCAATGCGATGTCGTCGAGTCTGTCGCAGTTGCCGTTTATTTTGACGGCAAATATCACGGCACTCACCACGCTTGATTATTTGGGCTATGGCTTGCCTGCAGGTTCGCCATCTTTGGGGGAGCTAATCTCACAGGGAAAAGATAATTTGGATTCACCGTGGCTCGCTTTGGCAGGGTTTTTTAGTTTGACGATTGTGTTGTCGTTGTTGATTTTTATTGGGGAAGCGTTAAGAGATGCGTTTGACCCACGGCAGTCTTAAACTAACTAAAATTCAATGCAGAAATCAACCCAAAATGCTGAGTAAACGGAATAAAATCCCTATCGCAAAATAACAGGGGTAATTGATATTCAACGCAAAAACTAGCAATCATCACATCATTGGATTTACGAATGGTAATGCCTTGCTTGCGTAATTGGCGGTAATAATCAGCGTATTTAATCGCATTTTGTTGGTTCAAAATATCGTAACATAATAAACTATCAAGGGCATTTTTGGCTTGATTGTAGTCTGTATCAAGGCGAAAACCTTGCAAGATTTCCATCAAAATCACATCAAAAATCGCCACATTACTTGCCTCAAGTTGCGTGTCCAAAAAATCGGTGTGAGGTGTTGAATGACCGTTAAAATAGTCTATCCAAACGCTAGTATCAGCGATGATAGGCAAGTTCACGCTTCAACACCTGTTTTACGCATTTCGGCTAAGTCGCCTTCCCAGTGCAGTTTGCCCCGTAAGTCACGGATTTTTTGTTGTTGGCTTTTTTGCAAGAGTAGCTTTAGCCCTTGTTCGACGGCTTCTTTTTTAGTTTTAATGCCTGTGGCTTGTAGGGTCTGTTGCATTAGATTGTCATCTATTATGATGTTAGTTCGCATATCATTTCGCCTTTGTGTATGATTATTTAATATTATACATATTTTAATAAATAGTTAAAAGGATAAAAATATGAGTTCAGGTTTTGTGGCGGGGACGCTCGTGCATACGGATAAAAGTTTGACCATTCAAGGAAATGATAAATGAGCGAGTTACTCAAAGTCAAAGACCTAACAATCAAATCCGCCACCCAAACGCTGGTCGATAACCTATCTTATACCCTGCACACAGGCGAAACGCTCGCCATCGTTGGCGAATCAGGCTCGGGAAAATCCATCTCAAGCCTTGCTTTACTCGGACTACTGCCAAATAGCCTAAGTATCACAGGACAAGCGTATTTAACAGACAGCCAAACTGACCAAGCAATCAGTTTACCGATTGAAAGAAATAGCCTAAGCACCTATTCCAAAAGCAGAAAGCAAAACCAAAATGTCTTTCGCCAAATCCGTGGCAAACGCATCGGCATGATTTTTCAAGAGCCCATGACCGCCTTAAATCCTTTGCACACGGTGGGCAAACAAATCGCTGAATCGTTAAGTCTGGCTGGCGTGGCAAAAAAACACTGGCGACAGCGTACCCTAGAGCTGCTTTCCCAAGTCAACATTGCCAACCCTGAAAGCAAACTTGCGCGCTATCCGCACGAGCTGTCGGGTGGACAACGACAGCGTATCATGATAGCGATGGTACTCGCGCAAGACCCTGACATTATTATCGCAGACGAGCCAACCACTGCCCTAGATGTGACTTTACGCCATGAGATTTTGCGGTTACTGCATCGGCTAAAACACGAGCGCGGCATGGCGATGATTTTGATTAGCCATGATTTAAACCTTGTCAAACGCTACAGCGACAATCTCATCGTCATGCAACAAGGCAAAGTCATGGAGCAGGGGGCAACCCAAGCGATTTTTGACCATCCGCAGCAGAGTTATACTCGCTCATTGATTTATCAAGATTTTGGACAAAGTTTGCCCATCATTGACAATTCACCCAGTGTTTTGGAAGTTAAAGCGTTAACCATTGCTTTCCCCCAAAAAAACAATATATTGGGTCAAACCACCCAATGGTTTGAGGCGGTCAAAGGGTTAAATTTGACCCTTACTCAAGGGCAATCCTTGGGTATAGTGGGCGAGTCGGGGTCTGGCAAAACCACCACGGCTTTGGCACTCATCAAATTATTGGCTAATGCTATCAAGGTGCAAGGTCAGATTTTGCTGTCAGCCAATGCTCACATGACGGACGTTTTAGCGTTGTCGAATAAAGCCTTTTTGCCGTATCGCTCGGATATGCAAATGGTATTTCAAGATCCATATGCCAGTATCAATCCACGGTTTAGTGTGTTTGAGATAATTGAAGAAGGGCTAACCATTCAAGGTATGGCAAAAACGGAGCGTGAAAAAGCGGTATTAGCAGCCTTAGACACGGTGCGGTTGCCACGAGATTTTGTCAGCCGTTATCCGCATGAGCTTTCAGGCGGCCAGCGTCAGCGGGTGGCACTTGCGCGAGCGTTGGTGATGAAACCCAAAATTTTGTTACTCGATGAGCCCACATCGGCGCTTGATAGCAGCACCCAAGTGGCAATGGTCAAGTTATTGCGAGATATTCAAGCAAAATTTGGTTTAAGCTATATTTTTATCAGCCATGATTTGCAGGTGGTTAAGGCATTGTGCCAAACGATACTGGTATTGAAAAATGGCGAAACACAAGCGTATGATACGACAGACAATATCTTCACCCAACCACAAAATCACTATGTGACTGCCCTAATTGCGCACAGCAGTGAAAACTAGCGGATTTGCTGTCAAAACATTAGAAAGTTAACAATTATCGTGAACCACGTTGTTACGTAAGTTTGCTTGCTTATAGCCAATTTATCCTAGTCATTTAACCCTAGTGATTTTATTACAAGCAATTATATAGCTACTTGATTACATGCACTTCACTACAGCCCCTTTAGCAATTGTTAAAAGTTAACCATGCCAAATTCCATCATTACCGAAGACAAAAAGCCACAGCATGACCTATTTGCTATAGCTGCCTTAACCCCCGCGCAAACCAAATATTTGCCAATCGTGGTGGCAATCGCTTTGTTTATGCAAATTTTAGACTCAACGGTGCTCAATACCGCTTTGCCTGCGATGGCGCATGATTTAAATCAGCCTGCGTTATCAATGCAGTGGACAGTGATTAGCTATGCGCTCACTTTGGCAATTTTTACCCCGATTAGTGGTTTTATTGCCGATAAGTATGGCACTAAGACCACCTTTATGGTGGCAATTGGCGTGTTTACCGCAGGCTCGATGATGTGTGCGGTGTCACCAACCCTCAATAGCCTAATTTTTTCTCGCGTGGTGCAAGGATTGGGCGGTGCGATGCTCATGCCTGTGGGCAAGTTAACGCTGATTAAAAGCTATCCGCGAGAACGTATGCTGTCGGTGATGAATTATGCGGTGATGCCTGCGATGATTGCGCCAGTGATTGGGCCTTTGGTCGGGGGGTATTTGGTGGAGCTGGCAAGCTGGCATTGGATTTTTTTGATTAATATTCCCATGGGGGCATTGGGGATGTGGGCAGGGTGGAAACTGATGCCCAACTATCTACAGCGCAATCCCAGTATGGATTTGCTTGGGTTTTGCTGTTTGGTGGCGCGATGGCAAGCTTTACCTTTGCGCTCGAGTTTGCCAATAATATTCATGCCGATAATCTGGCTTCAGCGGTTTTTCCCGTGATGGTTGCTTTATTGGCGATTATGCTGCTCATTGGCTATTATTATCATGCCAAATACTCAGAATCGCGTAATGGGCAACAACCGCTATTTGGCTTGGATTTGTTTCAAGTGCGTACCTTTCGGGTGGGCATTGTTGGCAATTTGCTGACCCGTTTGGGGATGAGTGCGATTCCTTTTCTACTGCCGCTACTGCTGCAAGTGGTGCAGGGTTATTCGCCGTCACAAGCGGGTTGGATGTTGGCACCGATTGCGGTGGGCGCGCTGTTGACCAAGCCGCTGGTCACGCGTATTGTGAAGCGATTTGGCTATCGTAGAACATTGGCGGGCAATACCTTGTTGATTGGGGTTAATATCATGCTGCTATCACAACTCAATCAAACCACGCCGATTTGGCTAAGTGTGCCATTTTTGACTTTTATGGGGGCGTGTAATTCGCTACAATTTAGCACGATGAACACCATCAGTATCGCACGGCTTCGCCCAAGTCAAACCAGCAGTGGCAATAGTTTATTGTCCGTCAACCAACAGTTGGCGATTAGTTTTGGGATTGGCTTTGGGGCGATGCTGTTACATTTACTGACGCCCGCTCGCGCCTCGCTGGCACAGACGCAAACCGCGTTTTCATACAGTTTTATCATATTGGGTATCATGACGATTTTATCTGGGCTGTATTTTTTGCGATTGCACCGATTTGATGGCAAAGGACTATACCAGTAGTCGGCCTTATATTTCACTCATTTTTATGATAATTTTAATCCTTTAACCCGATTGTCCCTAATTGACCCTAATTGCTATTCTATTGGCGCAATCGTTTTGGAAACCCTATGCTATCCCATGCTTTTTCAATGATAATTGATACCCGTTGGTGTCTTAATGAACTGCTAAAAGATGGCGTCATTGACCAACGTGATTATAATTTGGTGATGACCCATAACCGCAAAACCTTGCATCCCCTGCAAGTGATTGCAGGCTTTCATCTAGTCGATAAAACCACGCACATGGCGCTCAGTCTGGACCAGCTCAATCGCTGGTTGGCACAAAAAGCAGGCGTTGATTATGTACGTATTGACCCGCTGAAAACCGATGTGCCCTCAGTGACATCGATTATGTCATTTGAATATGCGCGCTCGCAGCACATTTTGCCAGTCGCCGTCACCCAAGATACGGTGGAAATCGGTACTGACCAGCCATTTTATCAAGATTGGCAGCTCAATATTGCGCATATCGTGTCGCCCAAAAAAATCAAAACCGTATTAATCAGTCCCGAGCAAATCAACCGCTATCGCCAAGAATTTTATCAAGTCACCAAAGCCATTGCCGGGGCAAACCATCAGCAAAAACGCGCGGATGCCGATATCACCAATGTCGAAGCGTTATTACAACTGGGCAATGCCGCCAATATTGAAAACCCCGATGCCAATGACCAACATATCGTCAAAATTGTCGATTGGTTATTACAGTACGCTTTTGACCAACGTGCCAGTGACATTCACTTAGAGCCGCGCCGAGATAAAAGCAACGTGCGTTTTCGTATCGATGGTATTTTGCATACCGTTTATCAAATGCCGACTGGGATTATGACCGCGGTAGTGGCTCGGATAAAAATTTTAGCAAGACTCAATGTCGCTGAAAAACGTAAACCGCAAGACGGACGGCTCAAAACCCGTACCCCCAAAGGTCAAGAAACCGAGCTGCGGCTATCGACACTCCCGACTGCATTTGGCGAAAAGTTGGTGATGCGGGTATTTGACCCAGAAGTACTGGTGCGCTCTTTTGAACAGTTGGGGCTGACAGGGCGAGATTTGCAAAAATGGGATGACATGACCCGTAAAGCCAATGGTATTATTTTGGTCACAGGTCCGACAGGCTCGGGTAAAACCACGACGCTGTATAGTACCCTCAAAAAACTGGCGACAGAAGAAGTCAATGTCTGTACCATCGAAGACCCCATTGAGATGGTAGAGCCGTCGTTTAACCAAATGCAAATTCAAAACAATATTGATTTGACCTTTGCTGACGGTATTCGCTCATTGATGCGTCAAGACCCCGATATCATCATGATTGGCGAGATTCGTGATACCGAGACCGCAGAAATGGCGGTACAAGCCTCGCTGACTGGGCACTTGGTGTTATCGACTTTACATACCAATGATGCACCCAGTTCGTTAACAAGGCTACATGATTTGGGCGTTGCGCCGTTTTTAACCTCAGCGACTATCTTAGGCATCATGGCACAGCGTTTGGTGCGTACCCTTTGCCCACATTGTAAATCCAATAAGCCCATGAATGACATTGAGCAGCAGACTTGGCAGGCGTTAGTCAGTCCTTGGAAAGCCGTAGCCCCAGATACCATCAATCATGCCGTGGGCTGTGAACACTGTCGTAATACCGGGTATCTTGGGCGAGTGGGATTGTATGAAATCATGGTGCTTAGTAATGCGCTTAAAAAATTGATTAGCGAAGGCGCTGACTTGTCGCAAATCGCGCAAAAAGCCTACCAAGATGGGTTGCAGCCGTTAAGACTGGCAGGCGCGAAAAAGATTGCTGAAGGTATTACCACGTTTGAAGAAGTGATGAGAGTGGTGCCGTTAAATTAGGCAGCTAAACATTATTTGAAAAATGACAAGTAAAAATTAAAAAATAACCGGCAACAAAAAAGCCTAAACGTAAAAGTTTAGGCTTAATCAATGGTGCCCGGGGCCGGACTTGAACCGGCACGCTCGTAAGAGCGAGGGATTTTAAATCCCTTGTGTCTACCAATTTCACCACCCGGGCAGGGTAGTCACAGCACTGACGCTTGGCGTCGTGTGGTGTCTGTGTCAGAAGTGGGTGCTATTATAATCAGTTTTGTTAACTTTGCAAGCAATTTTTTACGATATTTTTTCGCGTTTATTGCTGACTCATAATAACAAAACACCCATAATAATAAAACAATAGTACCGCAAAATGAAAATGGAGGCTGAGGCCGGAATCGAACCGGCGTCCGCGGATTTGCAATCCGATGCATGGCCACTGTGCTACCCAGCCATTTCATTTAGGTTTGCTATGATAGCAAAAATTTTTAAAAGTGCAAGGACTTTTTTAGCCATTTGAGCAATGTAATGAAGGATGGTGAAGGGTATTAGAGCGCTAAATTAGCGGTTAAACATTTTCAATGGATGTTATCACACCGCAAAATCGGTTAAAATAACGCAAATTTTTTGCTAACCAACTTTTTGTTGACCGATTCGTTATTGATTGAGGAACCACCATGACTGCGACAGTGTTAGATGGCAAAGCGTATGCCAAACAAATGGAAGCTGAACTTGCCGAGCGGGTTGCCAAGTTAAAACAAGACTCTGGACGCACGCCGATTTTGGCAACGATTTTGGTGGGTGATGATCCTGCCTCTGCAACTTATGTCAAAATGAAGGGCAATGCCTGTCAACGTGTGGGTATGGATTCTTTAAAAGTTGCCATGCCACAAGCCACCACCACCGAGCAACTATTGGCAAAAATTGCCGAGCTTAACAACAATCCAGACGTGCATGGGATTTTGCTACAACACCCTGTGCCCAGCCAAATTGATGAGCGTGCCTGTTTTGATGCCATTGCACTGGCAAAAGATGTGGATGGCGTGACTTGTTTAGGGTTTGGCAATATGGCGATGGGTGAGCCTGCGTATGGTTCTTGCACCCCGCAAGGTATTATGTATTTATTAGAGAAAAACGGCGTTGAGCTTGCTGGTAAGCATGCGGTGGTCGTAGGTCGTAGCGCGATTTTGGGTAAACCGATGGCGATGATGCTATTAAACGCCAACTGTACCGTGACCATTTGCCACTCACGTACCCAGAATTTGGCAGAATTGGTCAAACAAGCGGATATCGTGGTGGGTGCTGTGGGCAAACCAGAACTTATCAAAAAAGATTGGATTAAATCGGGCGCTGTTGTGGTCGATGCAGGGTTTCATCCGCGTACCCATGCGGATGGTACGAGCGGTGGCGTGGGTGATATTGAGCTGACAGGTATCGAAGCTATTGCCTCAAGCTATACCCCAGTGCCCGGTGGCGTAGGTCCAATGACCATCAATACACTCATCCGTCAAACGGTAGAAGCGGCAGAAAAAGCAGCAGCAAAATAATGGGTTTGAATTAAAAAAGGAAGTGTTTAAAGCTTCCTTTTTTTGTGCATTTTTTTTGTATTCATTTTTTCACTATGACTCATGACTGGAAATCTTTACGTGACTGATGCTGAAACTTCCGCTTATAAAACGTCCCCCTATAAAACTTCAACGCCATCAAATGCTTCTGACGCGTCAATCGTTTTTCATCGACTGATTACCGCATTGCAGCAAGTGTTGCCTAGCGCTAATCTTGCCAAGACATATGTGCCGTTACTATCTAAGCCGAATCAACCTTTTTATTTATGGCTCATTGATGCAGATTTTTGTCATGAAGATTTGACGCCAACGGTGATAGAAAATCTGTGGAATAATTGTCCATATTGGGTGTTTGCATGGGCGTCAGGGCAAGTGTTGGCGCAGTATATTTTGCAGCAGCCACAGATGGTGCGCAATAAAGTGGTGATGGATTTTGGCGCAGGGTCGGGGATTGTCGGTATTGCCGCAAAAATGGCCGGTGCCAAACGAGTCATTTGCTGTGATATCGATAGCGTGAGCCTAACTAGCTGCCAAGCCAATGCGCAATTAAATGGGGTAACGGCTGAGCTGCTAGATAATTTATTCGAGTTAAAACAGCAATTTGGCATGGATAAAGTCGATGTGCTGTTGGTCGCGGATGTGCTGTATGACAAAGCCAATTTGCCATTATTAGATGTGTTCTTACAATACGCGCATGAGGTTTGGGTCGCTGATAGCCGCGTCAAAAACTTTGCTCACCCGCGCTACCACAAGGTAACGACGTTAGATAACACAACCACTTTGCCCGATATGGACGAAGCCAAGCAGTTTAACCAAGTAGTGCTTTATCGCAGCACCGATTGACCCAGACAGTAGCAGGGATACAGTAGTATGGAGTGTATGTTCGCAAAAAACCCTCGCCTTTGTTTTCTGTACCTTTAAGGCTATGAAATAATTTGTAACATAGTTATCGCATTATCGCTATTTTCAAGGCATAATAAGCCACACCCCTATTTTTAATCATCTGTTTGTTCAATACCATCCCCGATGGCATGCATCGCGGCATTATTATTGATAACAACAGCTAGATGATTACCTTGCCGTTTTACGTTTAGAAAAGGAATCCTAATATGAGTATTTGTATCACTGCCACAGGATTATACACCCCGCCTTACAGCATCAGTAACGAAGAGTTGGTCACTACTTTTAACCAATACGTTGACAACTATAATGCCAAAAATGCCGATGCCATCACCCGTGGTGAGAAGACGGCACTCGTGCATTCGACGGCTGAATTTATCGAAAAAGCCTCAGGTATCAAATCTCGCTATGTGATGGAAAAAGACGGAATTTTAAATCCAGATATCATGGCGCCTGTGATTCCTTATCGCAAGCTTGGCGAAGAGATGTCCATCATGGCAGAAATGGGTCTAGATGCACTCAAACAAGCACTGGACAATGCAGGTCTACAAGGTAAAGACTTAGACGGCATTATTGTTGCTTGTTCAAACTTTCAGCGCGTGTATCCTGCCATCGCCATCGAAATCCAACAATACATTGGTATGCAAGGCGGTTTTGGCTTTGATATGAACGTCGCCTGTAGCGCAGCAACCTTTGGTATCGCCCAAGCGGTCGGTCTGATTAAAGCTGGCACTGCCAAACGTGTCGCTATGGTCAATATCGAAATCACCTCAGCGCACCTCAACTGGCGCAACCGTGACAGCCACTTTATCTTTGGCGATGTGGCAACCGCGACGATTATCGAAGAGATTGACGAAAAAACAGCCACACCCAAAGGCTATGAAATTTTAGATAGTCATCTGTTTACCCAGTTTTCAACCAATATTAAAAATGAATACGGCTTTTTGGATCGCAGTGAATTCTTAGCCGCTGGCACACCGATGTATCCTGATATCGACGCACCTGTGACCGACAAATTGTTCTTGCAAGAAGGTCGCAAAGTATTTCGTGAAGTATGTCCTGCCGTGTCCAATTTAATCCTTGAACTGCTCCATAAAAACCACATTGAGCCCAAACAGCTCAAAAAAATGTGGCTGCACCAAGCCAATGCCAACATGATTGATTTGATTTTACGCACCGTATTGGGCAAAGAAGCGGATAAGTCGATTGCGCCTATGGTACTGGCGGAATATGCCAATACCAGCTCAGCCAGCCCTATGATTGTGTTTCACAAGCACCAAGAAAATATGCAGTCAGGTGATTTGAGTGTGATTTGCTCGTTTGGCGCAGGTTACTCAATTGGGGGTGTGTTGGTCAAAAAAGTCTAAGCTTTTTATTGTCTCTCACGAAACCCATGCAAATCCCCCCAAAATGTGGCAAAATATCCGATTATTTTGCCATTTTTATTTTTAAGCCCTAAATTAAGCCAAAACTTTTAAGCCATCATTATGAAAGAATCCTTACGTTTTCGCCTTGACCAAATGTCTGACCGTTTCGAAGAAGTCACCGCCATGCTGTCTGAGCCAGAAACCATGAATGACAACAAAAAATTCCGTGAATTATCGGTTGAGCACAGTGATTTATCCGCATTGGTCGATGTCTGGGGCAAATACCGCCAAGCGGAAGAAGATTTGGCAACCGCTGAAGAAATGCTGTCAGATTCAACGGGCGATGGCGACATGAAAGAAATGGCGCAAGAAGAAATCCAAGCCGCCAAAGACACCATCAATGAGCTTGAAGACGTGCTCAATGTGATGATGCTGCCTAAAGACCCGAATGATAAAGTGCCTGCCTTCTTGGAGATTCGAGCAGGGACGGGCGGCGATGAAGCGGCAATTTTTAGCGGGGATTTGTTCCGTATGTATGAGCGTTATGCGGCAACCCAAGGTTGGACAGTGGAAGTATTGTCTGAGAACGAAGGTGAGCATGGCGGCTATAAAGAAATCATCAGCCGTGTATCGGGCACGGGTGTGTATGGTCGCTTAAAATTTGAGTCGGGCGCACACCGGGTGCAACGGGTGCCAGAGACTGAAAGCCAAGGACGGGTGCATACTTCGGCTTGCACGGTCGCGGTGATGCCAGAGATTGAAATTGATGATACCGTCGATATCAACCCTGCTGACTTGCGTATCGATACTTATCGTGCCAGTGGGGCAGGTGGTCAGCATATCAATAAAACCGACTCTGCGGTGCGTATCACCCATATTCCAACAGGCACGGTGGTTGAATGTCAGCAAGAGCGTAGCCAACACGCCAACCGCGATAAAGCCATGAAAATGCTGGTATCCAAAATTCAGCAAGAAAAAGTACAAAAACAAATCGATGCGTCAAGCGATATGCGTCGCAATTTGGTCGGTAGTGGTGATCGCTCGGAGCGCATTCGCACTTATAATTTTCCCCAAGGGCGGATGACCGACCACCGTATTAATTTAACCTTGTACAAACTCGATGCCATTATGCAGGGTGACTTAGATGAGCTTCTCGACAGCCTACTGCGTGAGCACCAAGCTGACTTGATGGCATCGGTGAGTGGGGAAGAATAAGATGGCAAAATTTTTAAATACCAGTGGTACTACTTACCATTTGGAAGAACTCATCAAAAAGTCATCTGACCGTTTAATTTTAATTAGCCCTTATCTTAAATTAAATGAACGAATTAAAGAGTTACTTGAAGATAAAAATCGTTTAAAAATTGATATTCGTATCGTATATGGTAAGAGCGACTTGCAACCTGAAGAAATTAATTGGCTCAAAAATTTAACGTTCATTCGAACCAGTTTTTGCAAAAATTTGCATGCCAAATGCTACATGAACGAGAATGAATGCATTATCACAAGTTTAAATTTATATGAATTTAGCCAAATCAATAACAATGAAATGGGCATTTTAATCGCTCGTGATGCAGATAATCAGCTATATAGCGATGCATATGAAGAAGCACAGCGTATTATTCGTATTAGTGAAGAAGTGAGAATGTCAGTTGACAAGGTAAATGAAATGTCAACGACATCAGAAAATAAAGAGTATGGCAAAATAACGATTGCTAAATTAGCGAGTCAGTTGGGTATGAAAACCCCAGAACTCTCTGCCAAAATGATTGAAAATGGTTATTTACAAGAAATTGCAGGCGAATTGCGTTTGACTCAACTTGGTAGTGAAAAGGGTGGTGAAGAAAAACGCGGCAAGTTCGGTATTTTTACCATTTGGCATAAAAATTTTAACTTTTGATAGCGTAACTAAAATTGTGGGAAAACATCATGTCACAGCAAAACCAAACTGAAAATGCAGCAACCGAAGCGCATGTGGAAGACAGCCAAGACGTCAATGAACTTATCAAACAACGTCACAGCAAATTAGATTTAATCAAACAAGCAGGCAAAAACCCTTACCCAAACCAATTCAAACGCAAAGAATATGCCCAAGACTTGCAGCAGCAATTTGCCGATAAAGACAAAGAAACATTGGCAAACAGCGATAAAGTCATGGTGACAGTCGCCGGTCGTATCATGCTCAAACGGGTGATGGGTAAAGCCAGCTTTGTGACCATTGCCGACATGACAGGGCGTATCCAAGCCTATGTCAGCAAAAACGACTTGGGCGAAGAGATTTATAATGACTTTAAAACATGGGATATCGGTGACATTATTGGTGTGACAGGTTATGTATTTCGTACCAACACCGGTGAATTATCTGTGCATGCCACCGAAGTACAGTTATTGACCAAATCACTACGCCCACTGCCAGACAAATTTCATGGGTTAAGCGACACTGAGGCTCGCTATCGTAGCCGTCATCTTGATCTGATGACCAATGAAGACAGCCGTAACGCCTTTATTATCCGTAGTAAAGTCATTGCTGGTATTCGTGAGTATATGCTAAATGAGCGTTACATGGAAGTCGAAACCCCGATGATGCACGTCATTCCAGGCGGTGCGGTGGCTCGTCCATTTGTCACCCATCATAATGCGCTTGATATGCCGCTTTTTTTACGCATTGCGCCAGAACTGTACTTAAAACGTCTAGTCGTGGGTGGTTTTGAGCGGGTGTTTGAGATTAACCGTAACTTTCGTAACGAAGGGGTATCGGCGCGTCACAACCCAGAATTTACCATGATTGAGTTTTATCAAGCCTATGCCGATTATGAAGATTTGATGAAACTGACCGAGGATATGTTTGAAAAACTGGCAAACGATATTTTAGGTACCACGGAGATTGATTATCAAGGTGAAGCAATTAGTTTTAAAGCACCATTTGAACGCTTGCCAATGACCAAAGCGATTGAAAAATACGCGGATAATTTCGACATGAGCAAAATCGCAGACCGTGATTATCTAGCGGATTATGCCAAAAACGTACTCAAACAAGACGTTAAAGACATCTTTGGGATTGGCAAACTGCAAACCATCATCTTTGAAGAAACCGCAGAAACCAAACTGCGTCAACCAACCTTCGTCACAGAATATCCTGCCGAAACTTCACCACTAGCACGCCGTAACGATGACAATAGCGAGATTACTGACCGTTTTGAACTATTTATCGGCGGGCGTGAAATTGCCAACGGCTTTAGCGAGCTCAATGACCCAATCGACCAAGCCGAGCGGTTTAAACAACAAGTGGCTGAGAAAGACGCAGGCGATGATGAAGCGATGCATTATGATGCAGAGTTTATTGAAGCATTGTCCTATGGCTTGCCACCGACTGCAGGTGAGGGCATCGGTATTGACCGTTTAGTGATGTTATTTACCAATGCACCGAGTATTCGTGATGTGATTTTGTTTCCGCATATGCGTCGCAAAGACGTCTAAAAAATGCCAATATAGCATTAATATAGCGATAGCTTTCAAAACCGCAGTCACCATAATGACTGCGGTTTTTTTATGATAATCCAGTCCTCAACAAAGCCAGCCATCATTGAATATAATAATGAAGCCAGTAATATCAAAGATATCTTTTGAAACAAAACTAATAAAAAATCGGCTCAACTCACCAAATAATCAGTGTTAGACTAAACTGTATTTTTCGCTCAAACCCGTCTATTTTCTGACCTATCGTTGAGAAACGTTGACTATGACAGACCCCCGTTCAGACAAGCCTTTGGAAACCCCACCTGTTTTGCCGCCTACGTATCGTAAACCTAACAAATTTACTCTAATACTACCCTGGATTTTGTTACTACTAGTGCTGTTGGCGGGCTTGTGGATGATGACCAAGCCACAGTTGCCTTGGCAAAAAAATCAAGCGGTGGTAGCCAGTCAGCCCGGGTGGCAGCCGCCGAAATCTGAGCCTGTCGATACCAAAAAACTCGGTGAAAATCCAAATGCTGCGGTGGCATCTTATCACAATGCTGTCGCTGTCGCTGCCCAGTCAGTCGTCAATATCTATACCACGCAAAAAATCGAGGAGCATCCCTATATGAATGACCCGATGATGCGCCGCTATTTTGAATATCACGGTATCCCCAATGGCGAGAGCGATAATACCAATTTAGGCTCGGGTGTCATTATTTCGCAAGATGGCTATATCGTCACCAACTCGCATGTGATTTCTAAAGCCGATAACATTATCGTGATGCTCAATGATGGTCGCAAGGCAACGGCAAAAGTCATCGGCAATGATGTGGAAAGTGATTTGGCGGTGATTAAGGTTGATTTGACAGGGCTGAAACCCTTAGGATTTCGTGAACAGTCGACCCAAGTGGGCGATGTGGTGTTGGCAATTGGCAACCCATTTGGGGTCGGTCAAACTGTCACCCAAGGTATTATCTCGGCAACAGGTCGCACGGGACTGGGTATCAACACAGTGGAAGATTTTATCCAAACCGATGCCGCTATTAATCCCGGTAACTCAGGGGGTGCGCTGGTCGATGCTTATGGTCAGCTGGTTGGTATCAACACCGCGATTTTTTCACGCTCGGGCGGCTCGATGGGCATTGGGTTTGCCATTCCTACCGAGATTGTTAAGCTTGTGATGAATGGCATTATTAAAGATGGTAAAGTGCACCGCGGCTGGCTTGGGATCGAATTACAAAGTTCGATGAAAGACCCAACCAAGCTAGGTGATGACACGCAGGGCGTTGAAGTGATGAACGTGATGCGTGATGGTCCTGCCGCCAAAGCGGGCTTGCAAAAAGGGGATATCATCACCGCGATGGATAATAAACCTGTCAATGATGCCAACACGCTGATTCAATTGGTCGCACGTAAAGCACCCAACAGTGTGGTCAATCTACAAGTGATGCGTAATAAAGCGCAAAGTAGCGTCAATGTGACCCTAGGCGAAAGACAACCCCAAGAGACTTTGACCGAGCTACCCACGTCACAAAACTTTGACCAAAATAATGACAGCGCTAATCAAAATGGCACCACCAATGAGGATGACATTCGAGCAGAGTTAATGGAATTACTGAAAAAACATCATTAAACGTTATTCAAAACTTCAAAAGTTTGATGCGCTGCGGTTAGTCAGGTGCTTTACTTGCTCTGGCTGCCGGCTGTGATTAGCTGTTTTCATTGCCTGCTTTCGTTACCCGCTAAGGTCAAACTACGACCGCCATCCACGGCAATAATCTGCCCTGTGATATATGGGGCAGCTGCCAAAAATACTGCCACTTGCGCGATATCTTGCGGTGTGCCAATTCTTTTTAACGGTACGGCGCGGCAGATTTTGTCAATCGTTTCAGCGGTGAGCGCTTGCTCAGTGCCTTCCATGGGTAGAATGTTAATACCCGGCGCGATACCATTGACGCGGATATCGGGCGCTAGTTCGATTGCTAGCGACTGCACCATCATTTGGTGGGCGGCTTTTGCCATGTTATAGACTGTATAACCCCCAAATGGCTTGCCATTGGCGTGAATGTCCAAAATGCTGATAATGCAGCCTTGCGATTTTTTTAGATAAGGGTATAAATATTGGCTGATAAATAACGGGGTTTGTGCATTGGTCAAAAATAAATTTTGCCAGTCTTGCTGAGAGATTTGACCAAAGGGCGTCGGGTAAAACCGTGAGGCATTATGAACCAAACAATCCAATCGACCAAAACTATTGATTATTCGCCAAGTCAATTGTGGCAACGTTTCAAAGTTCTCTAAATTCCCTTGCACACTTTTTGCTGACTTTGGACGAATGGCATTACAGTAATCAACAAGTTCCATGGCTTCTGATTCACTGGTATGGTAATGGATAATGATATTATAATTGGCTTGGTGCAGTGCCAGCACAAGCGCCCGACCAATTCGTTTGGCGCCACCTGTGACACACGCCACACGGCACGGATTGGATACTTCGCTTATCGCTGCTTGATTTAACATCATTTGCTACCTATGTCTATCTGATTAAGCGTTTATTTGATTAATCGGTTTGTCGTTTTAATCATTTATGCTTTAATCCATATGAGCCCAATGGGTTGGGTTTTTTGGAATACCCCATGATTATCACACACCTTAAACGGGCGACACAACTTTATCAAGCGCTGCAGGATTATCAGCAAAGCACCCATGCCTTTAGCCAGCCGTCACAGCGGCTCACTGCTATTTGACTAAAGCCACAGGTCCCAAACGCGGCGCAAAATTGCTATTTGGTCATTACATCACAGACCCTCAGTTAGAGCGTTTGGCGGTACAAACCGCAGAGGCAATTGGGGTTGATTATGCGGTATTTGAAGCAGCGTTATGTCATTGGCAAGCCTCACCGAATCATGCACCAAGTCCTAACAATTTACCTTAAATTTACATAAAAAAAGAGCAGGGGTTATCCTGCTCTTAATTTTTGACACTTAAAAATTAGTTAGCTCTAAAATAGTTAACTTTAAAAAAATTAGTTACCTTGCTCAAGCGTTTGTTGATAGGCTTGGTCAAAATTGACTGGCGCAAGTAACAATTGTGGGAAGCTACCACGGGTTACAATGTCACTGACCACTTCACGGGCATAAGGGAACAATACGTTTGGACAATACGCACCTAAAATTGCTCCCAATTGTTCTTCAGGGATATTTTGCAACATAAAGATGCCCGCTTGGTGTACTTCTGCGATAAATGCGGTTTCACCACCATTATTGGCAGTCACATTAACGGTTAATATTACTTGGTAGTGGTCATCATCCAACTTTTCAGCGGCACTTGATAAGTTGATATCAAGCTCTGGTTGCCATTCACGGGTAAATACCTCTGCACCCGGTACTTCTAATGACATATCTTTAACATAGATACGTTCTAGCGCCAGTTGTGGTAAGTTTTGTTCGTCTGCCATAATAGTGTCCTCAATTAACTGTTTTTACGTGAATTATAACAATATGACAGCTTTAACTTTTTCTAAAAAATAGTCTAAAAACTATCAACTGTATTTATAATGGGGGTTATTTATCTAGTAAAGTTCTAGTAAATTTTTTTAATCTGCGAACGATTAATCCGCTAATAGACCATCAAGTTTGCCTTGACGCTCAAGACCAGCAAGTTGGTCATAACCACCAATGAAATTATCGCCAATAAAAATTTGCGGTACTGTGCGGTAATTATTGGTTTTTTGCGCCAATGCCTGACGTTCCTCTGTGGTCACATCATACATGTTAACTTCTTCAAATACTTGCCCTTTGTTTTTTAATAACATTTTAGCTTGCATACAGTAGGGGCAAGTCGGTGTGGTATAAATTTTCACCATAGCCATAACAATCTCCTTATTTCTGGATTTTTTAAAATGGGTTAAAAGCTTATTATCAGATACCGATGAGATAATAAAGCGTTATTGATGGTTATGGGGTTTGGCGATTTAAATTTCAAATTGTGAACAGCCAACCAATCTTATTTGGTTTTGCCGGACACGGTTTTTTCTACCACTAAAGGTAAACCTGCGGCTTGCCAATTGGTAATACCACCATCAAGACGATAAACGTTGTCGTTACCAATCATTGCCACTGCAGTACCCGCCGTCATACCCATTTGGCAAACGATGATAATAGGATGGTCAGCACTGCGAAGTGCGTCAACGTGATCTTTTAGCTCAGTAAACGGGATATTGCGGCTGCCTTTGATATAGCCTTTTTCAAAATCTTTTCGTGGGCGGATATCAATCAGCTGAGCGTTTTGGTTGTTGACCATCAAGCCCACTGCATTTGGATTGATTTTTTTGCCGCCGCGTTTGTTCTCAAGCATAAAAAATAGCACAATTAGCACAAACATGGTGCCAAATAAAAATGGGTGATGACCCATAAACTCAAACCAACGTTCCAAGATATCCTCCACAGGGGCATGTCGTCAAAATTATCGTTTGATTGCCCATAAAAAATTGACTGTATTATAACGGTAGTTGTCAATTTTAAGAAACTTTTATTTAGTCTAATATTTAGTCTAAAATCGCAAGCTTAAAAATCCTGCGAGGCCGCTTCTTGTTGCAGGAGTACCAAATTCTCCACCCGCCTTGCTAGCACTTGCCCGTCTGCTACTGCCTGCCACATCGCACAATTGGGCGTGGACTCGGTATGTTTGCAATCGCGAAAACGGCAGTAGGGGGCGAGCGGCGCAAGCTCGATAAAGCCTTGCAAAATATCATCAGGGGTCAAATGCCAAAGCCCATATTCGCGAATACCGGGTGTATCAATAATGGCGCCTTTGCTGAGCGCCATCGGGTCAAACGCTAAAAATCGACTAGTGGTAGTGGTATGTTGACCCAACTGTGAAATGGTTGAAATTTCATTGACTGATTGTCCCGCGTCAGGCAATAACTGGTTGACCAAGCTGCTTTTGCCAACCCCTGATTGACCCGCAAAAATCACGTTCTTGCGGGCAACGGTGTTTTTTAGCTCAGTTAAATCACCATTAGATTGGGTCACCAAGGTGGCATAGCCAAGCTGTTGATAGGCTGACAGTAGCTCTAACACTTCGCTATGACTGCCATCTGCCAACAAATCGGCTTTATTTAAAATCAGCAATGGCGTGATGTCTGAGTGATGGCAAGCCACCAAATACCGATCAATCAGCTGGGCAGACGGTAGCGGCAGCGGCGCAAATACGACTGCTAAAATATCGACATTGGCGGCGATGGGTTTGAGCTTGTGATAACGGTCGGGGCGGTTGATGATGCTTTGTCTATCATAAATCGCTTCAATGCGCCCAAGTCCTGTATTTGGGTCAGCGACAAAGCGGACTTTATCCCCAGTGGCAATCAGTGGCAAGTTGGTACGGGTGTGACAACGCCAAACACTGTGCAGGGTGATGGGTTGCCAAAACGGTTCTGGCTCGTTAGCGGCGACAATCGGTTTTTCAGGCAGGGTTTGCGGTAGGCTAGTGGCTTGGACTTCGAGCTGCTTGCCGAAGTTTGCGACAACAATGCCATCCATCAGCTGGGCATCGTCCAGCACTTGCTGGGATTTTTGTTGTTTTTGGATGCGGCGGGTTTGCTGGTCAGTGAGTTTACGTTTACGGATTAACGCCATACGCTATCCACTACATCAGCCACTAGGGGATTTTTTACCATACTAACACCTTATAAAATTTTGCAATATCTTTAGACTCGCTACATGAGCACGCCTGAGCAATCGCCAACAAAACCGATATTTTACCTGTAAAATCTGCTAAGATGGCGGATTATTTGTTAAAGAGTATGAAAAGGCAACAGTATGGCGGTTGATAAAAAACATCTGATTTGGATTGACCTTGAGATGACAGGTCTAGATACCCTCAACGATACCATCATCGAGATAGCGACGATAGTGACTGACAGTGAACTCAATATCTTAGCCGAAGGTCCTGTGTTTGCCATCCATACGCCTGACATTGTGCTCAACAGCATGGATGATTGGAACACGCGCCAACATGGGCAATCGGGACTAATTGACCGTATTCGCCGTAGTAACGTGACGATGGCTCAAGCAGAAACCGAAACCATTGCATTTTTGAGTAAATATGTCGAATCAGGACGCTCACCGATGTGTGGCAATTCGATTTGCCAAGACAGACGGTTTTTGGCACGGCAAATGCCGACGCTTGAGCGGTTTTTTCATTACCGCAATTTAGATGTGTCAACGGTCAAAGAGCTGGCTTATCGCTGGCGCCCCGATATTTTGTCAAGCTTTGAGAAAAAAGGAAGTCATTTGGCACTTGATGATATCCGTGATTCAATTCGTGAACTGCGCCACTATAAAGAGCACTTTTTTAAGTTTATTGGTTAACAGTAAAATTTTTAAAACGATACAATTCATATCATAATACTTGAAATTGTCCAAAATTTTAGGCATCATAAGCTGACAAAAGGAATTTGTTAGCTTGACTTGATACAAGTAAATCAGCGTGAGTGTAAATCAGTGATAGTTGCGAGCCCATCGTCAAAAAACTGGTTATATCAGCTCAAATTTATTTCAAGCCAGATTTATTTTAAGTCAGCGTTATTTTAAGCCAGTTGGTGACCGTTAACACTGGCTTTATTCCTATCTCATGGACGACATTAGGAGCCAATCATGGACAATCTTGACACCCAAACCCCGCAATCTACCCATCCTGATTATCAAAGCTACCACTATCAAAGCTACCGATATCAAAGCTACATTGACCAATTCAATATCGACGAACTTGAACAGCAAATCCTGCAAGGTTGCCGCATCAATGGTATCAACGCCTATGTAGAATGTGTGGGTCGTCATGCCCAGTCTGATAAGGCAAATAAAGTCGCGCTAGTGCATGAAGACACCCAAGGTAATATCCATAAAATCACTTACGCACAGCTCGATAAACTGAGCGGTAAAATGGCAAATCTGCTCATTTCTTTGGGAGTGAAAAAAGGCGATCGGGTGTCAACCATGCTGCCCCGTACACCGACTTTGTTAGCGGTGATTGTGGGTGCATGGCGCATCGGTGCGGTATACCAGCCATTGTTTACCGCATTTGGTGTCGAAGCGATTGAATACCGCCTTGAAAAAGCCGCTACCAAAGTGGTTTTCACCGACAGCCATAACCGTGAAAAATTCAATGACATAAACCCACTACCAAACATGGTGATGGTGGGCAGCGAGCAAGCCGCCAAACAATATGGCGATTGGCATTTTGATAGCTTAATGGCAGCGCAAAGGGAAGACTTTGAACCTGTGATGCTAACAGGGGAAGATCCTTTTTTGCAAATGTTTACTTCAGGTACCGTGGGCAAATCAAAAGGCGTGGCAGTACCACTTAAAGCGCTAACCGCATTTTATTTGTATATGGTACACGCAGTGGGTTTAAGCGATAATGATCGGTTTTGGAACATGGCTGACCCAGGTTGGGCCTATGGCTTGTATTATGCGATTACAGGACCTTTGCTAGTCGGTGCTACCACCCACTTTAATGAGTCAGGGTTTGATGCCAAACATACATTAGATTTTATCAAAAACCATAAAATCACTAATTTAGCCTCATCGCCGACCGCATTTCGTATGATGAAATCAAGCGGTGTTTTTGACAACAAAGCTGATGAGTTACCGCTATTGACGCGTATCAGCTCAGCGGGTGAGACGTTAAATACTGAAGTGGTGACGTGGATTAATGACAATCTTGGTGCATCTATTCTTGACCATTATGGACAAACCGAATTGGGGATGGCGTGCTGCTGTCATCATAAGTTAACCCATGATCAGCCAATTGGCTCAATGGGTATGCCATTGCCCGGTTATCGCTTGGCGGTACTGGATGAAAATCTTAATGAACTAGGCGCAGGCGTACAAGGTCAACTAGCCGTTGATGTGGCGAACTCGCCATCCTTATTTTTCCAAGGCTATACGTGGAACGAAAAGAATCCGTTTGAAAATGGCTATTATCTGACAGGCGATATGGTCGAGCAGCATGATGATGGCACTTTTTGGTTTGTCGGGCGTGATGACGATATTATTACCACCGCAGGGTATCGCGTCGGTCCTACCGATGTCGAGAACACGGTAATGGAACACCCGTCGGTAGCGGAGACCGCGGCGATTGGCGTGCCAGATGATATACGCGGTCACATCATCAAATCCTATGTTGTACTCAAAGACGGCTATACAGGTAATGACGAGTTAGCCAAAGACATCCAAAGCTTGGTGCATGCACGGTTATCTGCCCATGCGTATCCACGTATCGTTGAGTTTATCGATGCCCTACCAAAGACCCCAAGCGGTAAAGTGCAACGTTTTATGCTGCGTAGCATGAGCGTGGCGCAGTAACAAAAATTTTATCCCTATGCAAAAGAGTATCTAGTATTAGCTAGGCTTTTTTTATCAACAAAAAATAACAGGTTAACGGAAAAACAATGCAAGTAAAAAATAATACATTTTTGGTCACAGGCGGCGCGTCAGGTCTAGGTGAAGCGACAACCCGTTATTTGGTGGCACATGGCGCAAATGTCATCATCGCCGATTTGAACCAACAAGCCGGTGAGAAATTAGTGGCTGAATTGGGCGACAACGTGATTTTTGCAAAATGTGACATCACCAGCGAAGCGGATGTCAAAAATGCGATTGAGGCGGGTGTGAACAAATTTGGTAAATTATCAGGGTCAATCAACTGTGCCGGTATCGTGGTGGTGCAAAAATTACTGGACAAGGAAGGCAACCCAGCCGATTTAACCACCTTTACCCGTGGTATCCAGATTAACCTCATCGGCACTTTCAATGTGGTGCGACTGGCAGCGGCGGCGATGGCAAAAAATACTGCAGATAATAATGAAGATAAAGGTGTGATTATCAACACCGCTTCAATTGCCGCATTCGATGGTCAGGTCGGGCAGGGCAGTTATTCGTCATCCAAAGCAGGTGTGGTGGGCTTAACCTTACCACTCGCGCGTGAGCTGCAGCGTCATCAAATACGTATCATGACCATCGCCCCAGGGGTGTTCGGCACACCGATGATGGCAAGCTTGCCAGAAGCTGCCCGTACCAGTCTTGAGCAAGCCGTGCCTTTTCCCAAACGTTTGGGCAATCCAGAAGAATTTGCTAAATTGGTGGCACACATCATCGAAAATAGCTATCTCAATGGCGACGTTATTCGTTTGGACGGGGCTATTCGCATGGGTTAATTCAGTTGATTGTTGCCAGTAACTGCGCACAGTGACTAGCAACAGTAAATATCAACTTAGTCCTCTAAAAAAGCCACTCTCAAGAAGATTGGCTTTTTTTATTAACAATTTCACAATTTCACCGGGACTATTTGGTAAGTCACTATTTGGTGAGTATTAGGCGGTTATTACGGGTCAATCGAAGACGGTATTCTTCGCCGTCATGCTGAATGCGAATCTCTTTGGTCAGCGCAAATAAATGATTGGAATATAGCGTAGGCAAGGAACTTTGTTGGATGAGATTGGCGCGATTTAATAAGTGTAGCATGGGATACTCCTTTTCTCTGTAAGATGAGGCGAATAGTGTTTTTAATTGATAATGATTATCATTTATATTTAATGGGTCGTCAAGTGACTTTTTTCACTTTTTCATCAAATTTAATGCTTTATAATGGGTAACAATCAACAGTTTGAGAAAAATATGTCAAAAGTCGTCAATGTGGCAGTCGCGGTGATACATTTTAACAAGCAATATCTCCTGGGATTTCGCCATGCCCGTCAACACCAAGGCAATCGCTATGAATTTGTCGGAGGAAAAATTGAGCCAGCTGAAACCCCAACACAAGGGTTAATCCGTGAAGTTCATGAAGAGATTGGCTTGGATATCGCACAAAATACCGCGGTCAAAATGGGGGTGATACGCCATGATTATGCTGACAAAGCCGTGGCGTTGCACGTTTTTAAAATTCAAGTGAGCCAAGCCCAGTTTGATGGGTTACAACAGGGTAAAGGCAAGGAAGGTCAAGCCGTCAAATGGGTTCACCAGTCAGACTTAATTGCCAATCAGTACCCGCTGCCCGATGCCAATGCCCGCATTTTACAGTGGTTAAAATTGCCTCGTGCGATTTATATCACGCAGCCTTTAGATAGCTTTGTTAGTGTGGATAAGTGGGTTGATTTTTATAGCCAAAAACTGCCCGACGATGCCCATTGTTATCTTCGCCCGCAAACCAGCGATGAAAATGCCACCGCTATAATTGATGGCTTGCTAACGATAAGGGCGGATATCACCCCGATTATTCAATATGCAACACTAGCGTGCTTATTTGAGTGCTTACCTGAGCGCTTATTTAAGCGTTTAGATGCGTGGTTAAAAAACGGCATGGTACATTTGAATCACCAACAACTCATGACGCTGGATTTCTCAAGTTTATCAAAAAATTATCGCTATTTTGCCAGTTGCCATGACCAACATAGCCTAAGCAGATTAAATGCCTTGGCAACCTCGCATACTGTAATGGGCTGTTTTTTATCCCCGGTGAAAGCCACACCGACACACCCAGAAACCTTTCAAAGTGGGGGCATGGGCTGGCAAGCGTTCGGTGAATTAGCAAAGCTTAGTGATGTACCGATGTTTGCGCTCGGCGGGGTGGGGCAGGCAGATTTAGCCACCGCCTATGAGCATGGGGCGATGGGAATCGCGGGTATTCGGTTATTGGTCGACAAGGTATAAAAACTAGCCAACAGGTTGACAATAGCGCATTCACTGTAACAACTGGCTGACAAAAAGTGCCCCAATAGTCACCGTTTGAGCGTTTATTTTGGGCTAAAATGATTACTTTAATGCGCAATAAGACTGAGCAAAATAAGGTGATATAGACAATGAAACTGATGAGTAAAAAAACGCTAGCAGTGGCAGGTATTGCAGGTACATTAATTGCGATGAGTGCTTGCTCCACCACCCCCACCAAAACTACCGCAACTGAAACCACTGCCAAGTCCACAGGCATTGGTAAAGCTCAGGCGGTGCAAAGCGTTGATTTAAACCGTTATGCGGGCAAATGGTACGAAATCGCCCGTTTGCCGATGTTTTTTCAGCGTAACTGTGCCAGTGATGTCACCGCCACTTATACCCTACAACCGACAGGCAAGGTGGAAGTTAATAACCAGTGTATGGGCAAAGACGGCAAACCCATGCAAAGCATTGGTGAAGCCACCAAAAATGGCGATAGTGGCAGTAAACTTAAAGTTACTTTCTTGCCGCAAGCATTGCGTTGGTTGCCTGTGGGTAAAGCCGACTATTGGGTGCTTGCTTTAGACCCCAATTATAACCATGCGTTGGTAGGTACGCCAAACCAAAAATACTTGTGGATTTTGTCACGCACACCCACGATGGATGAAGACACTTATCAAACAATGGTCGCTACCGCAAAATCTCAAGGGTACGATGTCAGTAAATTGCAAAAAACCGTACAAAACAGCCGATAAGCTTGCTAGCTGAAACACCCTGCTTTAAAATTGCTAAAACGCCTAAATTCCGTTACAATTTAGGCGTTTATTTATTGCTGCATTTTCCACAGATTTTATTTTTCCTTCACAAAAAAAGGTCATACTATGTCTGCCAATCTCTACCAAGACCACCTCACCACTCGCAAAAATCAAGAAGCCCAAGCGGTTCAGTTATTAGTTGAGCTAAATACCCTAGCCAATAAAGGCGTCAACGTGCTGTTTTTTGGCAACCGCATTGCCCTAAACCTTGTTGATATCATCGCTCATCATGACAAAAATGCCCTTAACATCGCTGATACACTTGCCTTTGCCACCGCGTTAAACGACCAAAATTTAAGCCATACCACGGTGGACTTGGGTCAAGCGCTCAAAGCAGGTAAACAAGCCGACAGCTTTACCAGCGGTGACGAAGTGCCTGCGACAGATGTCGTGTTGTATGGTTTTGGTCGTATCGGTCGTATCTTGGCTCGGTTGCTGATGAGCCGTCCTGCCTCAGATAAAGGCTTACAATTAAAAGCCATCGTCGTCCGTCCAGCCGGTGAAGCCGATTTGGAAAAACGTGCAAGTTTGCTTGAGCGTGACTCGGTACATGGCTGGTTTGATGGCTCAGTGGTGGTGGATAAAGCAAACAGCGGTATCATCGCCAACGGTCGTTTTATCAAAGTCATTTATGCCGCTGACCCAAGCGAAATCGACTACACGTCTTATGGTATCGACAATGCCTTAATCATCGACAACACCGGTAAATGGAAAGATGAAGCAGGTCTTGGCAAGCATTTACAGTCAAAAGGTGCCAAAAAAGTGCTATTGACCGCCCCAGCGTCAGGCGATATCAAAAACATCGTCTATAATGTCAATGACGACACCATCGGCAATGATACCATCGTGTCAGCGGCAAGCTGTACCACCAATGCGATTACCCCTACGCTTAAACTCTTAAACGATAAATACGGCATTGAAAACGGTCACATGGAAACCATCCATGCGTTCACCAATGACCAAAACTTGGTCGATAACCACCATAAAGCCGAGCGTCGTGGCCGTGCTGCAACCTTAAATATGGTAATGACAAGCACAGGTGCTGCCAAAGCGGTCAGTAAAGCAATTCCAGAACTAAAAGGCAAATTGTCAGGCAGCTCAGTACGTGTACCAACGCCAAACGTGAGCCTGGCGATTTTGAATTTGAATTTCAAAAACCCGGTCAATTCAAGCGATGAACTCAATGCCTTTATCAAAGAAGCCAGTCAGAGCGAACAATGGCAAGCGCAAATTGCTTACTCAGATTCGGATGAAGCCGTTTCTACCGACTTTGTGGGCTGCGAAAAAGTGGCGATTTGGGACGCCAAATCTACGCTTGCTCAAGACAACCGTGCAGTGATGTACCTATGGTATGACAACGAAATGGGCTATAGCACCCAAGTATTGCGTGTCGCTGAAACCATGGCAAAAAATGCCTAAGTGTTCCTAAGCGTTAAGGACGATTACAAGACCGCTCAAGTTTGGGCGGTTTTTTATTGGATAAAATTTCAAACATCGATTGTGTTCAAATTTTTCTTGCTAAAATTCATGCTATAATATTTGGTTATTCAAGAATTTAAGGAAAGTCTTCAATGCGTTTTATCGATGAAGCAATCGTAACAGTCAAAGCAGGCGACGGCGGCAATGGTATCGTCAGTTTTCGCCGAGAAAAATACGTCCCCAAAGGCGGCCCCGATGGTGGTGATGGCGGCAAAGGCGGTGATGTGTATGTGGTGTGCGACGACAACACCAACACCCTCGTCGATTACCGGTTTACACGTCGCTATGATGCCAAACGCGGCGAAAATGGCGGCGCCAAAAACTGTTCAGGTCGTGGGGCGGATGATATCTATCTATCCGTACCCATCGGTACCACCGTGGTTGATACCGAAACAGGTGAGGTTTTAGCGGACTTGACCAAAAAAGGGCAAACGGCGAGGATTGCCAAAGGCGGTGACGGCGGGCAAGGTAATACCCATTTCAAAACCTCCACCAATCAAGCACCACGACGTGCCACCCCAGGTTTCCCAGGCGAATTAAAAGTCTTGAAGTTTGAGCTAAAAGTGGTGGCTGACGTGGGTCTTATTGGTCTGCCAAATGCGGGTAAATCCACCTTTATTCGTCAAGTCTCTGCTGCCAAACCCAAAGTTGCCAATTATCCGTTTACTACTTTGGTACCGAATCTAGGTGTCGTGGATGTGGGTAAACACCGCTCATTTGTCATGGCAGATATCCCAGGACTGATTGAAGGGGCATCTGAAGGGGCAGGACTGGGTATCCGCTTTTTAAAACACGTCGCTCGTACCCGTCGATTATTGCATCTTGTCGATGTACAGCCCATTGATGGTAGCGACCCTGTGGCAAACGCCCAAGTGATTTTTAATGAGTTAGAGAAATTCTCACCAGAGCTGTCAAAATTGCCACAGATTTTGATTTTAAATAAAATCGACCAAGTGCCCGCAGAAGAATTAAACCAACTTTGCACCCACATCGTGGCAGAGCTTGGTTGGACAGGGATGGTTTTTCGTACCTCCACGCTCACAGGCGAAGGGGTTGATGCCGTGGTTTGGCATTTGATGAACGAAATCGAGCAAGAGCGCGAGATGGAAGAAACCGATCCTGACTTTGCCGAAAGTCAGCGGTTGCGTTTTGAACGACTGGAAGCGGAAGTGCGCGCCAATACGGAAGAGCAAAAAGAAGCGTATCGTGCTAAACGTAAAGCTGAGCGTGAAGGTCGCGTATTGGATGAAGATGATTTTGATGACGACGACTACGATGACGATGATGGCGTGGAAGTGGTCTACGCACCTTAGCAGTAATTGAAATAGCTTTAAAAAGGTTAGCCCGGGCTAACCTTTTTATTAAGTGAATTTAGATAAGGACGGGTCATTTTTTTAATGCTTTGACAATATGCGGTAATTCACCATAAAACACCCCAATGCCTGTCCCCATCAAGCCATGATTGGCAAGCGAAATAGTCGACACGCGAATGACAAGCAAATCATCCCAACCAAAATGGGTCGCTAATATTTTTTTAAAAAATTCGGTACTTTCATGATGCCCCGTATCTGTCAAATAGATAAACGCGGGTTGATTTGCGGCAAGTTTTTCGATGGTTTTTCCCATGGTGATCAGGGTTTTTTCAAGCTTGCGCACTTTTTCCACCGCGATAATCTCGCCAATTTGATTAATTTGCATAATCGGTTTAATATCAAATAAGTTGGCAACAAATGCGGCAGGGGCGGACAATTTTTTGTTGCGAATAATATAGTCCAAGTCACTGAGGGTAAATAAAAATTCACTGCGACGTCGCAAATCGTCAAGTTTTTTTGCCACGTTTTCAAACGACTCACCTTGCTCAATCAACACTTTTGCCTCGTACGCCAGCGCCCCTTCAGCAATATTGAGTGTTTTGGTGTCATACACAAAGATGTGCAGACGATTGGCATAATGTACTTTGAGTTCTTCAAGCATGGGCAAAGTTTGGCTAAATTTGGACGAGATACCGCAAACAAATACTTCCGTGACCCCGCGAGCAATCAAATCATTAAACAACAGGTGCATCTCATGGATGGAGGGCGGAAATGTCCTCGCCACCGATTTGAGGTTGGTTTTCATGATGGTTGCCAGACGCTCACTGGTGATATTTTTACCATCGATAAAATCAACGTTATTGATGTTTACGTGTAAGCGCAGAATGTCCATGCCTTGCGACAATTCAAGTGCTTCAAGACAAGATGAGGAAGTGGTGACAACAGCTCTTTTCATAAATTTGATAAACCCAGTAGCCCATGAAGATGAGCAAATTTATATAAAAGCAATGTTGATAGCAAGTTATCCTCATCTAAATTGAGAAAACCTCAAGTCGATATTTTTTAGTTGACAATTTCAATTTGTTTTTTCAATGGTTGCTATTTAATTGGGATAAAAATGCGTATGACAAAAACGTGTGATATTTAACGGCTACCGGCATCGATTAGCATTTATAAAGCCAGTAAAAATTGTTACAATGCTCTGCCAAGCCATTATGGCATTTAATTTGATTAAAAAATTGCACTTGACTGATTATGACTGCCAACTTATGACTGCCACCGCCTCACCTAGCTCAACTAAAAAAGTCCTTAAGTCCAACACCATTGTGGTAAAAATTGGTTCATCGCTACTGACCAATAATGGTAAAGGCTTGGATCGCACCGCAATTTATGAATGGGCGAAGCAAATTGCCAAGCTGCACAATGAAGGCTATCAAGTATTGCTAGTGTCCTCAGGGGCAGTGGCGGAAGGGGTGGTGCGGATGAATTTGGAAGAACGCCCCAAAAAATTGCAAGCCTTGCAAGCCTGCGCCGCCATTGGGCAGATGGGCTTGATTGAAACTTGGTGGTCGGCGTTGATTCAGTATGGTGTACAAAGCGCACAATTGCTACTGACACATGACGATCTTGCCAATCGAAATCGTTATCTCAATACCGCCAATACGTTAAATCAGCTACTTGAATGGCGCGTGCTACCGGTCATTAATGAAAATGACACCGTGAGTGTCGATGAAATCAAATTTGGCGATAATGACAGTCTAGGTGCGATGGTGGCAGCCATGGTCAAAGCTGACCTATACATTATATTGACCGACCAGCAAGGCGTATTCACCGATAATCCTCGTACCAACCCTGATGCCAAGCTGATTAAGACTGAGCGGGCAATGGCAGATTATTTGTTTGACGTGGCGGGAGATGGCGGCAAATTGGGTCGTGGCGGGATGATTACCAAAATTCGTGCGGCAAGGCTTGCGGCAATGGGTGGTTGTCCCACTGTGATTGTCAGCGGCAGCATCGATAACGTGATTAATCGCGTGGTCAAAGGGGAATCCTTAGGTACGATGCTCACCACCAATGACGATGATAAACGCATTGCCAAAAAACAATGGTTAGCCGCGCATCTGCGCATGGCAGGTCGCTTGGTGATTGACGATGGCGCAGTAGATGCCATCATTAAAAATAACAAAAGCTTATTGCCTGTCGGGGTGATTGAAGTGCAAGGTGATTTTGATGAGGGTGATGTGGTGGAGTGCGTTGATAAAACAGGGGTACGTATCGCGGTCGGTCAGGTGGATTTCTCATCAAATGAAGCTAAGCGCATCGCTCGCAAACGCAATAGCGACATCGAAGCGATTTTGGGTAAAAATGAGGAACGCCACGTGATGATACATCGTGATAATATGGCGATTATCGTATAATTTTTGACAATTTTTGATTGAAATTTGACTACTTTTAGACTGATTCAATAGTATTTTTACCCAATAGTACTTTTATCCAAGATTATTTTTAAAGGCAATGACATGACCCATAACTTTCCGATGTTAAAAAATGACCGCATTTTAAGAGCCATGCGTTTTGAACCTGTGGATGTGACCCCTGTGTGGATGATGCGGCAAGCCGGTCGATATTTGCCTGAGTATAAAAAAACCCGTGCCCAAGCCGGTGACTTTCTATCGCTTTGCAAAAATACCGATTTGGCGACGGAAGTCACCATTCAGCCATTTCACCGTTTTGAGTTGGATGCGGCGATTTTGTTTAGTGATATTTTAACCATTCCTGATGCGCTCGGTTTGGGTCTGTATTTTGAAGCAGGGGAAGGTCCAAAATTTCACAAAACTGTCAGAAGCATGGCAGAGGTTGAAGCCTTGCCAACCGTCGCGATGGCAGATGCACTTGACTATGTGATGAAAGCGGTGACCAGTATTCGTCATGCGCTGGCAGGTCGTGCGCCATTATTTGGCTTCTCAGGCAGTCCGTGGACGCTGGCGACCTATATGATTGAAGGCGGTAGCTCTAAAGAATACCGCTATGCCAAAGCCATGTTGTATGGCGAGCCTGAGACCTTGCATGCGCTGCTCGCTAAAATCACCGATGCCGTGATTGATTATTTGCTAGCGCAAATAGCAGCAGGCGCGCAGTTAGTACAAATTTTTGATAGTTGGGGCGGGGCATTGGCGCATCGCCAATTTGTTGAATTCTCACACCATTACAACACTAAAATTGTCGCGGCGATCAAAGCAACATACCCAGAGGTACCTGTGGTATTGTTTACCAAAGGTGGCGGATTGTGGTTAGATACCCAATGCCACAGTGGCGCGGATGCGCTAGGACTTGATTGGACGATGCCCTTGGATAGAGCGCGCAGCATCGTCTTTGAACAGCAAAAAGAATTGACCAAATTGCATAAAAAGCTGCATACAGGCATTGCGCTACAAGGTAATCTTGACCCAGCGACATTATTTGCATCGCCTGAGCATATTCGCCAGCAGACGCATTTGATGTTACAAGACGCCTATAGCCTCGGTGACAAAACAGGTTATATAGCAAACTTAGGTCATGGCATTAACCAATGGGTTAATCCTGACCATGCCAAAGCTTTTATTGATGCGGTGCATGAATATAAACTTTAATACCAACATCAGGAGACGACCATGATCAAAGTAGGTATTGTCGGTGGCACAGGCTACACTGGCGTAGAGCTAATTCGACTATTGAGTCGTCATCCACAGGCACAAGTGACGATGCTGACATCGCGCTCAGAAGCGGGCAGGCGCGTCGATGATATGTTTCCAAGTTTGCGGGGCGTGACCAATTTAACGTTTTCGGATTTGGATGAAAAAAAATTAGCCGCATGTGATGTGGTATTTTTTGCTACTCCCCACGGCGTCGCGATGAAGCATGCCAGATTTTTAACCGAAAATGGCACTAAAGTCATCGATTTGGCGGCAGATTTTCGTTTGCAGTCGCTACAAGATTTTGAAGCTTGGTATAAACTTGAACATGCTTGCCCCGATATTTTAAAAGACGCTGTGTATGGGTTACCTGAAGTCAATCGTGATGCCATTGCCAAAGCCAAGGTCATTGGTAACCCAGGTTGTTATCCCACCACGGCGATTTTGGGGTTAAAACCGCTAATCGATGCCCAAAACAGCCAGCAGCAGGCATTGATTGAACCCTGGATTATTATTGATGCCAAATCAGGCGTCTCAGGTGCGGGTCGCCAAGCCAAAATGAATTTGTTATTTAGCGAGACATCGGATAGTTTTAGCGCCTATGGCGTAGCGGGTCACCGTCACGGTCCAGAGATTACCCAAGGGATTGACCAAATATTGGGTCAAAGCAAACGCTTTCAGTCGCATGATATCCGCTTTGTACCCCATTTAGTACCCATGATTCGCGGTATGTTTACCACGATTCATGTTCGCTTGACGGCGGCGGGTCAAGCGTTAGATTTACAATCTTTATATGAAACCAGCTATCAAAACGAATATTTTGTAGACGTCATGCCAAAAGGGATGTACCCAGATACCCGTAGTGTACGGGGTAGCAACTATTTAAGAATTGCGGTGCAAACACTAGAAAATAGCCCGATGGCGACGATTTTGGTGGTACAAGATAATTTGGTCAAAGGTGCGGCAGGACAAGCCGTGCAAAATATGAACGTGATGTTTGGGCTTGCAGAGCAAACAGGGTTGGCGTTAGTTGCCGTCGTGCCTTAAGTTATTTCTTTAATAAGTGGTTTTCTTAAGCTATTTATGGTCAGCCTATTTAAAAATGTTAATGCCATAACAAGCATTGCTTTATTTTTTTTAGCCAAAAAAATATGACGCTATGATGAAATGGGCTAACTTTATTATTTTTTCAGTCAATAAATTTAGCTGAATTCATCATAATTTTTGTTTATAATGGGGTTCGCTTTAATGGATGTCATATTCATCAACCCTTTTTGAGCTATCATCAGTACTGTGATTATCCATGTTTTGATCGTTTTTCAATTTGAGTATCTCTATGGATTTGCCCGAAGATAATAACTCTTCTCAATCTTTGCCAGAAGCACAACGCAATTATATTGCCCAACCCAACAAGGTGTCGGGGTGGCTGATTGCGTTTGGGGTTAGTTTGTTGTTAGTTGCCATCATTGCACTGGTGTTAGGTCAACGCATTGGTTATCATCGCGGCTTGAGCTTTGCTGCTGAAGAAGCGAAAAAAACCGCCGCAGGTCTTGAAATCTCAGCAGAAAACATTAAATCATTAAAGCTAAAATCTGATACGTTACAAAGCCAATTAACCACTGCGCAGCAAGAGCGTGATATCAGCTTGGCGAACCTATCAGCGCTGCGTACCGATATTCAAGATCTAAAAGTCACCAACTTACAGCTTGAACAAGGTCAGCAATTCTTAACCACGTCGCTTGCCAAAAAAGGCGGTATGAGTTTACAAGTCATCGGGGCAAAAATCGCACCATTGCCAGAAAATGCCTATGAATACCGCTTTGATGTCGGTATGGTCGATCCATCAAATCAGCCAAAAAATCTGATACCAAAATTGACCTTGCTCGATGAAGTTAATATGGTCGAAGTCCCATTGCAACCCAATAGTTACTCGATTCATGGGATTGCAAGAATTCGCGGGCGTTTTTTGATGCCCAAAAACTTTGTACCCAAACAAGTGAAACTTGAATTAGCCGCCGGCAACCAAAAAACTGAGCAAGTGTATGATTGGCAACTCGGTCAACCGATTGATAACATGCCGTATACGCTTGAAGAAACGCCTGAAGCGGATAAACGACCTGTGAGTTCGACCGATAGCACGCCAGTGGCAAGCACAGCCAATACGCAAAAACCTGCCGCAACGACTGCTGTAAAGTAGTATAATCAATGTTTCGTCTAATCTTAGGTAAATGTTCAATTAATGATGCTTCAAACGCTTAATTTTTCTCGTCAATCAGTTGTATCACAGCCAACCACCACGAATATGGATTGGCACCTACCGGCATGGTTGCCAACACAACTCCCTAAACAGTCCCCTAAACAGCCACCTAGCCAATCACCAAATTCATTGCCAGCCCGTTTGACCGACATAGAAGGCGAGCCAAATACTGACCCCGTCGAAGATGTGCTATTGGCTGACCCTGAACTTAAAAAACCACAGATGTATGCGGTGGTCATGTATAACGATGACTATACGCCGATGGAATTTGTGGTGGATGTTTTACAAAATCATTTTAAACATTCGCTAGATTCAGCTATCAGTATTATGCTTGCCATTCATCAACAAGGCAAAGGAATTGCCGGTATATACCCTAAAGACATCGCAGAAACCAAAGCCCAAGCCGTTAACCGTGAAGCGCGTCAGGCAGGCTATCCGTTACTGAGTCAAATCGAACCACAAGGTTAGTGGCAGTTTGCTAATTAAGCTTTTGCTTAAGCTTTTAACCTTGTCGCTCAGCCTAATTCCTTAATTTTGTTTATTAATGTTTCTTAGCCTATTATCTTAACCTTCTTGTACTGTATTTTTAATGGTACCGTCTTTGTATTCTTTATTCACTATTGAGTTTTTTATTTACCATCAAAATTTTTTGCCATTTTAAAACCCGCCATTAACTACGTTTTATCACTTGAATTTATTAGCAATGTCATTATATTAAACGTAATGATTTTGATTTTTCCCATTTTGTCATCTTTCATTTTTACTTCCTTTTAACCGAACTGAGCGTTATTAGCCAGATATCAACAGGATATTTGGTGCTGAGGTGACGGCAAATGAAACTTGAGAAAACATCAACACAAATAACCATCAACACCTATAACGACGTCAAACCAATCAATTAGATAACGCATGATTTTTCAAGTAGGGCAAAATCAAAAACCGTCGGTGACAAGTATTAAGGACATCTTATGTTAAGTTTAGAATTACAAAGCACGTTGCGGTTGGTAGTGACACTCGCAAAACAGCGTGCACATGAATATTTAACAGTCGAGCATTTGCTATTGGCACTGTTAGAGAATGAAAATGCGGTAGAAGCCTTGGTGGCTTGTGCAGTCAATGTGGATCAGCTTGGCAAAGATTTGACCCAGTATATTGATGAACATACCCCAACGGTCGATATCAACGAAGATTACTCGCCACAACCAACGCGCAGTTTTGACCGTATCTTGCAGCGGGCGATTTTTCATGTGCAATCGGTTGCCAGCAGCCGTTTGGTAGAAGGCTCAGATTTGCTAGTGTCTATGTTCTCAGAGCATGACACCTACGCGGTGTACCTGCTTAAAAAACAAGGGGTGACGCGACTTGAGTTGACCCAGTACTTATCGCATGGTCAAGACAAAAAAGTGCGCGACAAATTAACCAGTGTTGAAACTGAAGAAACGGGTGAAAAAGCCAATAAAGACCCATTGACTGAATTTACCGTTAATCTCAATCAAAAAGCCTCTACGGGTGGCACCGATCCGTTAATTGGTCGCCAAGCAGAAATCGAGCGTACCGCGCAGATTTTATGCCGCCGCCGCAAAAATAATCCGCTACTGGTGGGTGACCCAGGGGTGGGTAAAACGTCGATTGCGGAAGGCTTGGCATGGTTGATTGTCAATGACAAAGCACCAAAACCATTATCAGGCTGTGTGGTATATAGTTTAGATATTGGTGCGCTGATTGCCGGTACAAAATACCGCGGTGATTTTGAAAAACGGATGAAAGCGCTATTAGATGCCTTAAAAGCCAAGCCCAATGCGATTTTATTTATTGACGAAATCCATATGATTATCGGCGCAGGCTCATCGATGAGCAGCAATATGGATGTGTCAAATTTAATCAAACCTGCGTTGGCATCCGGTGAGCTGCGTTGTATCGGCTCAACCACCTTTACCGAATACCGCCAAGTGTTTGAAAAAGACCATGCCTTAAGTCGTCGTTTCCAAAAAGTTGATGTCAACGAGCCATCCATTGATGAAACGATTGATATTCTACGCGGTCTGAAAAAACAATATGAGAAATTCCATAACGTCAGCTATACCGATCAGGCGCTACAAAGTGCGGTGCATCTGGCGGTAAAACACATTCACGAACGCTTTTTACCTGACAAAGCCATTGATGTGATTGATGAAGCGGGTGCATTTGTTCGCCTGCAAAAACAAGCCGAAAATCAGGTTGAATCTACTGTGGACAGCAATCAATCCACTGATAATGTCGCAAATGACAAGTTATCAAATCAGCCTGTGGTGGATGAAGACGCACTTGTCGATGACTTAGATGTTAGCCATGCAGCGGATGGTGTTGTCGAACCTGAGGCTATGTTAAGCGAAGCCGACAATAAAGTGATTGACGCGGCACAACAAAATGGCGAGGTGGTGATTGATGTTCCGCAAATTGAATATATTATCTCAAAAATTGCGCGTATCCCACCAAAATCCGTCTCAACGGATGACAAATCGGTGCTGCAAAATCTTGAAAGCAACCTAAAACATCTGGTGTTTGGTCAAGATGAAGCCATCAAAAACTTGGCAGATGCCATCAAGTTGTCACGTGCAGGCTTAAAACCAGATGATAAACCGATTGGTTCGTTTATGTTCGCCGGTCCTACCGGTGTCGGTAAAACGGAAGTCAGTCGTCAGTTAGCGAATTTGTTAGGCATTGAACTGGTTCGTTTTGATATGTCTGAGTATATGGAAGCACATACGGCGTCACGCTTGATTGGGGCACCGCCAGGCTATGTGGGCTTTGATCAGGGCGGTTTATTGACCGAAAAAATCAATCAATTCCCGCATTGTGTACTATTGCTAGATGAGATTGAAAAAGCCCATCCTGACGTATTTAACTTGCTGCTTCAGGTGATGGATCATGGCTCGCTCACCGACAATAACGGCCGCACATCAAGCTTTAAGCAAGTGATACTGATTATGACCACCAATGTCGGCGCTGATAGCATCAGTCGCAACAGCATGGGCTTTACCAAACAAGACCATAGCCGCGACAACAGTGAAGCGATGAAACGGATGTTTACCCCAGAGTTTCGCAATCGTTTAGATGCCATCATTCAATTTAACCCATTGGATCAAAATGTCATTGTATCTGTGGTTGATAAATTCTTGGTTGAACTGCAAGCCCAGCTTGATGACAAGAAAGTGGTGCTTGAAATTGATGATGAAGTCAGAAATTATCTGGCAGAAAAAGGTTACGATCGTCTCATGGGTGCCCGCCCAATGAACCGCTTGATTCAAGATGAAATCAAAAAACCATTGGCAGAGCAAATATTATTTGGTGATTTGGTGAATGGCGGTACGGTTTCGATTCGTATGAATGCCGATAAAACAGCGATTGAGCTTGTGCCCATTGATGAAAAGCAAGTCGACAATGTTTAGTAATATCTAGTATAAAAAAAGGAGCCACTGAGCTCCTTTTTTTATGGCTACTGATTATGTTTAATGATTATACTTAATGACTATCGCTAATGATTATAATTAATGATTAGGCTTAATAGTTATACAGTAAGCATCCGACCATTCCATCTATCACAGTCCTAAAAAATAAGAGATAGTGCC
>NZ_DAMAAE010000011.1:0-43589 GCF_031986685.1 Moraxella sp. CTOTU47915
ACCAATCTTGCTTTCATCGCTTTGTTATTGAAAAGATTGTGAACAGGTTCTAAGGGGTTTTTGTTTGTCACTACAACATTCAAAAAACTAAGTCAACATCCGCCCCCGTGCGGTGCGTACGATATAGCCTTGCTGAATCAGATACGGCTCAATCACATCTTCAAGCGTGCCTCTATCTTCTGCCAAAGCCGCCGCAATCGACTCAACCCCCGCAGGCCCGCCATTAAAACGCTCCTCTAACATCTCAAGATAACGTCTATCAAGATTATCAAGCCCGCGTTTGTCAACTGCCAGCATATCAAGTGCGCTATGCGCAATTTCAGCGGTGACGGTGCCATCGCCTTTAACTTGGGCATAATCACGTACGCGGCGTAGCAAGCGATTGGCAATACGCGGTGTACCGCGCGACCGTCTAGCGACTTCCACTGCGCCTTCTTTGGTCATAGGCACGTTAAGCAATCCAGCCGACCTTGTGACAATGGTCGTTAAATCCGCCACATTATAAAACTCCAATCGCTGTACAATACCAAATCTATCGCGCAGTGGCGAGGTCAACAAACCTGCTCGCGTGGTCGCAGCCACCAAAGTAAAAGGCGGCAAATCAAGCTTTATGGAGCGTGCAGCCGGTCCTTCCCCAATCATAATATCCAGCTGAAAATCTTCCATCGCAGGATACAAAATTTCTTCAATCATCGGGCTTAAACGGTGAATCTCATCAATAAACAGCACATCACCAGGCTCTAGATTGGTCAGCATTGCTGCCAAATCACCCGCGCGTTCAAGCACAGGACCAGACGTTGAGCGCAGATTACCGCCCATCTCACGGGCGATAATGTTGGCGAGTGTGGTTTTACCCAGTCCAGGCGGTCCAAATATCAATGTATGGTCGAGCGCTTCTTTTCTCGATAATGCCGCGTTAATAAACACGCCCATTTGTTCTTTGACCACAGGCTGACCGATATATTCAGCGAGTAAGGCTGGACGGATATTATTGTCATTTTGGTCTTCTGAGCGCCCCATCGGACTAATCAGACGTTGCTGAGAATTGGCACTTGAAAAAGGTGGAATCATAAGTATTTGACACTAGTTGCAAGTTTTAACGAGGATAATAGCACTGGCAAATCTTGCAAGTACTATGGGATGTAGAGAGAAAAAGTAAAAAAATTTAAGGCAACACACGGTACAATGTCATATCACATCGGGTGCCTTTACTATCCTTGCACCACTGCATTTGCTCGCCTTGCTGTTTGACATAAGCAACCAAAATATCGCCGGTCTGGTCAACGCGATTGCCAGAACAGTCTGTTGCATTGTTATCATATTGGGTCTGAATCGCTAGTGCAGGCAAACCATCGCCTGTGTCAGCGTACAAATATTTGCCGTACGTAAATTCCTGACCGCTTGAACCGATAAACTGTTGATCGCGCCCAAAATTATACCGCTCTTGACAACTTGGCTGCGCAGCGTCGGTTTTATCAAGTCGCAGCTGCCACTGTCCTGCGATATTTGGCAAAATATGAGTCGACACTTGCGCCACTTGCTGTTGGGTTTTGCTATCATCGGGCAACGTACCCCCCATGGCTAAACTGGTTAAAATGCCTATTAACGAAATATTCATGAAATCCATCGTTATTTTATTCCTTTTATCATGCCATCTTTATCTTTATAAGGTAAAAATTCAGCTCATCTACTCATTGTTAATCAGCCAATGCAATCAGCTAGGTTAGCGTCTATGTCCATGGTGACTGTTAACAAATTTTGGTAGTTGGCATTAATATGCAAAGATATTCAAAATGTTAAAGGCTAAATTATTCTGCTTTTAATGGGGTCAGCGCACAAAAATTTAACCCAAAACCACAAAAATTATTTAAGCACTTTATTTAAACACTTTAACTTTTTTTAACTACTTAAAGTTTCATATTCATCAGTGGCTTTAATCATACTTGTTTTTGGCTTTATTTGCTATAACACAATAATGCTCATAATGCAGTCTTGCCAAAACATCAGGCGGTCATAAAATCTGTGCAAATTTGCTTGTCAAAAAGTTAAAAACCCAGCATAATAACCGAAGATTTCAGGAGAGAATGTTGTTTTGTTTTTCATCAAATTATGAAATACCAAAACCATCACCGAAGGCGTAAAGACCCTATAATCGCTCAGGTAAAAGGACTGGAATCGTAATTTTTGGCAGTGGCGTATGCACTGCATCAAAATATAACAAATCTGGAGAGTGTATTGCTTTGCAATACCACCGAAGGGGAAAAGATTGACTTGTCTATCTGTACTATAAGAAGTAAGAAGCTGACAAGTCGATTGAAAATCTCAGGTAACAGGACAGATAGGGCTGATAGCTACCGACATCAGGTTGGATTAGTTTTAGTGCTCTATTGATGTGCGATGTTTGGCTTTAGCGTTTTATCCCAAGCTATTAAAACATCAAATGAAACATCAAACCGTTATTTGATTTTTACCCACTCAAGGATTTGCCATGTCAGCCACAGACAAGCCTTTAAACCGCACCCCTTTTTATCAATCCCATATCGATAGCAACGGCAAAATCGTTGACTTCTCTGGTTGGCAATTGCCTCTCCATTATGGCTCACAGATCCAAGAACATGACGTTGTGCGTACGGATGCGGGCATGTTTGACGTGTCACATATGGTCGTGACTGACATCGCCGGTCAAGATGCCAAAGCTTGGCTGCAAAAACTGCTCGCCAATGATGTTGCCAAACTCAAATTTGTCGGTAAAGCGCTTTATTCTGCCATGCTAAACGAAAACGGCGGTGTGATTGATGACTTAATCGTTTACCGAATGAACGATGCAGAGACCGAGTATCGTATCGTCTCAAATGCCGCCACCCGTGATAAAGATTTGGCACAGTTTGACAAAGTTGCCAAAGACTTTGCTGTCACCATTACCGAGCGTCCAGAACTTGCTATGCTTGCGGTGCAGGGCCCTAATGCCTTGCAGAAACTGAGCCAAGCCAAACCAAATTGGGCAGATAGCCTAGCCACCTTAAAACCATTTGTGGGCAAAGATTTGACCGACATTGAAGGCGCAGATTGGTTTGTGGCGCGTACCGGTTATACGGGTGAAGACGGTGTTGAAGTCATTTTGCCACAAGCCGAGGCCTCAGCGTTTTTTACTTTACTTAAAGACCATGGCATCGCCCCAGCAGGATTAGGTGCCCGTGATACATTACGTCTTGAAGCCGGTATGAATTTGTACGGTCATGAAATGGATGAAACCATCAATCCGTATGAATGCGGTATGGCGTGGACGTTAGCGGTAAAAGATGATCGGAATTTCGTGGGTCGTGAGGCTATGCAAGCCAAACAAGACCAAGCGATTGCTGAGGGGAATGACGTCATGCAAGTAGGCTTAGTGCTAGAGTCTCGTGGGGTACTGCGTGAAGGCATGACGGTCACGCTAGACAATGGCAAAACTGGGGTAATCACCAGCGGCACTTTTAGCCCAAGCCTAAAACAATCGATTGCGATTGCCCGTATTCCAAAGACGACGGATACAGCAGCCACCGTTGATTTGCGGGGCACACCGACGCCAGTACGTATCATTTCGTTACCGTTTGTTAGAAATGGCAACAAACAATTCAACTAGGATTTTATCGTGTTATGATGGATTTAACGCTTATTAATGAACAATATTCAAATGATTAGTCAGCGTAATTTGAAAAACCAATAATAAATTCATCATACTTAGAAGGTAAAATCATGAAAAAGTTACTCTTTGTTGTACCGTTTTTGGCAAGTTTGGCGGCCTGTACTTCAACCCCAGTAGCACAGCCTAGTCCGTCACAAGTGTTGGCAGTTCAAGCAAATTCACAAACCTTTAAATGCGACAACAACACTGAAGTTGTGGCATTCTACGGTCAAGAAAACGGCAGCAATGTCGCAAATTTAAAAATCACCTCGCCAATGCTCGGTCTAAACCAAGCCGCGATGGTATTAAAACAAGATGTATCAGGCTCGGGTAACCGCTATACCTTGTCAAATGCAACCAAAACTACCATGTATGATTGGGGCGTTAAAGGTGCAGAAGGTGCGTTAACCGTGACCTCACAAGGTCGTGATTATAACTTTGTGTGTAATGCTATTTAATCCGATTCACTTGTTGAATGGGTTAAACCGCTAAGTTGGTTTTTAAGTTTGGTCGATATACATTGTATCGACCAAATTTTTGTTACTCAGTTTGTTAAATTACTTAGGTTTTAAATACTAGGCTTTTAAAACTAGGCTTTTAAAAATGTTTAGTAAAAAGGCGCCAAGTGCGACTACTTGGCTAACAGCCTTTTATTTTCACCCCTACTTTCGCTTTGAGGAAAATAGTTATGAGCAATATTCCAGCAGATTTAAAATATGTGGCTAGTCATGAATGGTTACGCCAAGAAGAAGACGGCACTATCACCGTGGGTATTACTCACCACGCCCAAGACTTGCTCGGTGACATCGTATATGTTGAATTGCCTGAAGTAGGTGAACACGTTGACGTGGATGCTGAAATTGCCGTGGTCGAATCGGTGAAAGCTGCCTCGGATGTATACGCGCCCATCGCTGGTGAAATCCTAGCAGTCAATGAAGCATTGGTAGATGCGCCAGAAACCATTAATGAAGACCCTTATGGCGAAGGTTGGTTCTTTAAAATCAAACCAGACAATGCCGATGATTACCAAGGCTTGATGGACGCAGACGAGTACCAAGATAGTATTTAATTATCTTTATCTCATTGCTTTTATCTAATCGTCGTTATAGAGCCTAGCACTAAGGTAATCGCTTGATTACCTTAGTCTATTATCCTATCAATTAACTGTAACGCATCCTTTATTTTGAACGCATCCTTTATTTTGTTAACTTGAGAGCTGCTATGTCAACACTTACCCCGCTTGCTGACCCAAAAAAAGCCAGTTTTTATGATGTGGTGAGCACTCGCCGTTCGGTACGACGCTTTACCAAAACGCCCATCAGTGATGAAGTGCTCAATGCTTGTCTCGATATGGCGATGTTAGCGCCTAGCTCAAGTAATTTACAGCCTTGGCAATTTTTTGTGATTGAATCTGAAGAAAAGCGCCAAAAAACTGTGACCTATTGTATGAGCCAAAATGCAGCAAAAACCGCCAATAAGCTGATTGTCGTGGTCGCTCGTACTGACACGTGGCGTCAACATGCCAAAGACAATATCAAGTATTTTCCCGTCAAACCCGTACCAAAACCTGTGCAAGATTATTATGGCAAGCTTATTCCGCTGACCATGACGCGCGGTGTGATGAATGTGTTCACTCCTGCCAAATGGGCGCTGACACAAGCCACGCGCAAAGTCAAAGGTGCGATGGTTGACCCCATCTATGATGCTGACGATCTCAAAAACTGGGCACTCATTAGCACCTCACTGGCTGCCGAGAATTTGATGCTCGCCTTGCGTGCCCACGGTTTTGATAGTTGTCCGATGGGGGGATTTGATGAGCCACAACTCAAAAAATTGCTTGACCTCAATGAAGAGCAGCATATTTGTATGGTGATTGCTGCCGGTGAGCGCGACGAGCGTGGTATCTATAGTGAGCAATACCGTTTTGAGCGTGAGCGCTTTATCGTTAAGGTGTAATATCGTTAAAGTGTAATTTTTATCCATTCAACCGATGTTTGTCATGGTAGCCATGACAAAACCTGCTATTTTTATTTTCAATGTTTTATCAGACGCTAAAGGAAACTTGAATGAGTCAACCGTCTTTTCAATCATTTGCTGATTTATTCCAATCATCAGAATTTATTCATCGTCATGTTGGCATTAGCCAAGATGAAAAAGAAGCAATGCTACAAGCCGTCGGCGCTGACAGCATGGCAAGCTTTATTGAACAGACGGTGCCAGCTTCTGTACGTCTTAGCAAAGAGTTAGATTTGCCCCTCAGTATGACTGAGCATGATGCCTTGGCAAAGTTGCGTGGGTTGGCGGATAAAATCAAGGTCAATAAAAGCTATATTGGCTTAGGCTATTATCCGACTCGCTTACCTGCGGTGATTCAACGTAATGTGCTTGAAAACCCAGGCTGGTACACGGCTTATACCCCTTACCAAGCGGAGATTGCCCAAGGTCGCTTAGAGGCATTACTCAACTTCCAACAAGTTTGTATTGACTTATCAGGTCTTGAATTGGCGGGCGCAAGTTTGCTTGATGAAGCGACGGCGGCGGCTGAAGCGATGGCGATGGCAAAACGCGTCGGTAAAAGTAAATCTAACCAATTTTTTGTTGATAGCCGTATCTATCCACAAACTTTAGATGTCATCAAAACCCGTGCCAAGTATTTTGGTTGGGATATAGTGGTCGGTGATTTTGACGTTGCCAAGAATGGCGATTTCTTTGGCGCGATTTTCCAATATGTGGGCGCGCAAGGCGATGTGGTTGATTTAACTGATATCATCAGTGCAGTCAAAGCCAAAGGCACACAGACAATTGTTGCTGCGGATGTGATGAGTCTGGTACTTCTTAAATCACCGGGCAGCATGGGTGCGGATGTGGCACTGGGTAACACCCAGCGCTTTGGCGTGCCGATGGGCTTTGGTGGTCCACACGCGGCTTATTTTGCCTTTAAAGACAGTGCCAAGCGTTCTGCCCCAGGCCGTATCATTGGCGTATCGGTGGATGCTCAAGGTAAACAAGCCTTGCGTATGGCACTACAAACCCGTGAGCAACATATCCGCCGCGAAAAAGCCAACTCAAATATTTGTACATCGCAAGTGTTATTGGCCAATTTGGCAGGGATGTATGCGGTGTATCATGGTCCTGAAGGCGTGAAACGTATCGCCACCCGCATTCATGCGTTAGCAAGCGCTTTTGCCCAAGCCATCAAACAAGCTGGTATGTCGATTGTGCATGAGCAGTTTTTTGATACCGTGCTGGTCAATACCCAAGGTCAAACTGAGCAAATCTATCAAAATGCCCTCAATATCGGCTATAACCTGCGCAAAGTAGACGATAATCATATCGCCATTGCCTTTAATGAAACCAGTGATGCGGCAGATTTTGGTGTACTCACGCAGTTATTTACAGGCGTAGCCGCTCAATTACCCGATGATATCAGCTTGTCTTTGCCAGCGTCATTGCTACGTACCGATGCGATTTTAAGTCATCCTGTGTTTAATCGTTATCACACCGAACATGAAATGCTGCGTTATTTGAAAAAGCTAGAAAACAAAGACTTGGCGATGAATCATAGTATGATTTCGCTGGGTAGCTGTACCATGAAACTTAACGCCACTAGCGAAATGCTACCGATTACTTGGAATGAATTTGCCAATGTGCACCCATTTGCACCTCGTGAACAAGTGGGCGGCTATATTGAAATGATTGAAGGCCTGCAAGAGCAGCTCAAAGCCATCACAGGGTTTGACGCTATCTCTATGCAGCCAAATTCAGGCGCGTCAGGCGAGTACGCAGGACTATTGGCGATTCGTCGTTATCATGAAAGCTTAGGTCAACCCAACCGTCATATCTGCCTGATTCCGCGCTCCGCGCACGGCACCAATCCTGCCACGGCGCAAATGATGGGGATGGAAGTCGTCGTGGTAGCCACCGATGAGCGTGGTAACGTTGATATTGCCGACTTGACCCAAAAAGCGCAAAAATACAGTGACAATCTGGGTGCCTTGATGATTACCTACCCTTCAACACACGGTGTGTTTGAAGAAGGTATCCGTGATATCTGTGATTTAATTCATGAGCACGGCGGTCAAGTATATATGGATGGCGCTAACATGAACGCGCAGGTCAGCATGATGCAGCCTGCGGATGTCGGTGCTGACGTGCTACACATGAATTTGCACAAAACCTTCTGTATTCCACACGGCGGCGGCGGTCCTGGCATGGGTCCTATTGGCATGAAATCACATTTGGCACCTTTTATTGCCAACCACGTTGTATCTGCGGTGCCCAATGCCCAAGATGGCATGAGTGCGGTATCGGCTGCCCCGTTTGGTTCAGCCAGCATCTTGCCTATTTCATGGATGTATATCACCATGATGGGTCGTGATGGCTTGGTGCAAGCGACAGAAGCTGCGCTATTAAATGCCAATTACACCGCTATGAAATTAAAAGACCATTACCCCGTGCTTTATAGTGGTGAAAATGGTCGCGTCGCCCATGAATGTATCATTGATATCCGCCCACTAAAAGCCGAAACAGGCATCACCGAAGTTGATATCGCCAAACGCTTAATGGATTACGGGTTTCATGCGCCAACGATGTCTTTCCCCGTGGCAGGTACTTTGATGATTGAGCCGACTGAGTCGGAAAGCAAAGAAGAGCTAGACCGCTTTATCTCAGCCTTAATTCAAATCAAAGCTGAGGCGATGAAAGTTAAAAACGGCGAGTGGCCAGCAGATAACAACCCACTGGTGAACGCACCACACACCGCGCAAGTGGTAACCGGTGACTGGGATCGTCCATACAGCCGTGAAGAAGCCGCCTATCCACTTGCCTATGTACGTGACAATAAGTTTTGGCCATCGGTGAGCCGTATCGATGATGTGTATGGCGACAAAAACTTAATCTGTTCTTGCCCCGATATCTCAAGCTATGAGAATGGTGAAATCGCAGAGTAAACCTCAATCAATACTTACCGTATTTTTACAAAAGCCATGCAAAAATGTGTGGCTTTTTGCTATAAAGCCAATTGCGAGTCAAAAGAATTCTGTTATGATGCAGGGGACTCAAAAAAATTGTAATCACTACGCGTGACTTTAAACCCATAATAAGTCAAGGATGACATTATGTTTAGTACCATTGCGATTATTATTTCGCTATTTCTATTAATGTATTTTGCCTATCGCGGCTATTCTGTATTAATTTTAGCGCCCTTGATGGCAACCCTAGCGGTGGCGCTATCAGGCGATATTCTAAGCTCACTACCTATCTATACCACCGTTTTTATGAAAGCGTTGAGTGGCTTTCTATTGAAGTTTTTTCCCATATTTTTGCTCGGGGCGGTGTTTGGTCAGCTCATGGCAGACTCTGGGGCTGCCACAGCGATTGCCAGAACGGTGGTTAGTAAATTAGGCGCGAATAAAGCCATACTGGCTGTGGTTTTGGTCTGTGCGATTTTAACCTATGGCGGTGTGTCGCTGTTTGTGGTGGCTTTTGCCATTTATCCGATTGCTAAAGATTTGTTCAAGTCAGCAGGGGTGCCAAAAAGGCTAATTCCAGGGGCGATTGCGTTAGGGTCATTTACCTTTACTATGACAGCGTTACCCGGGACACCGGCCATCCAAAACGCCATTCCCATTCCCTATTATGGTACCAATGCCTTTGCTGCACCCATACTGGGTATTATTGGTTCGCTTGTGATGTTTGGCTTGGGCATGCTGTGGCTGCAACGACGTGCCCATAGTGCCAAAACGGCTGGCGAGGGATATGGTATTCATGAAGATGATGAGCTGCATGCTGATAACCTAGACCCCCATCACACCTCTTTTATGGTGGCGATGATTCCTTTGGTATTGGTCATCGGCATAAATGCCTTGTTAACGTATGCGGTTTTTCCGAGTATGGATTTCTCTGCACTGCAAGCGCAGTTTAAAGACTTGGATATCAAGGGCGCTTTGGGACTTTGGTCAATCATTATCGCTTTAGTCACCGCGATTATTGCTTTGATTGTGCTGCGCTTGGGCAAATGGACGAACTTGCAACACAGTCTCAATAAAGGCACTTATAGCTCCATGTTGCCTATTTTTAATACAGGCTCAGAAGTCGGTTATGGTGCGGTAATTGCAACATTGGCGGGTTTTGCAATTTTACGTGATAGCGTGTTAAATCTATCGCCTAGCAATCCATTAATCTCAGAAGCCGTGGCTATGACCACCTTAGCGGGCATCACTGGTTCTTCTTCTGGCGGCTTGAGTATCGCGCTGCCCATTTTAGGCAAAGAATATTTGGCGCAGGCAGTGGCACATGGGATAAATCCTGAGTTACTGCATCGTGTCGCGGTGATGGCAGCAGGTGGCTTAGACACGCTACCGCATAGTGGTGCGGTGATTACGTTATTTGCCATTTGCCATTTGACCCACAAGCAATCTTATAAAGATGTCGCCATAGTGACGATGGCAATTCCGCTGATTGCGGTGACGGTGGTGATTGCTTTGGGTACCATGCTAGGTTCTTTTTAAGCGTTTTATTTTTAATCGGTTTATTTTTAAGCCATTTAGTAGTAAAAAATCCCACTCAGCGGTGGGATTTTTTTATTTATTCAGCGGTTGTTTCATGGTCAATAGATGGCGAGTTATTGGCAATCACCCTATCCAAAATGGGTAAAATCTCTGCCATAATCCACGCTTTGCGCCACCCACTCAGCCAAGGGCTTAATGCCGGTTTTTCTGCTGCGACAGCATAAGCATACAGCTCCGACAGCCATTTTTTTCGCATCAATACTGTCTCATCAATTGACAAGGTTTGCCCATGCTGTTTGATTGCTTTTTCCAGTTGTTTTTGCACATCGCTAGACAGACTGCGATACGGTAAAGGCAAAAGAGCTGGATAGGCTGCGTCATCTTCTTTTCGCACCTTATCAATTAGCGTCAAAATCTCTTGCCCATACATGCGAATCACATTGGGCTTGATACTGGTAAACCCTAACTGCTTCATACTAAAAGGCGGTTTTTCGATGATTTCACGGAGCGCCTGCGGGCGCAGGATAAAAGTGCGTGGTCGATTGATTGACTTGGCAAGTTGTTCGCGCCATTCGCACAGCGTTTGCAGCATTGCCAGTTGCTCGCGATTATCGCGGTAATCAGCGACACTCAAGTACAAGGCATTATCAGGCGTGCTAAAGTTAGCAAAAATTTCTTGGGTATAGCTTTGGCAGTCTTCAACCGCATATTGCCATAAACCTTGTTCGGTCAACTGTGTCTTGATGGCAACAAACATCGGCAATAAATAACGTACATCGTCTACCGCATAGCTTTCTTGCTCAGGCGTTAATGGGCGCTGCAACCAATCTGATTGGCTTTCACCTTTATCCACATGCACAGCAATTGTTTCTTGCAGCGATTTTTGATACCCAAGCGAGTTTTCACCGGTCAAAAAACCCAAACCAATTTGGGTATCAAACACATTACGCAGCGCAGGCAAGTTGGAGAGTAAGTAATAAATCCCCAAATCTTCGCCACACGCATGTAGCACCACGGTGGGTATATCCGCTAACACTTCCCAAAACTCTTCTAAATACAGCTTGGGCGCGTCAATCAAATAAATCGCTTTGCCTGTATTGATTTGAATCAGTGCAAGAATGGGAAAAAAGGTGTCGCGCTTGATAAACTCAGTGTCTAATGCAATGGTATCGACTTGCTCTAGGTCATCGAGCAGGGCAAAAAGCGCGTCCTGAGTTTTCACCCAATGGATTGGCAAGTCATGAAGTTGTTGTAATTGGGCTGGGCTTAACGGATTTTGGATGAGCATAACTTGGGTCTTGTGGACGGATAATTTAAGCGTATTTTATGATGAATCTAAGATTTTGTCTTGTCAAACTGATGAAAAGATTTTATAACCGTCCACGATTTTGCAGGGCTTGACCCAGTGTCATGCTATCTAAATACTCAAGCTCGCCGCCCATCGGAATCCCTTGGGCAATCCGGCTGATATGGGTGACGTAAGGTTTGACCGCTTCACTGATAAAATGCGCCGTGGTTTGCCCTTCTACCGTGGTACTGGTTGCCAAGATAATTTCTTCTACGGGGGTTTGCGCGGCTTGGTGTTGCTTTAACAGCCCAATTAGCTGATTGATGCCGAGCTGCTCCACACCAATACCATCAATGGGTGATAAATGCCCGCCAAGCACAAAGTATTTACCGTTAAACCCAGCGGTTTGCTCGATTGCCATCATGTCTGCTGCCGTCTCTACGATACAAAGCACGCGCTCATTGCGGCGCGGATCGCTACATATCGGGCAAATATCCTCATCTGATAAACCACGGCATACTTGGCATTGCTTGATATCATGCATCGCCACAATCAAGGCTTCGCCCAACGCTTGACCTTGCGGGCGTTTATAGCTAAGCAAGTGCAATGCCATGCGCTGGGCAGATTTGGGTCCTACCCCGGGCAGTACTTTGAGTTGTTTTACAAGTTCATCAAATTTTGGCGTTAGCATAGGCGCATTCTTATAAAAATCATAAAAAATAAAAAAAGCTGACAGTCAATTATCAGCTTTTTATGGGGGTTTGACTCCCTAATCGCAAGGCAATTTTCCACTATTTTATAGCGCTACTTTATAGCTTTATGGATAGCCGTAGTGGGTTTAAAATAAACCATTCATGCCTGGTGGTAAACCCATGCCATTGGTGGCACTCGCCATTTCAGTCTCATGTAGTTCATCGGCCTGACGCACGGCATCATTGATAGCAGCCGCAATCAAATCTTCAATCATATCAGGGTCGTCTTGCAGTAGGCTTGGATCGATTGATAAACGTTTGACCACATGGCGACCATTCATGGTGACTTTCACCAAGCCACTACCCGCTTCGGCATGCACTTCTTTTTCTGCCAGTTTTTTCTTGGCGTTTTCAACGTTTTTTTCGACTTGCTTTTGCATCATTTGCGCTTGTTGCATGAGGGCTTGTAAGTTCATGAGTGTTCCTGTTTGTTTCTAATGTTGGTGGCTCATTGTAGCGAATTTGACCGCAAACTGTCTATTGCTAATCGTTAGCCCAAATTTTTAACATACAACTGTTAATCTAAAATCACTCACATAAAAATGCTAAGATAACCTCACTACCATAAACCCATTAACAGCAAAAAACTACGACTATGACAACAACTACACCCCCATCGCTAGAGGTCGCTCTCTATAAAGCCACTGATGTTATTAAATATGCCCAAAATATTGCCATCCTGACGGGAGCAGGCGTCTCGGCTGAAAGTGGCATTTCGACTTTTCGGGATAAACTTACCGGACTGTGGCAACAATACCAAGCCGAATATTTGGTCAGCATTCAAGCGTTTGAAAAGGAGCCTGCCTTGGTGTGGCAATGGCACCAATGGTGGCGTGGACAAATCGCCGACAAACAGCCCAATCCTGCCCATTTTGCCTTAGGCGAATGGCAAGCATTGGCAAAGCAGCAAGGTAAAACTTGGACGCTGTTTAGTCAAAATGTCGACAATCTGCATGAGCAAGGCGGTGCCACGGTGGCAAAACTGCATGGGGATTTGGCCAAAAATCGCTGTCATGATTGCGGCAAGCCGTATGCCAAAGCCATTGATATCACAGACACTGAGCTAAAGCATTGTGAATGCGGCGGTTTGATTCGCCCGGATATTGTGTGGTTTGGCGAGATGTTGCCACAGGACGCTTGGCAAACGGCAGAAACGGCAACGCTTAATTGTGATGTATTGGTGAGTATCGGCACATCAAGCGTGGTCTATCCTGCGGCAGGCTTGATTGATTTGGCAAAACAACAGGGCGCAACCGTCATCGAGATTAATCCCAATCCGACCCAGACCACAGCGGTTGACATCGTGTTACCCGACAACGCAGGGAAAATATTGCCGTTATTGGTCAAGGCACTGAAATAAAAAAGCGCAATAAAAAAGCCAGTAAATTTTGCGACTGGCTTTTAGGTTCTGGCTAGTGGCTTTTGGCTTTCTGTTAGGCGAGTGTATCCAAACCGCGTTTTAAATCAGCAATAATATCATCGACATCTTCAAGCCCCACCGAGAAGCGAATTAAGCCTTCGTTCACGCCTGCCTCGATTCTTGCTTCAGGTGTCATGCGAAAATGGGTCGTCGTCGCAGGATGGGTAATGGTGCTTTTGGCATCGCCTAGGTTATTAGTAATCGAAATCATGTTGGTACTATCGATAACATGCCAGGCTGCCGCTTGGTCAGCCACCTCAAAGCCAATAATGGCGCCAAACGCACCGCCTTGCACATTTTTGAGTGCGGTGTGTTGGCGTTTGGCGATGTCATGGGATGGGTGATCGGGCAAGCCTGAAAAATGCACTTTGCTGACTTTTGGGTGATTGTGCAAAAATTTAGCGATTTGATTGGCATTTTCGCAGTGGGCTTTCATACGCAGTGACAAGGTTTCTAGACCCTTTAGCAACACCCACGCATTAAATGGCGATAGACTAATCCCACCGGTACGCACTACCCCAAAGGCTTTTTCCATCAATTCATTGTTACCGACCAGTGCACCGCCTAGCACACGACCTTGACCGTCAATATATTTACTGGCGGAATGCAATACCACATCCGCACCCAACATTAAAGGTTTTTGAATAGCGGGGGTTGCAAAGCAGTTATCGACGATTAATAGCGCATCGTGGTCATGCGCGAGCCTTGATAAAAAGCTTAAATCGGCAATTTGCGCCAAAGGATTGGAAGGGCTTTCGCAGTACAGCACCTTGGTATTTGGTTGCATCGCGTTTTGCCAAGCGTCATTGTCAAAACAGTCTACATAACTCACCTCGACGCCAAACGCCTTAAAGTAGGTATCAAACAGGGCGACGGATGAGCCAAATAATTGCTTGGCTGCTAGCAGATGGTCACCGGCTTGCAAGTACGCCAAACACATGGTCAAAATTGCGCCCATGCCTGATGCGGTTGCCACGCAGCGCTCGCCTTCCTCTAAAGCTGCCAATCTGCGCTCAAAAGCGCGCACGGTTGGATTGGTATGGCGCGAGTAGACATTGCCTTTTTTATTGCCATTAAAATGGTCTGCTGCTTCTTGGGCATTTTTATATACGTAGGAGCTAGTGGTAAAAATCGCTTCGTTATGTTCGCCTTCATCGGTACGGTGGTAACCGCCGCGCACGGCGATGGTTTGGTCGGCATAATCTAGGCTTAAATCAAGTGCATCACTTTGCCAGTTGGGGTCTAATTGGGTCATAATGTTACATCTTTTGTGCATCAAATAAATTATGATAGCATAAGTTGGATTTGACGGTGGCTTTCAAGTCAGTATTTTATGCAAAAATGCCATGACAACCAACTTTTCTTAGGCGAGTGTCACGTTAATCAGTGATTTTTTTAAAAGGATTCAGGCTTTGGTAGCAGCATTTTATTCGGTATCTGTTGGCTTTGTCAGACTAGCATCGCAAAAACTCACGCCCAAAATTGTGACATTTTGCTTGCCATTGCTATTTACGCTGCTACTTACGCTACTTACCGCTTGCCAAATGCTGCCGAACAATCCCCATATCGCCGCTACGCCAACTGTATCAACGCAGCTGACAGGTGCGCAAAAATTTTCCGAAAAATCGCGTATACAAGGTCAATATTTAATCAGCCGTATCAGTGCCAGCAAAAACCCCTCACCGAGCAAATTTTCCGGTTATTATCCGCTGATTGATAGCAGTGATGCGTTCGCCTCACGCAGTATTTTGACTGAAATGGCTCAGCAGACCATCGATATCCAATACTATATTTGGCACAACGATGCAGCAGGGCAATTGATGCTTAAAGACTTGTACCAAGCCGCCAATCGGGGTGTCAAAGTACGACTGTTACTCGATGATTTGAACACCAATCCGGAACTTGACCAACAGCTACTTGCCTTTGCTGCGCATCCTAATATCCAAGTGCGATTGATTAACCCCAAAGTGGTGCGCAGCTTTACCCCCGCCAATTTTGTGGTAGCACTGCCCCGCTACCAACGCCGCATGCACAATAAAAGCATGACCTTTGACCGTCAGTTATCCATCATTGGTGGGCGCAATATTGGCGATGAATATCTGCGTAAAGATAGCATCGCTGAGTTTGCTGATTTGGATGTTTTGCTTGCCGGCAAAGTGGTCAACCAAATCAATGAGAGTTTTGAAGATTATTGGGATAGTCCTCTATCGTATGATATCGAGCGTTTGGTCAGACCCTCAAAAAACCCCGATCGTAATAAAAGCGATGAGCCATTTTTGGGGACTTTGACTGCGATTGCACCGATCAACAGCCAGTCCCATCTGCATAAAAGCTCGCAACTTTATCGGGTACAAAATGGCGCCATAGTCGATAAACAACTGTATAACAAAAAAATCCCATTTCGTTGGCAACCAATGGAATTTTTGGCAGATGATGTCAAAAAACTACTCAACCAAGATGATAAAGATAGCCGATTGGTATCCAAGCTTCGGGCACGTATTGGCACCCCAAAACAGCAACTGACCATTGTCTCATCGTATTTTGTGCCCACTGACTTGGGCGTGCTGCAACTAAGCAAACTCATGGAAAACGGGGTAAAAATCAATATTTTTACCAACTCGTATGAATCAACCGATGTGCCTATCGTGCATTCCGGGTATAACGTGGCACGCGTGCCAATGCTCAAAGCAGGAATTGGACTGTATGAGCTAAAATCCTCTGCCGATGCAGACTTTCGCCGCAAAAAACGTAGTTTATATCGCAGTAAATACAGCACCAGTTTGCATACCAAAGCCTTTGCGGTGGATGACAAATACACTTTTATCGGTTCTTACAATGTGGATCCGCGCTCTGCCAACATCAATACTGAGCTTGGTGTGCTGATTGAAGATAAAGCGCTTGCCAAATCCTTTCATAATACGTTTGATAACTCTATGCTCAATATCAGTTACCGCGTACATCTTAAGGATAATGAACAACTGATGTGGCAAACCCATGATGATAAAACCAATAAAAAGCTTATCAGCTTGGATAAAGAGCCGCATATGACGTTTGTCAATGGACTTTGGCTAAAGATTTTTTCTGCCTTGCCATTTAAGCGCTTATTGTAAACGGGTGTATTACAAAAAACACACATTTTTGATAGTAAAAATAGTACCAAAATCACTATAGTATGCGGTTTCAAAAAGTAATATATCTCAACTGTTAAATCATGACGTTTGCTTGTAATATTTATTTAAATAATTAAATTTATTACAGTTTTGATAAATTACTGTTCAATTTGTCAAGTGATTTAATTTGTCAGGTGAATAGTGACGAATTTAATTTTTTAGCGCGTTAGATAACCTATCTGTCCATTGATTATAAAGCTTGCAGACCTTTAGCCAGCTTCTAGGTAATATTGTCAACTATGCCATTTTTTCATGATGCCAACGAAGAAATTAGGGATTTAAATCGCTACGAAAAAAACGTGGTGTATTTAACGATTTTTGGGGCTTTTTTTGCTTCCTTTGATTTTACGATTTATTTTTATTTTAATGATAGTATCAATCAAGCTTTTTTCCCAGAAAATATACCTGAGTCATTAAAGTCGATTTGTTTTTTGCTGCTGATTTTAGCCGGTTATATGTCAAGACCGCTAGGCGGTTTGATATTGGGTGATATCGGCGATCGCTATGGCAGAAAACATGTGTTGCTGTATAGTTTGCTATTAGTGGGTGCGTCTGGTTTAGTGATTGCCTGTTTGCCTAGCTATCATCATATAGGTGTGGCAGCGATTGTTCTCATGCTATTATTGCGTTTAATTCAAGGCTTTGGCTATGGGGCTGAGGTGCCCGCTTCATGGGTCTATATTGCTGAGCATATGCCACGTCGTCAATTAGGGTCAGTGTGTGGCGCCCTCATCAGTGGAGTGATTTTGTCGACTTTGATGGGCAATATTTTAAGCGCCACGTTATCAAATATGCTCACCCCCACCCAGATGCAATCGTATGGTTGGCGTATTCCTTTTGTCATCGCCAGTATCGGTACGCTATTTGCGGTGCTGTTACGAACCAAGCTTGAAGAAACCCCGCTTTGGCTGATGGCTAAGTCTAAAAAGCGCTTGGTTAAACGTCTGCCAATACGCCGAGCTATTATCAAATACCGTTATGGTACAGTGATGACGCTGGGTTTGTCTTGGTTTACCGCCAGTGTTTATTTGACGATTTATTTGCTTTTACCGATTTTGGGCATCCAGTTTTTTGATGTCGATACCAGTTTGATGATGATATCCAATGGGGTGGGTATTATCTTTGGTGGATTGGGGGCGTTAACCTATGGTTATTTTGCCGATCGTTTTAACTCAGGTCGTGTATTTACTTTAGGCTGTATATTTTTAAGCATTGCCAGTGTTGTTTTCTTTGTTTCACTAAAAAACAGTAGTGAGTTACTACTGATTAATTATGCAATTTTAGGGTTTTTCTCTGGCGTGATTGGCTTAGTCCCAAGTATTTGTGTGCGTCTGTTTCCGGTTGGTGTGCGCCTAAGTGGTATTAGCTTTACCTATAACGTGGCGTATGCATTGGCAGGTGCATTGTTGCCTGTGCTATTGATTTATTTTTCCCGTAAATTAATGCTTTCAAGCGCCTTGTATCTGGTGTTTGTCTGTGTGATTGGCATTATCATGGGTATGTTGTTGACTAATTTGCATGGTTTGTATCGCATGGAAGACAAGCGGCTGATGAATTCCTAAGCTTTTTTATCCCTGATAGTTGTTTTACCCTCGCTTTTTTTAGTGCTTTCTTTGACAGATTAGCTATAGATTAGCCACTTTTTTGAATATTTGCCGATGACCATTCATATGACCACAATGCAGCATAAACGATTGTCCACCGCACCGATGATTGATTGGAGTACACGCGATTATTGTTACTTTGCTCGATTATTCAATCCTTATACTTACCTTTATACTGAAATGATCAGTACCTCGGCGATATTGCAGGGGGATACAGACTATCAGCTGCGATTTTATCCCAATGAACATCCTTTGGTGCTTCAGCTTGGCGGCTCAGATCCTAACGAATTGGCGCGCTGTGCTAAAATCGGACAAGACTACGGTTACGATGAAATTAATCTAAATGTCGGCTGCCCATCAGATCGGGTACAACATTACAAAATCGGGGCTTGCTTGATGGCAGAGCCCAAATTGGTGGCAGATATTGTCTCTGCGATGCGTGATGCGGTGGATATTCCCGTCACTGTCAAGCATCGCATTGGCATTGATAACTTTGATAGTTATGAGTTTATGGCGGATTTTGTAGATCATGTGGTGAAAGCAGGTTGTCAGCATATCATCGTCCATGCGCGCACCGCTTGGCTACAAGGCTTAAGCCCTAAACAAAATCGTGAAATTCCGCCGCTTCGCTATGAGGATGTGTACCGCTTAAAGCAGGATTTTCCCGATGTATTCGTGGAAATCAATGGCGGTATCACCACTATTGATGACATCAAAACCCATCTGACGAAAGTCGATGGCGTGATGATTGGGCGGGAAGCTTATCACAACCCTTATATTCTAGCCGAAGCCATGCAGCTGTGGGGCGAGCCTGTGCCTAGCCGAGCGGATATTTTTTATCAGTTACTGGATTTTTTGGCAGCCAGTGACGCGCGTGGCACACCGTTGACGGCCATTATGCGCCATTATTTGGGCTTGTTTCAAGGATTGACAGGCAGTCGTAAATGGCGTCAGGCGCTTAGCGGGCAAAAATCCCTGTCGGTCGCGCAAGTTCGTGAAGCGGGTGAAGCGGTGTTGGCGTTAAATGAGGGTTAAAAGTTAGCTAAAAAAGACTAGCCGTATAAATACTGTCCCATCGCCAAGCCATTATTCATCATATGCAACACCACAGGCAATAACAGTGACCCTGATATGATACGCCCATAGCTAAATAACATCGCTAGACAAAAAATCCCCAACAACTCGACCACACCGTATTGCATATGAATCACCGCAAATACAATACTAGTTAGCACACTGGCGCCCCACATACCAAGCTTTGAGCTGGCAAGCCCTGTCCACATAAACCCGCGAAATATCACTTCTTCATAAATCGGCGCAAATACCACCATCGCCAGCACAAGCAGCCACCGTGGATGTGCGGACTCAGCAAGATTGTCCATAAACATCATGGGCTCGCGACCCAGCCAGACGGTGACTAGGTTGATGATAACATTTAGCACAATCAGCAGCGCGCTACATTGTAACAACTGATACCAAGTAAAGGGCTTGAGGGCAAGATAATCTTTGATACGGCTGTTTTTAAATCGGATAAACAAATAAACGCAGCCGAGCACCATGGCTAAGGTAAAGCCTAGCGCTAGACTCATTAAGGTGCCGTTTTCACTGCCCTGCAACACTTGTTCAGCGATATCCAAATTTGCGGCATCTTGTAGCACCCATGGTGCAAATAACACCACGCCAATCAATTGACTGGCAAAAAACACCGCTAATAACACCATAGATAGCACAATGGTCTTTGGCAAATCGTAGATGGGGGTACTAGGCTGTAATGATAAATTTTGCACATTAAACCCTTTAATGGATGTTTGTGTTGTTACCGGATATCATGATTGACTGAGTGAATAAGCGCTTTGATTCGTTCAACCGTACTGGCTGGGTATTCTAACGGGAACATATGTCCGCCTTCATGCACTTCAAAATCAATGCCCATACGCTGTTTGACCAGCGCAGGGAACCCTCGTTTGAGAAACAGGCTGTCTTTACCAATTATTTGCTTGGCAGGGACAGCCGGCGGATGGTTAGGTTTTTGCCAGTAAAGTGAGGGATTAGTGCGAAACACCGCTACTTCCACCGCTTTTGGAATGGTAAGCGTCACTTGGCCATCTGCCGTATCAGTCAAGCCATAACGAATAAAATCATTAAAACAGCGCTCATCAAAGTATCGATAGAATGCCTTATGCCGCAGATGCTCGTAGGCGACTTCACGGCTTGGCCACGTGTCACGGCGATGGCTTGATAGACCTGCAGGCGTGAGCCTATCTACCAACCGTGGGCTAAAGCGTTTTGCCCAATGCAGTGCCATCGAATAGTAGCCATGAATGAGCGGTGGGTCTAAGGCAATCACTTGGCTAAATAGCTCGGGCGCCTCATAGCTGGCTTGCAGCGTGCACAATGCACCAAGCGAATGCCCTAGCCCGATGACCTTGGTTTGCCCGCGGGCGCTTAAGTGCGCTTGGATGCTATCAATCACTTGTTGGGTCAGTTTTTGCCAATGATTGTCAACCGGATAACGCGGGTCAATGCCTAACGCTGGAATATAGACAATATCAAATTCATCACTCAGCAAATCAAACAGAGATTGATAGGTTCGTGATGGAATCCCATTGGCATGTGCAAAGTGTATCAAGGGTTTTTGCCCTGCCTCTGCTATCGCTGTTATGCCCTGTATGCCTGTCGCTAGCGTTGGCGCAGAGGGCAAACCAGTAGCTAAAGGATGCTGGCTCGTCTTAGATGACATGGTTATTGCATCCCTTTGTCATTTGCAGCCGCGTGGGTTAATTGGCTGGCAAAGCCTTTGGAGACCGTTTCGCCAAACCCATAGCCGATTTGGCTGGCAAATTTACCCAACACTTTTTTCACCGGGTCTTCTGGGTTATATTCCACGACATTGTCTAGTTTTAGCTGAGACTCAAGGGTGCTGATGCCGCCTTTTTTATCTGCCAAACCGAGATTAATCGCTTGCTCACCACTCCAGAATAACCCAGAAAAAAGCTGATTGGCGTCAGGGTTTTTGAGGCGATTGCCGCGACCTTGTTTGACAGCATTGATAAAATGGGCGTGGGTGTTATCAAGGACACCTTGTACATGTTGGCGCTCAAACTCGGAGAGCGGGCGGCTCATGCTTAAAATATCTTTGTGCGCACCGGCTGTCATGGTGCCATCTTTAACGCCTAGTTTATCCATCAAACCTTGGACATTGTAGCTTGGCATAATCACGCCAATTGAGCCGACCAAGCTTGAGGGATTGACCCAAATTTCATCTGCCGCAGATGCGATATAATACGCGCCCGAAGCACCCATATCTTCGATAACGGCATACAGTTTTTTGTTAGGATGCGCCTTTCTTAATTCGGTCATGGTTTGCCAGATTTCATCGGATTGTACAGGCGAGCCACCCGGTGAGTTGATGCGTAATGCTACCGCTTGCGCTTGGTCGTTGTTAAACGCTTCTGTCAATGCCTCGCCCACCGCTTGACTATTGGCTTCATTGTCGCTGCTGATAACGCCTTTGACATCGACGACGGCTAAATGCGGTTTGCTCATATCGATATCACTCATGCCACTTTTGGCAGAGCCACTACAGCCTTTTGCCACTACCGCGCCAAATAGTAGCACATACCCCAAGGTGATAAGCTTAAAGAAAATACCCCAGCGTCTTGCACGGCGCTGCTCCACAAGGCTTGCCATCAGGGTTTTTTCTAGCAATTGCCATTCTTTGCCTGCGTATGGCGCATTGGGTGGCAAGTTTTGTGCATGGTTTGGTTGAACAGGTGGCTTTGACTGTGAGGGTTGGTTGGGATCGGGTGGCCAATTATCTGACATAAAAGTTCCTTAGCAATAGGTAATTTACCGCCCATGATAGGGGGAAGCGGTCAAAATTACAATCACTGCCTTGTAGCCAAATCGTCAAGTATCAGTCCGTATCATCTGGGGTAAGCGTGTAAATTACCGCGCCCACTTGATCGGCATACAGGACTTCGAATGGGTGGTCTGCAGGCTTATCCACTGACCAACTAGCCAGCGATAATTGGCTATCTTCGCCCAGTTTTTGCGACTTATACGCGCCTGTGACCACATGCAGTAAGGAAGGTTTAGTCAACGCTAGCCACGATGGTTTAATGGATAACGTATAGGGCTGAATGAGTAAATGGGTCGCCGACACCGTGCATAATTTTTCAGTCATTTGCATGGGGATATCGCTATTTCCTGCCAACATCAGCACATCGTAGGGCTTTCTAGTTGGTGGCTTGAAACGAATGTGAATATAACAGGTTTGGGTCGCTAGCTTTTGCTCATCGGTTAAGGCTAAATCCAAGTGCCATCCCGACACCGCTGTCACTTCCAAGCCATCTTGTTGCCAACGTTGGGCGGTTTGGCAGCTGCGGGGTGTAATCGCACGAAAACTTGCAGATACAGCCTTATCTGTCACATCAAGCCTGCTGTGTTCGACATCATACCCTGCCAGCCAGTAGGCTTTAATAGGTACATGGGTTGCCAGTTGTTGCACCAGCTCATTGACACGAACACTGGGCGTTTGACTAATCACGCCAGTTAATCGGTGAACCTGCTGATTTGCCAACAGCGGATAAATATCACGGTTCAACAGCGAACTGATTTCTTCATCAACTGCAACATTACGGATAGCTGGTTTGGTTTTCAAAAAATTGGGTTTATCCGCCTGAGCGGCTTTGATTTGGTTATCGGACAAAATAAGCCAGCTATCATCGCCTTTCTTTAACAAACTGATCACCAGTTTAGGGTTATCACCAACTGCTAGAGTCGGTTTGTTGTTACTTAAACTTCGCTGCTGTAGTGGCAATAATATCAACAGGATAGCCAGTGGCAACATCAGCATTCTAGGCAACAAGCCTTTTAACAACCCCAGTAACGCAATGAACAAACACAGGACAAGCTGGGTTTGTGACAAGGCGAAAAATGATTGTTTGGCAACACCCATGTCGATAAGTTGCTTAAGTAAAAGATGAAATACATTGAGCATAGTGGTGAGTATCGACCAAATGATTTGGCTCAGCCAATCGCCCACCACAGGTAGCCAACTAACGACGCCTGCCAACATATCTAAGGGTACAACCACCAAGCCTAAAAATGGTACGGCTAGCAAGTTTACCAAAATGCCAATGACTGATACTTTGCCAAAAAACCACACCACGATGGGCAGCATCCAAATAAATAGCCAAATTTGTAGTTTTAGTAACGCCTTGAATTGATGGCTTATGATTTTAACAAAACTACTCAGCACGTCGCTGCGTGCCGTAGGCGCTAGTAACTGACTAACATCCTTAATTTCAGCGGCGCTAACTGTCCCTATTGTCTCGCTAAATTTTAACAGTAAAACCACCGCCACAAAGGACAACCAAAACCCTGCTTGCCCGACTGCGGTCGGTTCTAGCCAAATCATGCCTAGCGCAACCCACGCCAACAGCCGATAAGCAGAAAAATTAACCAATAACTGTTTCGACAGCGTGAGCAGTAACAGCATCCAAAATGTCCGCTGGGCAGGTATCTCAAACCCCACCAGCAGCGCATAAAACCCTGCCATCACTACACTCACCCAGAGTACCAATAAACTACTCGGTAATTTGACCAACAACTGCGGCGCAAGCCACTTAAAAATCCATAATACAAAAACAGATACGATAGAAGCTAGCATCAGCACATGCGGGCCTGAAATTGCCAATAAATGGCTAATCCCCGTGATTTGATAGCGATTCTTAAGGTCGCTATCCATTAGGCTTTTATCACCGGTTAACAGTCCCAATAAGATTGCATGGCTTTGGATAGTGTTCTGAATGGAAGTTTCACCAGAACTTTTAAGCACGGGTTGGGCAATATCGGTATTTTTAGCATTGACTATAAGCGTCGATTGTTTCAGCAGGGTTCTATGCAAATTATCGAGGATTTTTTGGCGTAGTTGCCAGCGCAATTGTTCAATAGCAATAACCATAAGGTCTTTCACATGGGATGCGTTAAATTCCCGTAGGCTCGTTTTTTCAATACCGATTATTACTCCCTTTGCTTGCACCCCACGCTGCCTTAACCATTGCGCTTCATCAAATCCTAGCGATAGCGGTTTGGCATGGTGGGGTAAGCTTGTAGGCTTAGGCTTTGCAATGGGCTCAAGCTGTAATTTTACGTTAAGCTGCATGCCAGGTCTTAATTGCGACAAGGTCGCTTCCCATTCAGGGTTGTCTTTGATGTTAGCGGTAATGAGTGCCGTTAGCGGTGGCCGGGGGGTTGCTGACGATGCATCAGCATCACCGTCCTTATCAACGCGGACTTGCAGAATTTGTTTGATGAAACCATTGCCAATCAGGACAGTATCATTTGATAATGGGCTCATTTGCGTCACCGTATCGCTGATTTGATGCGATTCAACGATAGCATCCACTGTGAGCGCTGAGGGCAATAACGCGTTTTCATACCGTTTATAATGATAAAAACCATAACTGGCACTCAACATGAGCGTCAGCAAAAAGATAAAGCTTGATAATAACGGTAAGGCAAAACGGTAGGCGAATGCAAGGTTTGGCGATGCTCTTCTTAGCTGTTTACGGTTGCAGCCATGGTATAAACCTACATTGATTAGCAGCGCTATCAAGAGGGCTACTAATAAAATCTGCCAAATTTTTGCATCATAACTGGCTAGCGCAGAACCTGTCATCAAGGGTTGGTTTGCTAGTGTATTGACAACTAAAAACCCCAACAAACTGGCAACTGTGATGAGCCAAATCATGTTTCATCCTTGATAAAGATAGCGATAGCCCGCTACTTCCCTTACAATTATCGAATGAACGATATAGTAAAACAAATAGCAACTTTTGGAAATTATTAATCGATGTTGACTCAATTTATTAGCAGCAATGACAATGCCTCAGCCGTAGGGAAAAAAAGTATCCAAATCAGTCTAGGGATTGCAGGATTGATACTGGTTGTTGACTGTGGGCTATTGCTGGCCAATCGTGTTTTTCATATTGGCACCCTAGTGCCATTGGGCATAGGGCTAATTTTTTTAGGTCATGCGGTGTACTGGGAGCGTATCCAACTTTATTTGGCGTCACAGCCGTCATTAAAAAAACTATGGCAGCTGGTTTGGCTATTATTTTTTGTCTGGTTGATAAGTTTTTGTATCTTTGTCAGCTATTTAAAACAGCACTTTAACACCGATAACCATCCTAAAGCAGCGCAAGCGATTATTGTCTTAGGTGGCGGAACAAAGGATAATAAGCCGACCGATGCGGTAAAACTACGTTTGGATAAAGCATCTGAAGTCATCAGGCGGTTTGCAAACGCACTTGTGATAACCAGTGGTGGTTTTGATGCAGGGGAGGATGTCAGTGAAGCCAAAGCGATGGCGGACTATTTACATGACACCTATGGTATCAGCTTGGCGCATATTGCGCTTGAAGAACAAAGCACCAGTACCGAGCTTAACTTTGTCCATAGCAAAAAGATTTTAGCGCAGCAAGGGATTGCCTTAAATCAACCGATAATCGCAGTCACCAGTGATTTTCACACCTTGCGCGCAAGCCTTATTGGCAAACGACAAGGATATACCAATTTACAGGTGGTCGGGTCTGACACCCCTTGGTATATCCGTCCAAATGTGTGGTTTCGCGAATACTTTGCTTTTATCAGCGGTTGGCTACTCGATGAGTATTAAGCCACCCACGTACCATTTTGCAAGGCTAATTGTTTATCCGCCAACTGTGCCAGTTGCCGGTCATGGGTGACCATCAACAGCGCGGTATTAAAATCTTTTTGTAGTTCTGATAAGATTTCAAACACCGCCTGCGCATTGGCATAGTCTAAGTTCCCTGTGGGTTCATCTGCCAGTATCAATGAAGGCTTTGTCACCAACGCCCTAGCAATCGCCACCCGTTGACGTTCACCGCCAGATAGCTCGCCTGGGCGATGCGTCAACCGATGCCCCAACCCTACTTTTTCCAATAATTCAATAGACTGTTGACGCGCCGTTGCGATTGGCACTGCTTTTCGCATCAATAGCGGCATTGCTACATTTTCAATGGCAGTAAACTCCGCTAACAAATGGTGAAACTGATAGATAAAGCCCAAATGCTGGTTACGAAGCTCACCGCGCTGGGTTTCATTGAGATCATTGATGCGTTGCCCATGTAACCAAACTTCCCCACTGGTCGGCACATCTAAGCCACCCAAGATATGTAGTAAGGTACTTTTACCCGACCCGCTAGTGCCAACAATAGCGATGCGCTCGCCACTGTTAATACTGATATCCAAATGATTGAGCACATTGGTGATGGTTTTACCATCTTGATAGGTCTTGGTGATATTGTTTCCTGTTAAAATCGCCGTCATGGCTCACTCCTATTCATAACGCAATGTTTGAGCCGGTTGAATGCTAGCTGCTCGGCGTGCTGGATAAATGGTTGCCACAAAACTTATTACCAGTGAGGCTGCCACGATGATGGCTACATCTTTCCATTCAAGTTGTGAAGGTAAATAGTTGACAAAATACGCATCAAATAAATGTAACCCAAATAAATTATTGATACCGCCTACCACATCGCTCACGGTCAACGCTAAAATCACGCCCAAAATAGTTCCCGCGACGGTACCAATCACCCCGATAAACAATCCTTGCACCATAAATACTTGGGTGATGAGCTTAGGCGACGCACCAAAGGTTTTTAAAATCGCAATGTCCGCCTTTTTATCAGTCACCAGCATCACCAAGGATGAGACAATGTTAAATGCAGCAACCAAAATAATCAAAAACAGCAACAACCCCACCATAGCTTTTTCCATTTGGATGGCTCCAAATAAATTCCCATGCGTTGATGTCCAGTCACTAGGCATAAGCATATTGGGTGCAAGGCTCGCTGCTTGCTGAGCCACTTGTGGTGCGGCAAACAAATCTTTTAGCTTCATGCGAATACCTTGCGCTCCCGCAGGCAGACGCAATAACGTAGCTGCATCATTCATCGGGATGAATGCCATAATATTGTTGACTTCAGGGCTGATGTCATACACCCCAGTGACGGTAAAACGTTTGAAGCGCGGAATCACCCCAGCAGGCGATGGTGAGGCTTCTGGTAACACCAAGGTGACCATATCGCCTTGTTTCACCCCCAGTGAATCCGCCATTTGCTTGCCAATCACAATGTCAAATTGACCTGCTTTTAGACTATCGACACTACCACTCTCCATATGCTGATGAATAATCGAGACTTTTTTCTCATAGCTTGGCTCAATACCTGTCACCATGATACCAGCAACTTGTCCATTCGCGGTGAGCATACCCTGTAATTGGATAAAAGGTGCGACGGCTTCAACTTTGGGGTTTTTTTGAATCGTTTGCGCCAGTGTCTGCCAGTCTGGGATAATTTCACTCGCAGTGACAGTGGCTTGCGGCACCATGCCCAAAATACGACTCTTAAGTTCGCGGTCAAAGCCATTCATCACCGATAACACAGTAATGAGCACGGCGACGCCAAGCGTCAAACCCACCATTGAAATCAAAGAAATAAAAGAAATAAATCGGTTACTTCGCTCAGCACGGGTATACCGTAATCCTAAAAACAAAGCCAACGGTCGAAACATAGCATTCCTAAAAATTATCACTATTTTGATGATACAAGCAGGCAAAGAAATAACTTATTTCAAAACCATTATTCAAGCCTGCTAAAAGCGTGTTAGTCTGACACACTTTTTTACCATTTTGGCAAAAGTTTTTTTGCAATTTTGCTAAAAATTCGCAGAATCAAACATAACTGCGCAATAAATTGTGGATGTTTTAAGCAAAATAAGGTGAAAAAATTCTGCATGTCCCCATTAACATAGCAGAATTAAATTTCATCCCTGCTTAATCAAGGGTTAATCCATTGTTAACAGATAGGTTAATAGATGATACTCGTTAATTTAATCTGGATGATTTGAAGGCTGATATTAGCCTATTGATAGCTGATAATGTAATCATTAAAATTTTGATAAATATCGTGACAGCTGTTTAGTTTATTCAGTGTGTTTGCAGTATAAGCCTGTTGTTACTGATAAACCTGTTGTTACTTAAAGGACGTCTTATGACCAATACTCACCAACCCTCTTCTTCAAATGCCCCCAATACGATTAGTCTAAACTGTGATCAAGTGGTTGGTCATGCAGATCACTGGTCATGTTTTACCAACAATATTCCCGATGACGTCCCAAATTGGTTGCAATCGCATATCGATACTGCCACCATGCCTACCCCACTAAAGGCTACCAACGCCACGCCTTCGCATATTTTACTATCGGGTAATCAGCCAATTCATGTCAATCAAGTGATTGAAATTGATAGCAATCGCTCACCCAAACGTTTGATTAATGCGTTTCCTTGTGTCAATAGTCCGTATGGGCAATGGGTCACTATTGAAGGTGTATATAAATGTGACAATCAGATAGAGGCGATTTTGCGCTTAAAAACTGATGACAATACCGTGTTGTATGTATTTGACCAGTATTATGCCATCAATGCGCACAACTATGAAAAAAATCACCGCTACTTAGTCAATCTGAGTGCATTTGCTTACACCGTAAGCTTGAGTAACCGCTCAGAAACCATTGTGGTTGATGAGCCTGAAGCGATTCGCTATCACCGCGCTTTTAATGATATTTTGACCAAAAATAATAACGTTGCCCCAAAAGACCTTGAAGCCCAAATCGCCGCTTGGCAACCTAGCGAAAACGACTTGCCGCTGGAGCCAATTGAAATCAATGTCGGTCATATGTGTGCTTATTTATTTGGTGAAACCATCGGGCAACAAGATGAGGCGTGGTGCCAAGGTCAAATTATTGGCAAACAGACTACCAGCTTTAATGGGGTTGAATTTGTATTGCTTGATGTGGTGATATTACGTGAAAGCCTTGATAATCCTGTCGTTATTCGTTTAGCGGTCAATGCCGATAACATCGATGCAACCATTCAAGTCAACGATTATATTCAAGCCAATATTTGGCTACAGGGGACTATTTTTATGGAAAACCAGAAAAAAGCAGCCACCAATTATAGAGCGTTTTAAGCCTTTCCCCTGTAAGATTATTGATTAATTTTCTTGAAGCCACTGCCCACTATGACAGTGGCTTTGTTATTTTGTAAATAAATGTAAATTTAGCGCGTTATTTTATTTAATTCATTGAATTGACTACAATTTTATATTATCGTTATTTTAAATTTGATTTTAATCAATTTTTATCAATCAACGTCATAAATCCTATAGTGGCTCAACAGCCTACCTAACATTATCCGCTAACGTTTATGAGTGTTCTATCAGTTATTTTGGGAAGATGACCCATGCCAAATCAGTCGACTAAATCCGCAGTTTCTACTTCAGACGCTATCCAAGCCCAGACTGGATTGGTAAATCACAGCCCACTCCCACTATCTGCTCAAACCACCTTAGCCACTCAAACTAGCCCAGTCAATGGGCTGATGGTTTATACCACAGGTTTGCTACTGTACCCCACCCAAGCACGCGATAAAAAAAATCACCGAATATTATCGATGATTTTCTTTGTGCTCGGGGTGTTAGTGATATTTCGCTTAACACACGGATAATGCTCGCAATATCCAAAATTATTTGATAAGCCCGATTATACTTGTGTATTGGTTATACTTGTGTATTGGCTAAGATGTCTTTGAAAAGCTGTTTTTGCTCAGCGCTTGGGCTTGCAGTTTGAATAGACATTAATTGTCCCATATCGCCTTCGACACGGATTTTGCCAGACATAAAGGCTTCCATCGCACGGTTCATATCACGATCTAAAAAGATTGCTTTTAAGGTATCGGCATCCAGTTTTAAGGTGGTTAAAGCGCCATCTTTCAATCCCTGATGAATTGTCCCATCATAAAAAGCGGCATTGACTTCTTGATTGTCGCTATCGGTGACTTGTAAATTAATTGACATATTTTTAATCGCGGGTGGTAGATTTAAGTCACCGGCTTTGTTGGTTAATTCGTCAACTTTATCAAACCATTCTTGTGTTAAAATTTTAGCCATTTTAAATCCTCATTATCGTTAGTTGTATTAAAACTTGTGCATCTTACCGAGATTTTGTATGAATGACAATTCTCTAACCCATAATAAACCGATTTTTATAACAACGATAATGGCGCTCGGTTAACCATTTTTAGCATTGTTACTAGATAGTGTATGGCATGTTAAAAAAATCCCCACAATTTACATGGTTTTTTTTATTTTTCATATTATAATAGTTGGTGTGTAATTTTTTTTTGCGCTATGAACGTTACATTAGATGATATTTAGCAAAGATTAAGTTACAATACTTGGTGAGAATCGTGAGTTTGAGCCTATTTTACTGCTTGTAAATTTACTGTTTTGCGTCAAGATTTAGCCGCTAATTTCTTTAAAATTCATCGTGAAACTAGCCACTAAACAGTTAGCCTATCTTATAAAAAAATAACTAGCGCCAACGTATCTGACCTGATAGTTTTATTGACAGGCACAAAGGAGATTTCTGCTTAAACTTGTTGATAATATAGGCTGTAAAGGAAATCATCGAATGAATTTACAAAACACAGCAATACCTATTACCGATGATTATGAAGTGGACATCATTAAGTTGTTCTCAATCATGGCGGTAGTATATGGTATTATCGGTATGGCAATTGGGGTGTTCATTGCATCACAATTGGCATGGCCTGCCCTCAATTTTGGTATCCCTTGGCTAACATTTAGCCACTTGCGTCCATTGCACACCAACGCGGTGATTTTTGCATTTGGTGGTTGTGCGTTATTCGCAACTTCATATTATATCGTTCAAAGAACGTGTAAAACGCGTTTATTCGCACCTTATCTAGCCTGGTTCACCTTTTGGGGGTGGAATCTTGTTATTGTTGGCGCAATTATTACCCTACCCTTGGGTTTAACCTCAGCGAAAGAATATGCTGAGCTTGAATGGCCCATTGATATTTTAATTGCCGTGGTGTGGATATCTTATGCTATTGTGTTTTTTGGTACGTTATTGAAACGCAAAACCTCGCATATCTACGTTGCTAACTGGTTCTTTGCGGCATTTATTTTGACCATTGCGTTACTGCATATTGTCAATAGTATGGCAATCCCTGTGAGCTTCTGGAAGTCGTATTCGTTGTTTGGCGGTGCAACTGACGCTATGGTGCAATGGTGGTATGGTCACAACGCCGTAGGTTTTTACTTAACAGCCGCGTTTTTAGGTATGATGTATTACTTTGTGCCTGTACAAATCGGTCGTCCTATTTACTCTTATCGTTTATCTATTATCCACTTTTGGGCGTTAATTGCGTCTTATATGTGGGCGGGTGGTCACCATCTTCATTATTCAGCACTCCCTGACTGGGCACAGTCTTTAGGGATGGTATTTTCTATCATTTTATTTGCGCCTTCATGGGGCGGTATGATTAATGGTGTACTTACCTTATCTGGTAGCTGGGATAAACTTCGCACAGACCCTATTATTCGTTTCTTGATTGTTGCACTGTCCTTCTATGCGATGTCAACGTTTGAAGGTCCGATGATGTCAATCAAAACTGTCAATGCGTTATCCCACAATACTGACTGGACCGTTGGTCACGTGCATTCTGGTGCGTTAGGCTGGGTTGGTATGATTACCGTTGGTTCATTATATGTATTGATTCCACGTATTTGGAACAAACAAAAAATGTATTCAACTGATTTAATCACCACGCACTTTTGGCTGGCTACGGCAGGTACTATTTTCTACATCGTATCGCTTTGGATTTCAGGTATTGGTCAAGGTATGATGTGGCGTGCTACAAATCCAGATGGAACGCTGGTATATAGTTTCGTTGATACTGTCTTGTTCTCGCACTATCCTTACATTGGTCGTGCATTTGGTGGTTTATTGTATGTCACAGGTATGGTAGTCATGGCTTACAACGTCTACAAAACTATCACGATGCCAAGCACTAAAACTGTTGAAGTAGCGGATACCACTACACCTGTAGTAGAAACTGCTACCGTAAAACAGATTTAAGGAGAGACTCATGCAACTCAATCATGAAATTATTGAAAAAAACACGGGTCTTCTACTTATCCTAATCGTTGTAGCTATTAGTTTTGCGACTTTGGTAGAAATCGTGCCATTGATATATACCAAAGAAGTTAACCAACCTTTGCCCAATATGAAGCCATGGACTGCCCTTGAGATGGAAGGTCGTGATATTTATATTCGTGAAGGCTGTCACGTCTGTCATACCCAAATGGTTCGTCCTCTTCGGGCTGAAGTGGAACGCTATGGACCTTACTCGCGCGCAGCTGAATCCGCTTGGGATCATCCCTTCTTATGGGGTTCTAAACGTACTGGACCTGATCTTGCGCGTGTGGGCGGACGCTATTCTGATGACTGGCAACGTGAACACTTGATTAACCCACAATCATTGGTACCTGAGTCTGTGATGCCATCATTTGCTTGGTTAGCAAAAAATGACGTTAACCCTGGAGAAGTACAAGCAAAAATGCGTCTATTCCGTGACCATTTTGGTGTGCCTTATAGCGATGCTGATATTGCAGGTGCACCTGATGCGGTACAAGGTAAAACTGAGCTCGATGCTGTTGTTGCATATTTACAACAACTGGGCACTGCAATGAAAGGTCAACGTTAATGTTGGGCACATTACACAGTATCGCAACGGTCGCAGCGTTTATCGCTTTTATTGCGATTGTTTGGTGGGCTTACTCGCCAAAGAATCGCAAACGATTTGAAGAAGATGCAAAACTTGCGTTAGATGACGAAGACCTAACAGGTGCATCACAACGCAATAAGGATAAAAAATGAGTGGATTTTGGAGTTTTTGGATAACCCTATTTTCCATCGCTTGTTGGGCTTGGATTTTGTTCTGGTTAGTCGGTGTATTGGGTTATCGCCCAAAAATGTCGGATGACGGTACTACAGGCCATGAATACGATGGTATCCAAGAGTTTGACCGTCCATTACCAAAATGGTGGTTAGTAATCTTTTGGGGTTCATTAGCTTGGGCACTACTATACATGCTATTGTTCCCATCAGTAATGCCAGGCTCATGGAAAGGTATTACTACGGTAAAAGTAGATGGTCAAGATGTTCCTTGGACCAGTGCTAATGAATTAGCATCCGATCTTGAGCGCAATAATGCTGTATTTACTGGCACGTTCAATGATAAAATCTTAAAAGACAAAGCGGTAACGGCGCAAATTGATAGCCTTGCTAAATTACAAGCGCAGCAAGCTAAAAATGCAGAGCCCAATGCTGAATTAAAATCGCAAATTGATAAAGGTATTGTAGGACTGGCACCTGCCGTTCTAAAACTTTCTCAAGATCCTCAAGCGATTAAAATTGGTCAGCGTTTGTTCTTACAAAACTGTTCAGTGTGTCATGGCTCACAAGCGCATGGTGCACCCGGTTATCCAAACTTGACGGACAATGACTGGATTTATGGCGGTACACCCGATAAAATCTTGTTAACCCTAAATCATGGTCGCGTGGGTGGTATGCCAGCTTGGAAAGCGCAGATTGGTGAAGATGGTGTTCGCGCCGCAGCTGAATACGTACTATCACTATCACCCGGTCATGGTTCAAAAGAAAATGGTCAGTTGAACCAAACTTTGGTTAATCAAGGTAAGGCTATTTTTGATACCAACTGTGCGGTATGTCACGGTAAAGATGCCAAAGGTAACCATGATATCGGTGCGGTGAATCTTACGGATGACATTTGGTTATATGGTGGCGACCGTGAAACGGTTCGTACTACGTTACGTAACGGCCGTGCCGGTGTGATGCCACATTGGGATACCAAATTGGGTAACGAGCGTATTATGTTATTGGCGGCGTATGTTTATTCATTAAGCGATCACAAACAAGACGCTTCTGTGATGACGCCAACCACTGTTGTTAATAAAGAACGTGGTGCAGCCTCTACCCCAGTTGAAACTGCAAATGCGGTAAAATCTGCGGTTGCTAGTGTGGTAAAGTAATTTTTACCCGCCACTTAAAAAAGCGAGTTTTAGTTACTCGCTTTTTTATTGCGGATTGACTTTTCCTTGTCCCTCTTTACTTGCCTAGTTTTACATGCCTAGTTTTTCAAAGGCAGTTTCATCAAAACCAATGATTAACTCACTGTCTGAGACAACAATCGGGCGCTTAATCATACTTGGCTTAGCCACCATCATATCTAACGCAGCATCCACATCTTGATTCATTTGGCCTTTTTGCGCATCGCTAAGGTTGCGGTAGGTTGTACCTTTGGTATTTAATACCTTATCTATACCTGCTCGCTTTACCCAATGGGCTAATGTCGATTTATTTATCGCCTGTTTTTTGTAGTCAAAAAATTCATACTCCAAACCCAGTGCAGTTAATTTATCAAACGCCTTTTTCATGGTGCTACAGTTTTTGATACCGTAGATGGTGATGCTCATATTGGCTCCTTTTTTTATCGCAATTTTTACGGTTTTAGGCTATGCTATGGGGCTTAAAATACTTTCCCATTCAAATACTGCAAATTCAGACCATTATGAGTAATTCAGCTTTAACCAGTCAATACCAACCCCAAGAGATTGAGCCCGCCCAACAACAAAAATGGGAACAACATAATCGCTATCAAGTAAATAATGCGGCATCTGATAAGCCGTCACGTTATTTGCTGTCTATGTTTCCTTACCCCAGTGGTAAACTGCATATGGGACATGTGCGCAACTACACGATTAGTGATGTGTTGAGTCGTTACTATCGGTTAAAGGGTTATGAAGTATTGCAGCCAATGGGCTGGGATGCGTTTGGTATGCCTGCAGAAAATGCAGCGATTGCCAACGCTGTTGCCCCTGCTGCGTGGACGTTTTCAAACATTGATAACATGCGCGCGCAGCTTAAATCATTAGGACTATCGATTGACTGGTCACGTGAATTTGCCACTTGTACGCCTGAATACTACAAGTGGGAACAATGGCTATTTGTACAACTGTTCAAAAAAGGCTTGGTATACAAAAAACTCTCAACAGTGAATTGGGACCCTGTTGATAATACCGTCCTTGCCAATGAGCAAGTGGTGGATGGTCGCGGTTGGCGCTCAGGTGCGCTAATTGAAAAACGCGAAATCCCCATGTACTACTTTAATATCACCGCCTATGCAGACGAGCTGTTAAATGATTTGGATAAGCTAGAAGGTCATTGGCCACAGCAAGTGATTACCATGCAGCGCAACTGGATTGGTCGCTCTGAAGGCATGGAAATTCATTTCCCCTATACCTTAAATGGTGAAGAAAAAACCCTAGACGTGTTCACTACCCGCCCAGATACCTTAATGGGCGTGACTTATGTATCGGTGGCAGCTGAGCATCCACTAGCAAAACACGCTGCCGCGAGCAATCCTGCCCTACAAAGCTTTATTGAAGCCTGCAAAAAAGGCTCAGTTGCCGAGGCAGACTTAGCCAAAGCTGAAAAAATGGGTATGGATACGGGTCTGACTGTCACCCATCCGTTGACAGGTCAGCAAGTGCCTGTTTGGGTCGCTAACTATGTATTAATGAGCTACGGTTCTGGCGCTGTCATGGCAGTCCCTGCGCATGATGAACGCGACTTTGAATTTGCCAATAAATACCAGTTACCTATTAAGCAAGTGATTGACCTGGACGAAAACCATAAGCAAGGTCAACAGTTTGATGCGACGACTTGGCAAGACTGGTATGGCGATAAGCAAAATGGCGTGGCTATTAACTCGGGTGAGTTAGACGGTTTAAATTTTAAACAAGCCTTTGACAACATTTTAACCCAACTTGAGCCAAAAGGCTTGGGTAAAAAAACCATCAATTATCGGCTACGCGATTGGGGAGTATCTCGCCAGCGTTATTGGGGTTGCCCAATTCCGGTTATCAACTGTACAGACTGCGGTACAGTACCTGTTCCTGAAAGTCAGCTGCCTGTGGTATTACCTTTAGATGTGGTGCCCGATGGGCGTGGCAATCCCCTCAACAATCTTGCTTCATTTACCGACGTCAACTGCCCATGTTGCGGCAAGCCTGCCAAACGTGAAACCGATACTTTCGATACTTTTGTAGAATCAAGCTGGTATTACGCGCGTTTTGCCTCACCCAATTATACCGATGGGATGATTAATAAAGTCGCGGCCGATAAATGGCTACCTGTAGATCAATATGTAGGCGGTGTTGAACACGCCGTGTTACACTTACTGTATGCGCGTTTTTTCCACAAACTTATGCGTGATGAAGGCTTGGTGCAGGGTGATGAACCTTTTGCTAATTTACTCACCCAAGGCATGGTCTTGGCGGGTACTTATCTTCGCGAAAATGCCGATGGTAGCAAATCCTATTACTTTCCAGAAGAAGTTGATATCCGCTACAACGATAAAGGTCAGCCCATTGAAGCGACCTTAAAAGCCGATGGTCAGCCAGTCAAAATTGGCAAAATCGAAAAAATGTCAAAGTCAAAAAACAATGGTGTCGACCCGCAAGCGACTATTGATCAATATGGCGCAGATACAGTTCGACTTTACACCATGTTTACCGCGCCTGTCGACCAGACGCTTGAATGGATTGACGATGGACTAAAAGGTCCGTATAACTTTTTGAAAAAAGTATGGCGTTATACCATCGAGCATGCCGAAACATTGGCACAACAATCTTTAACCGCAACAACGCTATCGGTGAGTGACACCCAGTCGCTGAGTAAAGCCGCTAAAAATCTACGCCGTAAAACACATGATACGATCGGCAAATTAGATGACGCCTTTGGCAAAAACTTGGCGCTCAATACGCCTGTGTCATTTTTAATGGAACTGTCGAACGAACTCACTGCATTTGACATTCATTCAGACAGCGACTTGGCGGTAGCCAATGAAGCACTGTTGACGTTATTGACCTTGCTCACCATGTACGCGCCGCATATGGCAGAAGTCCTACTTGAGGAGTTAGGGCTTGATGTAATGACACTAACCTATCCAGCCGTTGATACTTCAGCCTTGGTACAAGACACTATTACCATGGTGGTGCAAGTCAACGGCAAAATCCGGGGTCAAATGGATGTGGCGCCAAACAGTGATAGCGATTGGTTAAAAGCCGAAGCGAAACAACTCGACAGCGTCGCTAAATTTATCACCGGCGATATCGTCAAAGAAATCGTGGTGCCCAATAAATTGGTCAATATTGTGGTAAAAGCCTAATTGATTACAAGGGCTTATTGGCAACCTAAGCCCTTTTTTACCTTAAAGCTTTATCTTGCAGCTTCATAATAAAGTGTTATCACAAGCAATACCGACAATCATAGATGGGTAACTAACAGACAGGTAACTATATGAATCAGCCATTTCTTCGTATCTTCCTAAGCAGTGTGTTACTGACGCAGCTACCTGCCTGTGGTTTTCATCTACGCGGGTATGATGCGCCTATGTCACAGAATATCCCAACCACTGAGCTGATTTTTAACAACACGCCTGAAGCCTATGCGGTTAAAAATGCGTTAAAAAAACAACTCGACCAACTAAGCATTAACACTCAAGATAGGGTGATTGATAAAAATGCAACCACCCAATCAAATGACGCCTTGCCTGCCAGTATTGAAGTCAAAAACATTCGCCTGCAAAACTACCAGCTACGCGGTATTTTGACCGAAATTCGCATGGTGCTAAGCGCAGAGGTGAGCTATCGCGCCATTGAAAATGGTCAACCCCGCACGCTGACCAATACGATTCAAGTACAGCGCAGTTATCAGTATGACCAAGGCGTGGTAGCGACCGACAATCCCCAAGCTGAGCAAATTAAAGTATGGTTGTATGACAACCTGGCGCAGCGTATTGCTGACCAATATGTCGCACTGAGCCTTCCAAAAATCACCAAAGTGCCGACCGCCACCACCCCCTAACCTAATTGATACTTAATTGACACCTAATTGATAATACGCTGATGCAGTACAATTTTTTAAATGCCTTTCAACATCTCAAAAATAGCCAAGACCCCGCCACTGGGGTGTGGCTAATGCATGGCGATGAAGATTTGCTGTCACAGTGGCTGATAGAAAAAATGTCGCCCAATTGGCGGCAACATAATATGGCAATTTCGCGCATGGATATTACCAGCGCCAAATCATGGCAAGCGGTTTTGGCAGAGCTGAACAGTCTGTCACTGTTTGACGACAACAAAGCCATTGTCGTTCATAGTAATCATAAACCTGATAAAGAGGCGTTAGCAGAATTAGCGCAATTTGCGACGAGTAATCAGAGCAATTGCTTAGTCATTATCAGTGATAAATACGATAAGAAAAGCCAAAGCAGTGCGTTTTTTTCGCTTTGCGATAAATTTGGTCACGTCATCGAATGTCATCTTTATCAAGAGCAGCAACGCGAACAATTGCTACAGCAACACGCCCAAGATTTTGGGCTCGAACTCACCAAACCCGCTTGGCAAATACTGATGGCACAAACTCAGCATAATTTGCTGGCAGCTTACCAAAGTCTGTGGCGACTCTCCTATCTCTATGCTACAACAGATGCCAATCCTCCTACCCATTTTGTGACCATCGATGAGTCTCAGCTGTTTGATGGGTTGGTGAGTCAATCTATGTTTACCACCTTTGATTTATCGGATGCCATGTTGGCAGGTGATACTGCGCAGGTTGCAAAAATCTTGCAGCAACTCAAAGCCAGTGAAGAACCAGAGAGTCTAGTGTTATGGATGATAGCCAAAGACATGCGCAATATTTTAAGCTTGCAATCAGGGGCAAGTTATCAAAGCCTCGGCATTTGGCAAAGCAAGCAACAGCTGTATAGTAAAGCGCTGCATCGTCATTCCCATGACGCTACCCGAAACTGGTCGGACGCACTGTACCTAGCCGACCAAGCCATCAAAGGTCTGGTGCAACAACCGGCTTGGGAGCTGCTCTACCAACTCGCTTTTCGTCTAGCGGGTCAACCATTATTTCACTAGTTGCTTTAAAAGTTACTTTAAAAGTTGCTTTTAAAAATGCTCCGCAATCTTTGCAACCCTTCAAACAACCCGACCATCAAACCACTACCCTCAAATTTTTAATGCGTTTTTCTTACTCATAACATTTATTTTATAATCCAGCAAGATTATGTGGTTATAATTAAAAATCCTTCCGACTTACCTGTTTTTATTGCAATTTATTCTCATTTAGCTTTTAATGCTCAGTGTTAAAAACTTTATTTGTTTACCTTTAATTTTTTTCAATTGTTTATCCCTTGATAAGGCTTGGCACGATGACCGCTACCCAAAAAAAATGGCTCAAATGGGCAATCTTAAGTTTGATCGTTATTTCACTGGCAGCGTTAGCCTATTGGTACTTTAAACCCAAACCCCAAAAACCCAATTACATCACCGCTAGTGTCGAGCGTAGCGATATTGAAAACAGTGTGATGGCCACGGGCAAAATTGAAGGCATTAAACAAGTGGATGTGGGCGCTCAGGTGTCAGGGGAAGTGACAAAATTGTATGTCGAAGTAGGTGATACGGTCAAAAAGGGCGATGTTATTGCTCAAATTGACCCAGTTACCCTGCAAAATACCTTAGCCGCGCAGCAAGCTACCTTACAGCAAAGCAAAGCGAATTTGGAAAGTGCCAAGTCCGCCTATCAGACCAAACAAGCCGCACTTGCCACAGCGCGAGCCGACTTGAAAGGTAAAATAGCAACCTTGCAACAATCGCAAACAGAATACAATCGCCTAAAATCCTTGCTTGCCATGAATGCCATCTCCAAACAAGAGCTGGAGCAAGCGGATACCGCTGTCAAAACAGCCCAAGCCAATGTAGACAGTGACCAACAAGCGATTGTGACTGCCCAAGCAAATATTGCCTCATCGCAAGCCGATATTGTGAGTGCACAACAAACCATAAAAAAATCGCAAATGGACGTCAATACGGCTGAAAAAAATCTTGGATATAGCCAAATTGTTGCCCCAATATCAGGCACGGTGATTTCTATCACCACCAAACAAGGGCAAACAGTAAACGCCAATCAATCAGCCCCCACCATTGTGACATTGGCAGATTTGAGTAGTGTGCGGGTGAAAGCCAAAATATCAGAAGCCGATGTCGTTAACCTAAAAGTAGGGTTGCCTGTTTATTTCAATATCATTGGACGCCCAGATAAGAAATACCAAGCCACACTGTCGACCATTGGACCTGCGCCCGATGGCACTACCGCCAGTGATTCATCGACGTCAACGGATTCAGCGATTTATTACATTGGTTATTTTACTGTCCCCAATCCCGATGGCGCGCTACGTATCAACATGACAGCGCAAGTCTATATTGTTGAAAATAAAGTCAGTAATGTGCTTAGCGTACCCGCTGCGGCAATCAAAACCGACCCAAAAATAGGCAGTTATGTTGAAGTCGTACAAGCCGACGGTACTACCAAAAAACAAGCGGTCAAAACAGGTGTCACCAATCGTATTACCACCCAAATTCTTAGCGGCGTCAACCAAGGGGATAAGGTGGTTGTGGGTCAAGCAACGGCAAGTAAATCAAGTTCATCGTCTAAAAATAATGGTCGTCCACCGATGATGTAATAATTGGTAGATGATAACCCTAGATTGTAAACGTTGATTGTAACCTATGACGCATGCTAACCCTATGACGCATGCTAACTGTGAGACACACGGCTGATGATAACGCAAGATACCAAACAACCTATTATGGAAGTGAAGGATTTAATCCGCGAATTCCCTGCAGGTGATGAAAAAATTCGGGTTTTACATGGGATTGACTTGACCATTTATGAAGGTGAAATGGTCGCAATTATCGGTCAATCAGGCTCGGGTAAATCCACCTTAATGAATATCTTAGGCTGCCTAGATCAGGCGACTGCGGGCAGTTACCACATCTATGGCAAAGCGGTGGACAAACTCAGCGCAGACGAACTTGCCGAGCTTCGCCGTGAGCATTTTGGCTTTATTTTTCAGCGCTATCATTTACTCGGTGACATCAATGCCCAAGACAATGTCGCCGTCCCCGCTGTGTATGCAGGGATGCCGGTGCGGCAACGTGAAGCGCGCGCCACTCAATTATTAGACGACTTAGGGCTTGCGGCAAAAACCCAAAATCGCCCAAGCCAACTCTCCGGTGGTCAACAACAGCGTGTGTCTATTGCTCGTGCCTTAATGAATGGTGGCGACATTATCCTGGCTGATGAACCGACTGGGGCATTAGATAGCCAATCGGGCAAAGACGTGATGGCAATTTTGAGAAATCTAAATAGCCAAGGTCATACCATCATTATGGTGACCCACGATCCTTCTATCGCTGCCCAAGCCGAACGCGTGATTGAAATCAAAGACGGACAGATTCTTAAAGATTATTATACCGACAATAGATTTGATAAAACCAAAGCGGTTCAACACCTAAATTTTGCCAAAAAGTCTGGTGTTACCGCGTTTTTAGACCGCTTATCTGAAGCCTTTAAGATGTCTGTTTTGGCGATGAAAGCCCATAAAATGCGGACATTGTTAACCATGCTAGGTATTATCATTGGTATTGCCTCTGTGGTATCGGTAGTGGGTCTAGGGCAAGGCTCTCAACAAAAAATTCTCAATGATATCAGCTCCTTAGGCACCAATACTTTAACCGTACGAGATGGCTATAAATTTGGTGACCCTCGCCGTAAATACCATGATAATAATTTAACAGATGCCGATGCCAATGCTGTCGCAGAACAACCTTATGTGCAAAGCGTCAGTCCACAAGTCAGCAGCAATACCGCCACCGCCCGTTACCGTGAAACAGAAGCTTCTGTGAATGTCAGTGGCGTGGGCAAAGATTATCTAACGGTGAAAGGCGAAAAACTCGCGCTTGGGCAAACTTTTAATGACAATAGTATCACCTCGATGACCCAAGATGTGATTATTGATAATAATGCAAAAACCGCCTTTTTTGGCAATGTCAGCGACCCCATTGGTGAAGTGATGTTGGTGGGTAGTGTGCCCGCTCGCGTCATCGGTGTATTGCAGCCATCTGAACAAGCTTTTGGTCCAAGTTCAGACACCCCTACCCTGTATATGCCTTATACCACTGTGATGCGTAGAATGGTTGGCACCAGTCATGTAGATAGTTTTATTGTGCTATTAAAAAATACTATCTCGTCTAGTGCCGCTGAGCAAGCTGTTTCTGATTTGATAGAGCAGCGACACGGCACCGATGACTTTCGTATTCAAAATTCTGATTCAATTCGTCAGACGATTGAATCCACCACAGGCACGATGACATTACTGGTTTCGTCGATAGCCATTATTTCTTTGATCGTGGGGGGTATTGGCGTCATGAATATCATGCTCGTCTCAGTCACCGAGCGCACCAGTGAAATTGGTGTGCGCATGGCAGTGGGCGCAAGACAATCTGATATCATGCAGCAGTTTTTGATAGAAGCGATTTTGGTATGTATCTTGGGCGGGATTTTAGGTATTAGCCTAGCGTTTGGTATCGGCGCTTTAATTAACAAATTTGCAGGGGGTAATTTCCAAGTGGTGTATTCAACCACCTCCATTGTAGCGGCTGTGGTGTGTTCCACTCTCATTGGTGTGGTTTTTGGGTTTATTCCGGCGCGCAATGCCGCGAGACTCAATCCTGTCGATGCCTTATCAGGTGGTGAATAAAAGTTTTATCACCTAGTTAATTAATACCTAGTTAATCCACGTCTAGCCAATCAAGATTTATTTAATCAAGGCTAGATAAGTTAAAGGTATGATAAGTCGATGAATTTAAGCCGCTATCTTGATGCAAATCCTTAGTTAAAAAATTTGTGCAAAAAGGCTTGCAAACTAAGATTTAATGCGTATAATATGCACTCACTTAACGGCAATAGCCAAAATAAAAACGTGAAAATCGTTTTGTATTGCCTTAAAAGTTTTGGATCGTTAGCTCAGTTGGTAGAGCAGTGGACTTTTAATCCATTGGTCCCGCGTTCGAGTCGCGGACGATCCACCATATTTTGAAAGTTTCACAATGTCATTTTATGAATTTGACTTGTGAAATCAAAATTGCTTTGCAATTTTTTAATGCTTTAGCAAATCATAGATTTGCTCTTGCGAAGCTAAAAACGTCTCCCAGACGTTTTCTTAACGCTTCTCAGGATCGTTAGCTCAGTTGGTAGAGCAGTGGACTTTTAATCCATTGGTCCCGCGTT
>NZ_DAMAAE010000011.1:43689-77330 GCF_031986685.1 Moraxella sp. CTOTU47915
CGAGTCGCGGACGATCCACCATATCCAAAGCCCTTATCGAATTGATAAGGGCTTTTTTATACCCTTGATTTTGTAACGCTATGATTTAGGCTAGCAGTTTAGGTTAGAAAAATAAAAATCACCTAGTTGAACTTATCTTTGATTGTATCAAATAGCTTGCCTAACGTTTAGCAAAGAAAAAAGCCAAACTATTAAAGGTTTGGCTTTTAACAGCATCGCTATTGGATACTGTAGATATAGGCTATGACTTTTAGTATAGCTTATTTTTGGTATGGATAGTTAGGTGATGTACTTAATACATAGCCTGTTGCCCCGCCCGCTGCTGCACCGATTGCCGCAGCTTTACCGATGTCGTTACGGTTGCCATCTGATTTTGCCAGTGCACCTAATGCTGCACCCGCTACCGCGCCTTGCGTCGCCGCGCGAGAAGAGCCTTGGGTAGTGACGCGGTTGCCATAGGCATCAGTGGTTGCACACGCTGTCAATGCTGTTGAACCAACAAGTGTCGCAAGTACCGCAAGTGTTTTAAGTGATTTCATACTTTTCTCCAGTAGGGTTTCCATTTGCTAAAATGTCAGGTGCTTTTAGCAACTTACGGAAGATATATTAGCGTAAATTTTTCACCCTATTGTTATAAATAAAGACTGATTTATACGTGTTTTGTAAGTAACCTTGCTATAATTTGGGCAACAAATAGCTTACTCAAGGTTGCGTTAACTTTTTCTACAATACCGCACATATATTAGGCATGATACGTGTTCAATAAATCGGTGAATTGCGCTTCAGTCACCACTTTCACCCCCAGTTTTTCAGCATTGGCAAGTTTACTGCCCGCTTTTTCGCCTGCGAGCAGTGCGGTGGTCTTGGCAGAAACGCTGCCTGAGACTTTTGCCCCTAATGCTTGCAGTTTGGCTTTGGCTTCGTCACGTCCCATGCTTTCAAGGGTGCCTGTAATGACCCAACTTTGACCTTTAAGCGGCTGATTACCTTCAGGCACTTGACTGACAGGCTGCCAATGAATGCCCGCTTGTAATAATCGATTGATGACTTCGATATTGTGCTCGGCATGAAAAAACTCAAAAATCGAGTCTGCAGTTTTTTCACCGACATCGGGGGTTTTTTGTAACGCTTCGATACTCGCTGCCATGAGCGGCTGCAAGTCGCCAAATTGCATGGCTAAATTCATCGCCGTGCTCTCGCCTACGCCACCAATACCCAAAGCAAAGATAAACCGCGGTAATGTCGTATCTTTACTTTTTTCAATGGCAGCCAGCATATTGTCGACAGATTTTTCCCCCAATTTTTCAAGGTTGATAAGCGCGTCGCGGTGATTGCTCAGCGCATAAATATCTGCGACATTTTTAACAATGCCCTGCTCAAAAAAGTTAATCAACCAGCGCTCACCGAGCCCGTCGATATCCATCGCTTTACGACTGACAAAGTGAATCAGTGCTTCTTGTTGCTGGGCTGGGCAAAATAACCCCCCTGTACATCGTGCCAGCGCTTCACCTTCTGGCATGATAACGGGTGAATCACACACCGGGCAATGCGTCGGCAGGCTCACCACTTGGGCATTGGCAGGGCGCTCGTCCGTCCAAACGCGCGTAACTTTGGGAATGACATCACCGGCACGGTGTACGCTGACCATGTCCCCTGCTCGAATATCTAAACGCTGAATTTCACCGATATTATGCAGGGTCACATTGCTAACAGTGACACCACCGACATTGACAGGTTCAAGCTTGCCCACGGGCGTCAACTGACCTGTGCGCCCTACTTGCCATTCAATCGCATTTAGACGCGTCATCACAGTTTCGGCAGGGAATTTATAGGCGGTTGCCCAGCGTGGCTCACGGCTTAAAAAGCCCAGTTGCTCTTGCAAGGCTAAACTATTGACCTTAATCACCGTGCCATCAATTTCAAAGGGTAAGCGACTGCGTTTTTCAATCACCGCTTGATAATACGCTTGTAGCTGCGCGGCTGTTTGCACGATTTTGATATCGCTGATGCTAAAGCCCAACGCTTTTAGCCAAAATAGCGCATCGGATTGGGTGGTAATCTCAGCGGGCAAGCCTTGATTGACGGAATAGGCATAAAACGCCAGCGGACGACTTTTGGCGATATTGGGGTCAAGTTGGCGCAAACTCCCTGCGGCGGCGTTACGCGGATTGGCAAAGGTTTTCTCCCCTTTTGCCTCTGCATCCCGGTTGAGCCTTGCAAACCCTGCTTTGGGCATGAGTACTTCGCCGCGCACTTCTAGGCGCGGTATATCAATCGGCAACTGCAGGGGTAGATTTCGAATAGTGCGCACGTTTTGGGTAATATCTTCGCCTGTTTGACCATCGCCGCGCGTGACCGCTTGGGACAACTGTCCGTTTTGGTACAACAGTGAAACCGCAAGCCCGTCAAGTTTGAGCTCGACTTCATATTCGGGGTTTTGCTGATTGACTGCCAAACGGTCATTGACCCGTCGCATAAAATTCTGTAAATCGTCAAAGGTAAATAAATTACCCAGTGACAGCATGGGTATTTGGTGGGTGACTTGGGTAAAAAATGGCAACGGCTTGTCGCCTACTTGGTTGGTAGGGCTGTCGCTTTGTACCAATTCAGGATACGCAGTTTCTAGTGCCACCAGTTCTTGGCGAAGTTGGTCGTATTCGCTATCTTCTAACAGCGGATTATCTAGGACGTAGTAAGCGTGGTTATGTTGTTTTAGCTGTGCAATGAGTTTGCGCATTTGCGCAGTAATGGCGGCTGTGTTCATAATTATGATGATTTAAAAAAGATAACGGATATTTTACAACAAAGTGATGGTTTACTTGGTCAATTTTTCAGTCATCAGGTCAGTCAAAACAGTAAACATTTTGACCATAAAAAAAAGGCACTCGCGAGGAGTACCTTGTTTTCGTTTTAATAAAATCTATCGACCAAAATTAATGGCAAGCTCGCGCATGGCTTGGGTGTTTTCTTTGTTAATCGGCTCGCCTGTGTCGTCATATACCGTGGCATTTAAGTCATTGGCAAGCAGTCCTGCGATACTCATCATGCTATCAAAGCCTTGAACAGGGCGTGGGTGTGGGAGCGATAAAAATAGTACCAAGCCTTTCATGGTTTGCATCGGTAGTCGATTGAGATCGAAAGGTGAAATACCTTCATTATCAATCATCATCAGACTAAACCACAATAAGCCTGTCCCGTCTTTGTTTTCGTAGCGATGGAACATATTCATCGCACCAAACTTCAAGCCATACTTGTCAATCAGCTCTAACAAATAATCGCCTTTAATGTCGACAAACTGCTGATTGGGAAAAATACTGATGTTGATATTTTGAATGGCGTTGTTGAGTGGGCTGTTTTGTTCTTCGTCAATTTGCGCTTGGATATGGGTGTCCAAAATTGGGCTGTTATCGGTAAAGCTGTCATTTTTTAGCTGATTTTCATCGAAAGTATGCACAACCGGGGTGATAGTCTCTGTGGCATTGGCAAGCATGCTAAAAGCGTCGTTTTCGTTTTCCACAAATGTATGGGTTTCTGCCAATAATTTGTCATTGGCAGATTTAGTGACATTAGCATTGGCATTGGCATTGGCATTGGCAAAACCGCCATTGGCTGGATAGTTATCTAGGTGCAACTCGGTATCGTCCGCGCTTAGCTTTACTTCGCCTTTAGGATTGTCGGATGTAATTTCCGCTTTGAATAACTGGCTTTCTTGGGGCTCAGGGCGCTGATGGCGCGGAATAATAGGTAAACCATCTTTGTCATGTTCAATCGCGTCAGTCGCTAATACATCTTGGTTTTTTTGACGAATGGATTTTAGTAGCGTGTAAATACCCCAAACGATAGCAACAACCGCAAGAATGATAAGAATAAGCTGAGTGATAGACATAAACAACGACCTTTGAGAAAGACGATAACGACCCTGTTTGTAGTATAAAAATTTTTACATCGGTATTTTTGCCGTTATACTATCATGACTTCATAAAATCAGCTAGAAAAAACCGTGACAAGGCTTGACTTTTTGCGTATTTGACAGGTGAAAATCGCTTATGCCAAATAAGCTTCCACCTCAGCCATATCCACACTGACCAGCTTGGACACCCCTGCCGTTGGCATGGTCACACCTTTGAGCTCATCGGCAATTTGCATGGCAAGTTTGTTATGACTGATAAACACAAACTGCACGTCTTTGGCAAGCTGCTCAATTAAGCGGGTAAAGCGTGCGACATTGGCATCATCGAGCGGCGCATCGACTTCATCGAGCACACAAAATGGTGCGGGCTGCTGTTTAAAAATAGCAAATATTAAACTTAACGCCGTCAAGGTTTTCTCCCCGCCCGATAACATGGCTAGCCGGCTGTTCTTTTTGCCTTTCGGCTGCGCCATAAGCTCTAGCCCTGACTGCCAGCCTTTGCCGCTGCCATCTTTGTCATTGGTATGGTCTGATAACACCAGCTGCGCTTGCCCGCCGCCAAATACTTGGGTAAATAGCTTGTTAAGCTCGATATTAACTTGGGTCAACATATCCATAAAAAGCTGTTTGGTCTGACTGTCAATCTGCTGGATAGCAAGTTGTAATTTGTCAATGCTTGCGGTCAAATCCGAGATTTGCTCAGCAAGGGGCGCCAATCGGCTGTTCACTTCGCTTAGCTCGGCTACCGCGGCATGATTGACCGCGCCAAGATTAAGCACCTGTGATGCTAACTGCTCGAGTTGTCGTTGTAGTTGCTCGCGTTTGCTGCTACTCATTAACTCAATGTTGTCAGTTTTTGGCACGGCGATTTTGCGACTAGTCAATTGCTCACCAATCAATGCCACGTTTTGCTTGGCTAGTGCCAATGCGGTGTCGGTGGTGTGATATTGCTGTTGTAGTTGGCTCAACTGCTGCTGAGACTCTTGCACACTCAACTGCAGTTGATGTAGCTCGGTTTCCATGATTTTCAAGGTCATTGTCAATTGCGTAACGCTGTCATTGGCGGTTTGCAGTTGCGTCGAGTCCACCGTGAGTTGCTGTTGTAGCTGTGGCAAGCGTGCCTGCTGCTCGCTAATTTTATGACTCAGCAGCTGCTGCTCACTGGTGAATCTTGCTTGGTCTTGCTCAGCTTTGGCAAGTTGCTGCTCACTTGCGGTGATTTGCAATTGTCCGGTTGCCAGTGTTTGGGTGATGCGATTTTGTTGTTGTTCTAGCTCGCGCTGCTGACTGGCAAACTGGTTTAAGCGTTCATCGAGTGACTGGCGCTCGCTGATTTGCTGCTGTAATTGCGGTTGTAAATGCGAAAGCGTGTTGCTTAGCTCATAAACCCGCTGTTGTTCTTGCTGCAATTTGTCAGCAAAACCTAGCCCCTCTTGTTGTAGACGCTCGCTGTCACTGTCGAGGCGTTTTTTATCTTGATTAAGTTTATCGAGTGCGGATTGATAGTGATACTGCTGTTGTAGTTTTTGTTGCTGGCATTGCTGTTGTTGCTGGGTTAGGCTTAGCAGTTGATTACGCGCGGTTCGGTCTTGCGCTTGCCATTCTTGCAGACTAACCTTCGCTTGTTGCAAGCGATCGGCTAGACGCTGCAGTTGCGGTTGTTGCTGCGCCAAGTGTTCATCGAGCTCTTCAATACGGGCTTCATTCATCAACTGCTGGCTAAAACTGATAAGCTGCTGACCCTCAGCTTGCAACAAATGGCTTAGGTTAATCAGCAGCTGATTATTACAGAGTATCAGCTGTTGCGCTGATGTCTGCACCAGCAACCAATCGCCCGTTGGTAAGTTATCGAGCAGCCCTTTATCCTGCACATCTGCCCAGTCAAGTGGCGTAGCACTGATCCAAACCTGCTGAAAAATAGCCAGATTGGGCGCCGCAATCAAAGCAGAGAGTGGCAAACAACCGTCTATTAGATGGCTGTTCGCTGTGTGATTTTTCGAGCTGTGATGTAAAGCTGATTGATTATCAATAAACACCGCATGGTCATGGATGATTTGGGCAAAATCTTGGTCAGCCGCGATAGACCACTTGGCAAATACCGTAACTAGGGTATCAAAAACATTGGCATACCCCTTACCTGTTTCGGTCAATTGCAGTTGACTGATAAGTTTTGGCAAACTGCTAGTGTGTTCTTGATTGGGTGACTGGTGGATAAATTGGTCAAGGGCAGTTTCTTGTTGTGCTAGCAAATTTTGTAGTGTCGCGTGCTCGGTTTGCCACGCTTGGTACTGCTGCTCAGCTTGGCGATGCTGACGGGTTAAGCTGTCAACTTCATCGGCTTGGTCAGCGATAGACTCTTGACGGGCGATGATATTGGCTTCAAGACGATTAATCTCATCACTGAGTCTCGTCATTTGCGTGTCTAGTTCGTTATTCTCAAACACTGCAAATTGCTGATCAAATGCGGCCTTAGCAGTCTGCCATGCCAATACGGCTTTGTCATGTTCGCTTTGGCGTTGTTGTTGGCGCTGTTGTTGGCTGGCATGGTGTTTGAGGGCGTTTTCACTGACGGCAAGATTTTTTTCTACGTCTTGCTTTTGCTTATTTAATGCCACTAAATTTTTCGCAATTTTCTCACGCTGCTGTTTGCAATCATCTTGTTCATCACGCAATTGGCGCAACTGTGCGGTGAGCTGTTCAAGCTTTGCAGGTAAGCCTTCAATACGCATTTGTGCTTGCTGTTTTTGTGCTTGCAACTCTTGTTGATACGCTGCAAAACGCCCCAGCTCAACATTGAGGACATTCAGGCGTTGTTGGTCATTGGCAAGGGCTTGCTCAGCTTGCTTCAGTAGACTTTGCGTTTCATGCTGCTGCTGCCAATAACCCTTAGCAAGATTTTGCTGGTTTTGTAAAGTGTGCTGTTGCTCAGTCAGAGTCTGCTGGGCAAGTTGCTGCTGCTCGATTAATCCTTCAATCAATATTTGCTGAGCATCCACACGCTCACGCATCCCTTGAAAATCTGCCGCGAGTGTTTGCTGTTTTTGCCACGCCTGCCCATAGTCATCAATGAGTAGCTGCTCACTGATCGCTTGCTGCGCTTGTTGCCATTGCTGGGCTTGTTGTGCCGTTTTGGCTTGTTTTTCTAGGCGTTTTTGTTGGCTGGTCAGTTCGCTGACCATATCATGCAGCCGCGCTAAATTATCGCTTGCGGTATCGAGCTGTTTTTGGGTATCATCACGCCGGCTTTGGTAGCGCGACACGCCCGACGCCTCTTCGATAAACTCTCGTAGCTGCAACGCATTGGCATCAATGATGCGCCCTATCATACCCTGCTCAATCACCGCATACGAGCGCGCGCCAAGACCTGTGCCCAAAAAAATATCGACCACATCACGGCGACGCACTTTGGTGCCATTGATAAAGTAATCGGATTTGCCTTCTTTATTGATTTGCCGGCGTACCGATAATTCTTGATACAGATTGAGCGCGTGGTGGATGCCGCTGCTACCATCTTCGCCGCGGGTATGTTCAAACACCAATTCTACGCTTGCCAAGCTTTTGGCGGACTTTTCTTGCGTGCCTGCAAAAATGACATCACTCATCGCGCCGCCGCGGAGCTGCTTGGCGGAGGATTCGCCCAGCACCCAGCGGATGGCATCAATCACATTGGATTTGCCGCAGCCATTGGGCCCGACAATCGCGGTGATGGTTTTGGGGAAATGAAACGTTGTAGGGTTGGCAAAGGATTTAAAGCCTGCCAGCTTGAGCTGTTTTAACCGCATGTTGCTAGAGTGTAGGTATCAAAAAAAGGCGCTTATTTTAGCAAAATTTTAGCGATTATTCATTAAATCTATGCTGACTTGATCTATGCTGAATTGGTACACAGAAATTAGGCTAAACCTGCTAAAGCCTTAAGCTGATAAATCTGCCATGGCATAAAAAAAGCATAAAAAAACCGCTAAGTGGATTAGCGGTTTTATCAATTAGGCTTTTGGCTAATATTATTTTGCCGGTGACGCAGTAGCAGTCGCTGTATTTGCCGTTGCAGTCGCTGTATTGGCAGGTACAGACGCTATTGTGGTGGTCGTCGTCGTGGTAGTGGTTTCAGTTTTGGCTTCTTCTTTTTTACCACAGCCCACAAGGCTGATGACTGTCACTAATGTGATTAATAATTTATTCATAGTTTTCTCCAAAAACGGTTAATGTAATCATCCATCTGATAACTTGATAGTCCGATAACTATATGATCCCAATAACTATATCACTAGGTCAATCAGTATCGCTGGGCTAGTCAGTTTATAAAATCTCAACTTAATTTCATCAATCATGTAATCAAGACGTCATGGCATTTTATGAGTTTTCTGACCGTTTGGGTAGCGGCTGTGACGATTTTTTTAACGGTTTTATGTAAATATTTATGCGTGTCATCAGTCAATACGCCCAATACGCTAAATTTTACCCACGCGATTATGTGTTACAATGATTATTAAAAATCAATCACTAAAAATTAACCGCTAAAATTTAATCGCTAAAAATTTTTAAAAGAATTATTGCTATGTCTATGCTGCTCTCCTCACCCAATGTTCAAGCCGTTCGCGCCTATTTACTTGATTTACAAGACCGTATTTGCCAAGCGCTAGAACACCAAGAAGCCACTGGCGGCTTTAATCTATATGCTGAAGGTGCCAGCAATGCCAAATTTGTCGCTGATGTTTGGGAGAGACCCACTGAGCAAGGCACCCATCAAAATTTGGGCGGTGGTCGCTCCAATGTACTTCAAGGCGGCAAAGTGATTGAAAAAGGCGGGGTGATGTTTAGCCACATTGTTATCAACCATCTGCCAGCCACTGCCACCGCTCGCCACCCTGAACTTGCTGGTCGCCAAGCACAAGCACTCGGTGTCTCACTGGTGATTCATCCGACCAATCCTAACGTGCCAACCAGTCATGCCAACGTACGGATGTTTATCGCGGAAAAAGAAGGCTACGAGCCGATTTGGTGGTTTGGTGGGGGCTTTGATTTAACGCCGTTTTATCCTGTGATGGAAGACTGTGTGCATTGGCACCAAGTGTGTCATGATTTGTGCGCGCCGTTTGGGGCAGATATTTATCCCAAGTTTAAGACGTGGTGCGATGAGTATTTTTATTTAAAGCATCGTAACGAACAACGCGGCATCGGCGGCTTGTTTTATGATGATTTGAACACGCTTAGCATGGGCTGGGATTTTGATAAGTGCTTTGCGTTTATGCAGGCGGTAGGCAATGGCTACCTTAAAGGTATTATCCCGATTTTTGAGAAACGCAAACACACGCGCTATACCGAGCCGCAGCGTAATTTTCAGTTGTACCGTCGCGGTCGCTATGTCGAATACAATCTGGTGTATGACCGCGGTACTTTGTTTGGCCTACAATCAAACGGTCGCATTGAGTCGATTTTGGTCAGTCTGCCGCCGCTCACCGGCTGGGAATATCGTTATGAGCCTCTCGCAGGAACGCCTGAATTTGAACTCACGGATTTTTATCTAAAACCCAGAGATTGGCTAAACCTCAAAGCTTAACAAAACGCAATCTTAATAAAACACCATAAAAAAGGGCAATCACAGTTGCCCTTTTTTTCATGGGCGATTAACCCATTAAGTTTGGTTGTACGATTTCTATCCAGTAACCATCTGGATCCAAGATGAAGGCAATATCTTTCATCGTACCTTCTTCAGGGCGTTTTTTGAAGGTGACTTGATGTTGCTCAAACCAAGCAACCGCTTCTTGCAGATTTGGCACGGCAAAACAAATATGCCCAAATCCTTGTGGTTCGCTGTTGCCACTGTGATAGTGAAACTCTGCATCAGACTCCGTGCCATAATTATGGGTCAATTCTAGCACCCCTGGCTGACTAAAGGTAAATGCTGCTAGCGCGGCAGTATCGGTCGGCAAATTTGCCACCTGTTCATCGGTAAGCTTTGCCAAAAAATACAAATCAAATTCCGCTTGTGGATAGCGTTTGGTTTGTAGTAGCGTCATGCCTAATACATCTTGATAAAAAGCCAAAGACACTTGCGGGTCTTTCACCCTAAGCATGGTGTGATTAAAGATAAACCCATTGGTAGCGGACAAGTTTGACATAGTGATCCTTATTGTAATATGCCTCTAAAAGAAAAAACCTTAAAAGAAAAAGACGTTGACTAAACGTCATTAATAACGACAGTTTGCCAAAAATTCAATACTGTTTAATTTTAATTAACTTTTGGGTAAAAATATAGCCGTCATTTCTCATAACATCATGGCTAATAACATTGCACTTAGGTAAGTTGCTCAATTCAATATTCGCTATTCACTATTCGCTACTCAATAAAGGTCACTTTACCCGTGTCCAAATCATACACCGCCCCAACAATAATTAAGCTACCATTATTAACCGCATCTTCAAGAATACGAGAGCCGTGTTTGAGCTGGGTGACTGACATACGCACGTTGGCTTTAATACCCCGATTAATCAACTCTTGCGCGTCAATGTCTTGTCCATTGGCGGTATAAATTTCATGCAAGTTGTAAACACTGGGACGGATACGGTCAACAATCGAGCGTAAATTGGGCGAAAACTGCTGATCAGGATTGATCAGTGTCTCCACACAAGCCGTCACCGCGCCGCAATGTGAATGACCCAACACCACGACTAACTTGGTACCGAATTTCTCCGCGGCAAACTCAACCGAGCCAATCTGAGACGGCGCGACTACGTTGCCTGCTACACGAATGACGAATAAATCACCCAAACCTTGATCAAAGACAATCTCAGCGGGCACGCGCGCATCAGAACAACCCAAAATAATCGCAAACGGTTCATGCACATGGGTAAGTGCATTAGACGCTAGCAAGGTTGATTGGGGGTTTTGCAAATTCTCTACGAATCGTGCGTTGCCTTGTTTGAGCATCTCGAGCGCTTGCTCGGCAGTTTCTGGACGCGGTAAGTGACTGTTTGGCATTTGGTTTTCTCCTTTCACCCTATGATAATAACGAACTTTGTGATGATATAAAACGCGATATTTTTTATCAATTCAAACTTTTTAAAACTCAAAATTTTTTTCAAGACGGTTGTATAGCTACTATAATACCTCATCGCCTGCCACAGCAATATGCCCATCGGCTATTTGGTTCATAAATTGCGCATAATCTTGGGCATTGCGAGCCGCAGTTTGCTCGGCATACCCTTGCATGACAGAGATGATTTCACTACCATTGCCCAGATAACCCATAAGCGTATCGGCATTGCCCGCTTTGGTATGCGCATGTGCCAAGGCATGGCCACAGCTTTCAATATATTCGTAAAAATGGGCAGCTGCCATAGTCTCAAGAGACGCCGAATACTTCATGTCCCGCAGCTGCCTGACATAAAAATCCATCTCAAAGTTATCAAGCGATGCATAGCCCAAGAAAATATCACTCGATGCCTGCATCAATTGCTGCCCTTCCACCACGCGTTTGCCTTGATGGCTAAATTGTTTTGCCAGTAAGGGTGTCAAGATAGACGCTTTGGCTTGCTTCATTTGCAATATCAGCGGCTCATGGTCGGCATCTTGGAATAATGCCACCGCACACACAGTACCGACACTCCCCACCCCAACTACTTTGAGTGCCACATCGGTAAAATCATAGCGGTCAAACAACACTTGTCTATCTGACTTTAGGGTATCTCGATAAGCGTCAAAAAAAGCGTGGCTACCACCAAAAAATGGCTGCCCTTGGCGTGGTGGTCGCTGCAATTCACCGTCAGTTTTAAACGCGCGCAACCCTGTGACAGTATCACGCTCAGTCAATTTTGGCAGCATTTTTACCGCATCATTTTTTTTGGCTTTTTCAAAATCGGCATGACGGCGTTTACGAACAGTCACGTCTTCGGTATTTGCCAATATTTTATGGGTGTCGATTTTTTCATACCACACTTGTAACGGTGACAAGCTGCAATGCGCTTCTAATCCATCAAGGTAACTGGTCAGCAGTTTTTCTATCGCCTTATAGCCCACCGATTCTACATACTTAAAACTTTGACTGGCGATTAAAATACTGGCGACCAGTCGCTGCAAATCCCATTCAAATGGCGCAACGATGGTTTCATCAAAATCATTAATGCCAAATAATAAATTGCGTTCAGGACTGGCATAACCACCAAAATTACTGACATGACAATCGCCGCAAATCTGCTGAAATAAGCCAGAATGTTGCCCTTGCCATGCTTGGTCAAATAGCATCAAAGCGGGCATGCCACGAAAAAAAGTAAACGGTGATACACTCATACGCTTGGCTCGTATGGGTAATAACGCTGCCAACCGACCTTGATTCGACCAATGATAAAGACTGAGCGCGTCGATGGCGGTCGGACGTTGGCTGATGGCAGCCAAGGTTTTTAATGGGTACGCCTTACGCTGCTGTTTGCCAAGTGCAATACTATCTGCTTGGGTTAGTAGCTTGCCTTGGTAGCGATGGCGCGTCAAATCCACACACTGAGCATGCTGTAAGGATTTGGGTAAAGCAATAGCGATGGGCAGCGCGGCTGTTGTGTCCGTGGTCGTTTTTTTGGTAGCTGTTTCTTTAGCGGTTGGTTTTTTTGCCGGTATTTTGTTAGCCGTGGTTTGAGAAGCCGTATTGTTTGCACCTGTTTGACTGATTGTTGTTTGAGCGGTTGGGTTTTGAGGCTTTTTTTTGCTAGGCATGGAGTGTCTCTTAAATGTTCAATAGGTAAATATTCAATAGGTCACTGGCTAAATTATCATCACATAAAAGTCGTTCAAGCTTGCTATTTTAATGGCTTTGGTGAAAAGTTACGTTGCTTATTTGTGCCAAATCAACCCCTTATTAACCACTGAAATTAGCCTCTAATCAGTCACTAAAATTTTATGAACAACAGGTGAATTTTCAGTAACATTTTTTAATGTTAGCCGTTATACTGAACGCAACTTTTAACTGTATTTTCACAGGTGAAACTATCGAAAAACTCTGTATTTATGTTGTCATGCTGATTGCGCTTTGACCCTATCATAAATATGCCATTTTAGCCCGCTATTTTAGCCTTGCCGTGAGATTGTGCCTATGTCTGCATCAACGCCACAAACCACCCTAAACGCACCATCAGCTATGCCTGATAGCGCCCAGCCGACCAACCAAAAACCTGTACTACTACAAATCCGTCATTTATCCAAATCTTATGGCGACACCCAAATTTTGCAAAATATCAATCTAGATATTTATGACGGGGAGTTTTTGACGCTGCTGGGTCCTTCTGGCTGTGGCAAAACTACCCTACTACGCTTGATTGGCGGGTTTGAGCTGCCCAATGCCGGTAGTTTGCAGTTAGAAGGGGTTGATATTGCAGGCTTACCTGCGGAAAAACGTCCGATTAATACGGTGTTTCAGCAGTATGCCCTGTTTCCGCACATGAACGTGTACGACAATATCGCCTATGGACTAAAACTTAAAGGCGTACCCAAAACCGAAATCGACCAGCGGGTGCGTGAAGCGCTGGCGATGGTGCAACTTGACCATACCATCAATCGTCGTCCGCAAGATTTGTCGGGGGGTCAGCAGCAGCGTATCGCCATCGCCCGTGCCGTGGTTAATCGCCCAAAAATGCTGCTACTTGATGAACCTCTCTCAGCGCTCGATGCCAAACTACGTGAGCAAATGCAATCAGAACTCAAACGCTTGCAGCGTGAACTGGGTATTACCTTTGTGTTCGTGACCCATGACCAACAAGAAGCTTTGTCAATGTCTGACCGGATTGCCGTCATGAAAAACGGCGTATTCCAGCAAATTGATACGCCCATTGGTATCTATGAATCGCCTGCCAATTTATTTACCGCAAGCTTTATTGGCGAAACCAATTTGTTTAAAGGTAAAGTGCTAGAGGTCAATCCAGCCACCATCAAGGTGGAAGTGGTGGAGCAAAATGACGGCTTTCATCCGATTCGCGAATTGCCCCGTCCAAAATTTGACGTGCAAGTCGGTCAAAATGTCAACTTACTGCTGCGCCCTGAAGATATCCGCGTGTACTATACCCATGAAGGTCATGAAGGCTTAATCGGCAACGTGATAGACAGTGCTTATAAAGGCAGTACCCTAGATTCTGTGATTCGATTAAAAAACGGTAATATCGTCAAAACGTCCGAGTATTTTAACGAAGACGATCCAAATTTTAACTATAAGCTGGGTCAAGAAGTGCGTATTGACTGGGTCGATGGTTGGGAGTGGATTTTGCCAGATGAATAATACTACTTCACCTTCGACCTCTAGCGTTTCGGCTGCTAGCGCGCCTGCCCCTGTTATGACAAAACAAGGCGGGCGCGGCTTTCAGCGTGCGACCCTGTTTGTGATTTGGGCATGGTTGATTATTTTTGCCCTGATTCCCAATATCTTGGTGATTGCCGCCAGTTTTTTGACACGTGATGAAGATAAGTTTTTAACACTGCCGGTCACCATGGGCAACTATATTCGATTGATTGATCCGCTTTATTTAAAAGTATTTTTGCATTCGCTGTCGATGGCAGGGATGACAACGATTATCTGTTTGCTGCTCGGTTATCCATTTGCCTACCTGGTCAGTAAAGCCGATAAAAAATGGCAGTCATTATTGATGTTAATGCTAGTGATTCCGTTTTGGACCAACTCATTGGTGCGGCTGTATGCGGTGAAACTCATTATGGCGGCCAATGGTCTACTTAGCACCATGCTGATTAACCTTGGGCTTATCAACGAGCCACTGCAAATTTTATATACCCAAAAAGCAGTGATTGGCGGCTTGGTGTATTTGCTGTTTCCGTTTATGGTACTGCCCCTGTATGCGGTATTTGTGGATTTGCGTGACGATTATATTTTGGCATCCAAAGATTTGGGCGCTAACAAGCTACAAACCTTTTGGCACGTGATTTTGCCGCTCACTACGCCAGGGATTATTTCAGGGGTATTGCTGGTACTGTTGCCTGCCATGGGCATGTTTTATGTGGCGGATATCTTGGGCGGTTCGCGCAACTTGTTGGTGGGTAATATCATCAAATCGCAGTTTTTGGATGCCCGTGACTGGCCATTTGGTGCCGCGGCGTCCGTACTATTGACGCTTGCCATGGCATTGCTGATTATCGCGTATCGAGCCAGTAGCAAACGCATTGGCAAAACTGACTACAACGAAGTGGCATAAGGGGGACGCTATGTCTAATACTATGAAATGGCTGTCTCGCCTGTATTTGACCATCGTATATCTGCTGATGTTCTCGCCGATTGCGGTGATGGTAATCTTCTCGTTTAATGCCTCAAAAGTCGGCTATCAATGGGGCGGTTTTAGTACCCATTGGTACAGCGAGTTATTTAGTAATGCCGCGATGGTACAAGCTGCCATCAACTCGGTCATATTGGCGGTAGTGGCTGCGACGATTTCCACTGCGATTGGCGGTTTGACGGCGTTAGCGTTACAACGTTATGACTTTAAAGGTAAATCGATACTACAAAGCTTGCTATTTGTACTGATGATGTCGCCTGAGATTGTGTTGGCGATTTCGCTATTGGCGTTATTTTTGATTGTGGGGATACAGCTGGGTTTTGTGACGTTGCTAATTGCGCACATTACCTTTTGTCTGCCCTTTGTGGTGATTACGGTGACTGCGCGTCTATCTAGCCTCGACACCCGCGTGTTGGAAGCGGCGCGTGATTTGGGTGCCAATGAATTTACCATGATTCGTACCGTGCTTGTACCGATTATTTTGCCTGCGATTTTGGCGGGCTGGGTGCTTGCCTTTACCCTATCACTTGATGATGTGGTGGTATCTACGTTCAATACAGGACCTGAGTTTGAGATTTTACCATTACAGATTTATTCGATGGTGCGTGTTGGGGTAAAGCCTGAAGTCAACGCCGTAGGCACAATCTTGCTAGCAATCTCGCTACTGGGTCTGATTATCTCGCAATTATTACTTGCCAAAAAGTCGATGAATCTACCATCGACCCAAAAACGTTAAGGAGACTTATATGATATCTCGGATGCTCAATAGAAGACGTTTTTTAGGGTATGGCTTAGGCATTGGCGGTGCCGTTTTAACAGGGGGGCTGGCAAGTAATCTAACGGGTTGTCAAAAAGCGAGCGAGACCTCGACTAGCGCTGCGGCGTCTGCGCCTACTGCCAGTCAAGGCGGCAAGGTTGTCAATGTCTATAACTGGACGGAGTATATCTCTGACCAAGTGCTTAAAGATTTTACCGCAGAGACAGGTATCGACGTTATTTATAGCACCTTTGATTCTAACGAAGCCATGTACGCCAAACTCAAACTGATGAATGGCAGTGGTGAGTATGATGTGGCGTTTCCAGGGACGGATTTTGTCGATAAAATGCGTAAAGAAGGGATGCTTGAGCCGCTTGACCATGCCAAATTGACCAATTTTGGCAACCTCGGCAAAACCTTTATCAATGCCCCTTTTGACCCTGAAAACAAGTTTAGTATTCCCTATCTGTGGGGCTCATCAGGCATTGCAGTCAATACCAAACGCATTGCTAAAGCAAGCTTGAGTAGCTGGAATGACTTATGGAAGCCAGAGTACGAAGGGCGCGTGATGCTGATGAATGACATCCGTGACGTGTTCACCATGAGTCTATTGACCCTTGGCTATAATGGCAGTACCAAAAACCCTGAAGCCATCAAACAAGCGTATGAAAAGCTCACCAAGCTGATGCCCAATGTGCGCACCTTTAACTCAGATGCACCGCGCATGCCGTTTATGGAAGGGGAAACTTACTTGGGCTTGGCTTGGAATGGTGAAGTCATCATGGCACAAGACCAAGGGATGCCAGAGCTGGACTTTGTGTATCCAAAAGAAGGCGCTATTATGTGGATGGATAACATGGTCATCCCCAAAAATGCCAAAAACAACGATAACGCCCATAAGTTTATCGATTTTATCTTGCGACCCAAATACGCTGCCATGATTAGTGAAGAAATCGGCTACGGCTCGCCCAATGAGGCGGCAAAAAAAGAAATGCCGCCTGAGCTTGCCAACAATCCGATTGTGTATCCGCCAGCTGATTTGCTAAAACACGCGATGTTTCGTGAAGACGTTGGGGATGAGATAATGGCGTTATATCAGCAGTATTGGGATAGGCTCAAAGTGGATATGTGATTTTTCAATAAGCGGTCATTAAAAAATTATAAAAAAAGCGGGCTTATGATTAAGTCCGCTTTTTTACCCTAAAAATCTGCTTAGCGCATGGTGACAAACTCTTCTGAGCCAGTCGGATGAATCGCCACCGTGTCATCAAAGTCACGTTTGGTGGCGCCCATTTTGATAGCAACGGCAAAACCTTGAATCATCTCATCGACGCCAAAACCTACGCCATGCAAGCCCACTACTTTTTCTTCCTCACCCACACAAATCAGCTTCATGTGACACGGCTCGCGGTGCTTGGTCACTGCACTATACATCGGGGTAAAACTGGATTTATACACTTTAACCGCATTGATGCCATAGCCTTTGACCGCCTCTTCTTCACTCAGCCCCACCGTACCAATCGGTGGATGGCTAAAAATCACGCTCGGCACTAGGTTATAGTCCAAATGCTCATTGGGTTTGTTGTTAAACAAGCGCTCAGATAATCGACGACCTGCTGCCACCGCCACTGGGGTCAATTGAATACCATGTTCGATAATATCGCCGACGGCATAGATACCTTCGACATTGGTATTTTGATAGGCATCGACTTTAACAAAGCCTTGCTCATTGACTTCAACGCCCGCTTTATCAAGATTGATGGTATCAGTTGCAGGTTCGCGACCCGTTGCCCAAATCAAACAATCCACCGTCAAGGTCTCATTGTTTGACAATTCAATGCTCAATGAGCCATCTTGGTTTTTGCGCACTTGTTGTGGCAGCAATCCATAATGAAATTCAATACCATCATCGTGCATGATATGGGTGAGCGTGGTGACAATGTCGGCATCGAAGTTTTTGAGCACCCGCTTGCTACGCACAATCAAATGGGTCTTTGAGCCCAATGCATTCATCACCCCTGCAATCTCGACACCGATATAGCCTGACCCCACAATCGCTACCCGCGGTGGCAACTCGGTCAAGTCAAAAAAACCATCCGAGTCAATACCCAACTCTGCCCCTTCAATCGCTGGGCGAACAGGTCGCCCCCCCATCGCTAGCAAAATATGGTCAGCGGTAATGGTCTCTATTGTGCCGTCATTTTTATACACCTCAACCGTATGTTGGTCGGCAAATTTGGCAAAACCATGAATCACATCGACTTGGTTATTTTTGAGGCCATTGTTGTACGACTGATGAATGCGGGTGATATAAGCTTGGCGACTTTGTACCAATTTGGCAAAGTCAAATTGTTTAACATCCAAATCAAAGCCATAGTCAGGCGCATAATGATGGATCGCCGCTGCCATATTGGCGCCATACCACATCACTTTTTTGGGCACACAGCCCACATTGACGCAAGTACCGCCTAGCTGCTTGGCTTCAATCAAGGCACATTTTTTACCATAACTGGCAGCACGGTTGATGGATGCAATGCCCCCTGACCCACCACCAATCGCGATATAATCATAATGTTTGCTCATAATTCTTCCTGTTTTTTGGTCATTTTCAAAGTTATATGCGGTTATTTTACCAAGTTTTGGTAGCGAGAAAAGTTGTTAATTCTCACCTTTCTCATTGATAAAATAAAACAAATCAGCGTTTTTTTTTGAATAATTTTAATGAAAAAGGTTTAAACACCCTTGCGTCACCGCAAAAGGCATCAGATAAAATCGGGTTTTTTTGGGTTGGCAAAATTCAATCTGCTGTGCCATTAACTGTGTGCTTAGTGTTGGGACAATCAGCCAAGCTTCATCGGCATCAAACTCACTGGCGTAGGTAAGTAGTTGGTACATATCAGCCAAGCTTATGTCGTTGAAAGTAGCCGTTTTTTTCCATTTTACATCGGCAATAATGAGTTTGTCGGGAGACTTTAGCCAAATATCGGGTTTGATGGTTAACCCTTGCTGCACGGTCAATGGCTGTCTTTTTTGCTCAACTAGCTCAAAATTCTGCGCTGCAAATTGTTCATGGATTTTCCTGCCGACCCATTTTTCAAAGGCAAATGGCATATTCACCAGCCAAGTTGGGGTCAAAAACTGCCCTTGGTTACTGGCTTGTTGTAGCGTCAGCAGCGCATAACAAAAGCTGATAAAAGTATAATTACGCTGGGCAAGCAGACTGGGCAACGCGGTCAACTCTTGCAGCGCTTGAGAAAATAAGATGTCGTATAAGTCTTTGGCAACGGTACCCACTGCTTGCCACTGAGGCGGTAATGGGAAAGCCATGCTGCCAATCACCCGCTCGATGGTGGTTTTTACCAAGCGATTGCCCGCGGTATCCATCGCAAAATTTTCAGTCTGATGATAAAACTTATGCGGCTGGTGGAAGTTATGCTGCAATTGCTCTTTGACCAGTAATTTACCCTGCAGATAGGGCTGATTTTGCTCAAATTGCTGATATTGCTGATTGGGCACATACTGGGCAAATCCCTGCCAAAAATACGCTTGTAGCCACTCGCTAAGCGATAGTGAATGATTGCTGGGTGGAGGATTGGGGGCTGGAGGATTGATGAGTAGTTGATTGGCTAGATTGGGTAACGACTTGGGCAATAAGGCTTGCCACACCGCTGTCAGCATCTGTTGCACCCATTGACGGGTTTGGGCAACTTCATCGGCATGGGTGATTTGGGCTTGTGCAAGTTTTGGCAAAATCTCCACTTGCCCGCCACTGGGCAACCCAATCACACCGATATAGTGGCGCACTTTGAGTTGCCACTGCTGCTGTTTACGCTCAATGCGAAACACGTCAAAATTTTGCTCGATAAGCCAGTCAAAATCCTGCCCATCGTCAAAATCTGCCGCGGTCAAGCAACTATGTTCAAACGTGATGATGGTTTTCATTGGGCGCTTTGATAGATTGCAAGATAGCTATTTGGGTCATCAAGCGCCCGGGTATGGATGTCAAAACCCGCTTGCTGCGCCATAAATCCAGTTGCTTTTTTGTTGTCAACTAGCCTGATAAAGGTTTGCCCAAAGATTGCTTGCAGGATTTGTCCATGCTGCTGGCAGGCTTGGGCAACTTGGGGGATGATAGAGTGGCTAAACGCAGCGCTTAACGCGTGCAGCGAATCAATACCCCACAAAAAACTATGCCCTAACTGGCTGTCTTTTGCCAAATTTTGCGAGATTCTTTCATTGAGTGCAGTCAACAGTTTGGCTAAATCAATCTCAATCCCATTTGCCATGACTTTACCCAGCAACTGTGGCTGTGGTTGACATTCAATAAATTCAAAACGGCGGCGAAATGCCATATCGAGCGGCGCCAATGAATGATCTTGGCTGTTCATGCTGGCGTAGATATCGACATTGCTAGGCACGCTAAACGGCTGACGCGAATACGCCAAATTCACCGATAAGCTATCTGTCTGTCCTGCGCGTTTACTCGGTTCAATCAAACTCATCAATTCCCCAAACACGCGGGCGACATTGGCGCGGTTGATTTCATCAATCAACATGGCATAACGGTGGCTAGGGTCATGTTTGGCTTGTTGACACAGTCTAAGAAATGCCCCTGACTCAATGCGATAGCTCATCTGTCCATTGTCCGCGATGTGGGGACGAATCCCTTCGACAAATTCTTCATACCCATACGCTTGATGAAAACTGACAAAACTAAATCGTTCTAGCTTTGGTTGAAATTGGTTATTTAATGCCGTTTGATAATCGGTGAGTTTGGTTTGTAAATCGCTTAACAACGGCAAACTGTCTGCTAATAAAAACCAATTACTGCTATCGTCTTTATCAAAATACGATTGGCTAGCGCGGCTTGTTTGCTTCACCGTCAGAGAGTTTGGATGACTAAATCGCTGTAATGTTCCCCATACGGTTTGACTCAAATTTTCATTACCCTCTCTTAGCGCGGCTTTTTGTAAAAAAAATGGATGCTGCATGATTTCTGGTACTTTTAATAGCAACTTACCTTTTTTTCTTTCATCTAAAAATACTAAGCAAATCACCTCTAGCCAATTCATAGGGTTAACTAATGCTTTGAGCAAATCATCCGCATTGGCTACTGGCAATATCTCGGTATATTGTTTGGCGATTTGTTGCAGTTGGTAGGTCTTGCCTGTCCCTGCTACGCCCGTATAGATAATATTTTTTGCTAGCTCACTCATGACAGATTATCACTCACGATGGTCATACCTGCCGCTTCTGCCGCACGCGTACCACCCGTCAAATGGACGATATTCCGATTTGGGTCAATCTCATTGAGCAAAGCGACAGCTTTGGCGGCTTTGCTGCCGCCACCGCATAGCGCATAGACGGTGCCATCCGTGGTTGCCAATAACTCTGCCGTCAGCGTATCCAAGGGTTGGTTTTTGGCAGACTCAATGCGTCCTTGCGCAAATGCTTTACTATCCCGCACATCCCAAACGGTATCGTTTGCGGTGGCAGAAAAATCGGTAATGGCTAGTTCACGAATCATAATTACCTCTTAATTTTTAACGTGTATTTTGTGATGGCTTATTATGGATAAGCTGACCAAATTTATCAAATCAGCGATTAATAACCAAATTTTTGCTTCACCTTAACTATTTTTATCAAGTTTTTGACAAATTATGATTTATAATTCATTCCAATATTTTATGTATCTTAACTTTCACTTAAACTTTTATTATCTAAGGAGGGATGACATCATGACGACGGCTTCAACCGCGCACCCTGATCATCACAACATCGCGCTACGCAATGACCCAAAAAAGGTCGCCGTGGCATCCATGATTGGTACGGCTATTGAGTTTTATGATTATTACATTTATGCCGCTGCGGCGGTATTGATTTTTAATACCCAGTTTTTTGATAAAACCGATGAAAAAGCGGCGATGCTTTATTCGCTTTCGACGTTGGCATTGGCGTTTATTGCCCGCCCTTTCGGCTCAGCGTTATTTGGTCACTTTGGTGATAAACTCGGTCGTAAAAAAACCTTGGTGGCGTCTCTGCTCACGATGGGTTTATCAACCGTAGCGATTGGTTTGCTACCGACTTATGCCCAAGTAGGCGTCATTGCCCCATTATTGTTATGTTTACTTCGTGTGGGTCAAGGGATTGGTCTTGGCGGTGAATGGGGCGGTGCTGCCTTGGTCGCCACCGAAAATGCGCCAGAAGGCAAACGTGCTTGGTATGGTACTTTCCCGCAGTTAGGCGCGCCGATTGGGTTATTTTTAGCCAATTTAGTGTTCTTTTTACTCAGTTATTTTTTAGGAAAAGATGCCTTGGTCGAGTGGGCATGGCGCATCCCGTTTCTTATTTCAATCGTGCTTGTAGGTGTGGGTCTTTGGGTACGTTTAAGCCTGCATGAAAGCCATGTATTCCTTACCGCTGAAGCCGAAGGCAAAAAAGTTAATGCCCCTGTGTCAAAAGTCATTACCCAATATTGGCGTCCGATTATGCAAGGCACATTCTTGATGGCGATGACTTATGTGATTTTTTATATCATGACTGCCTTCGTACAAGCCTATTCAAAAAGCCCGGCAAAATTATCTTCTTTTGGCTTCCCAACAGGGTTAGGTATTGCCCCAAATACCTTTACTGGCTTTTTATTGGTGGCTGCGATTGTGTTTGGTATTTTTACCAGTATTTCAGGGATTGGCGCTGACAAAATCGGTCGTAAAAAATGGCTGATTGGCGTGACTATATTATGTATGGTGTTTGCCTGCTTTATGCCAATGCTGCTTAGCAATGGTACACCAACCACGGTATTTATTTTCCTCATTTTGGGCATGGCATGTATGGGTATGTCGTTTGGTCCAATGGCAGCATTATTACCAGAGCTGTTCCCCACCGAAGTACGGTATTCAGGTGCGTCACTGGCTTACAATCTAGCGGCGATTGTGGGTGCATCGATTCCTGCGATTTATGCCATCAAAATCAATGAGCAATATGGCATGAAAGGTGTGGCTATATATATCGTTATTAACGGTTTGATTTCTCTCATCGCGTTATTCTCAATTAAAGAAACCAAAAATATCGATTTGATGGACTAAAACATAGATTAGAAGACAGACTAAAAATTGATACCTAAAAAACGCTGGCAAATGCTGGCGTTTTTTTTGCTTTATCTATATATAATAAAACTTTGAATGCTATGAGAAAACAATGAAACCGAAAAAACGCTGTGAATGGTGCGGCACAGACCCACTTTATCAAGCTTACCACGACAATGAATGGGGAAAGCCCAGTTATGATGACCGTCATCTATTTGCCATGCTGTGTTTAGAAGGTATGCAAGCGGGACTCAGCTGGATTACCATACTCAAAAAACGCGAGCGTTATTACCAAGTATTTGCTGATTTTGACCCTGCAATTATCGCACAGTTTGATGATGCCATGGTCGATAGTCTCATGACCGATGCTGGGATTATTCGCCACCGCGGTAAAATTAAAGCCATCATCAACAATGCCAAATGCTATCTAAAAATCACCGAAACGCAATCTTTTAGCGATTATCTTTGGAGCTTATCGCCCAGCGGCTTGGCAAAAATACCACAGGATAACCACCCAAAAACCTTTGCTGATATCCCCACCAACACTGAATGTTCAGATAAGATGTCAAAACAGCTCAAAAAAGACGGGTTTAAATTTGTGGGCTCGACGATTTGCTATGCTTTTATGCAAGCAGTCGGCATGGTGAATGACCATGTAGCGGCGTGTGATTTTCGGTAAGCGGGTTCAATAGTCAACAGCGGATAACATATTTCTCGATGCTACAGATTTCTCGGTGCTACAGACCCCAAAATAGGCTAAAACTAATCAAAATTAATACCAGTAAAATGCTTTGAACCAATAAAAACTGCTGATGCACTTTGAGCAATCCGCGCAGACTGACCCCATAATGACTGACATTTTTGAGAGAATAGCTTTGAAAATCCACCAAGCTACGGCGATGATATTGTGACCGCATGACGTCAACAAACTTATCAGCCGCTGCCGCTTTTGACCCAGCTGACAATACAGGTAAAAATGTATTGATAACATCTTCATGCGTTTCTGGGTTATTGATATTGACCATCAACATTTGCCAATCTTGAAACAGCCGTTGTTCGATGACCCCTTTAGACTTGAGCGTGACATCGCGGTTGCGCCCATCGTGCTGAATGTTACCAAATAATTGCTCAATCGCTGATTTTTCGCCTTCAATGTACTGAAAAAAATAGCCATTACCAAAGCACAAAAAACCGGTAATTTGATGGGCAAGGTTCTCACGCTGTGCCACCGTCATGATATCAGACAGCGTTCTAGGGGTTACGCCAGCTTTCAACGTCATACGGCTCACATAAGTTAGATAATGAATTTGCCCCAAGCAGCACCTCAGTCTTTATGGTTTTACAATTTTTGTTCAGCGCAATTTTAACAATTTATTACATACTAATCCATCCATTAAATCAAGAATATTAGCTTACCTAGTCACAAATAGCGGTTGAGTGGTTATTTTTGGACGCTCGTATTGCATTTACGATCATCAGCAACACCCCTGCCCAAATTAAAGCAAAACTGGCAATCATGGTGTCATTGACAGCTTCATGCAGCACAAAAATGGACAATAGAAACATCAGCGCAGGTTCAAGATAACTGAGCATACCAAAGGTGTTCATCGGCAACACCTGACTGGCTTTAAGATTGGTCTGCATGGCAAGTGCACTAATCATACCCAGTCCAATCAATAACAGCCCCATTGTCATTGATCCTGTCACTATCGATACACTCGTGTTTTGCCATAATAAAAAACCCAAGGCAATCGGTGCAATCACTGACAAATCAACGAACAGCCCCATCAGTGCCGGCACCCCTTGCCAGCGGCGCAGTCCATAATAAATCGGATAAGTCAAACATACCCATGCAGTCGCCCACGATACACTCCCCGCGAGCCAAAATTGCAATCCCACCCCTGCTGCCGCAACGATAATCGCCGCCCACTGCAATCGATTTAAGGTTTCTTTAAACACCACACAGCCCATCAGCACCATCATCAAGGGAAACAAAAAATACCCCATTGCGGTATTGACCGCCTGTCCATTGATAGGCGCCCACATAAACAGCCACAGCTGACTTGCCAAAATCGGTGTCGGCAACAGCAATAAAACCCATTGTTGTTTGTTTAATCCCATCAAAAATGCTTTGAGTTGCCCAAAACTTTGCGTCACGGCCAACAACCCCACCAACCCAAACCACATCGCCACCATGCGCCACAAAAAAACTTGCGTGCCTGACAACGGCGCAAGCCAGTGACTATACAGATACAGCACGCCAAACAACACATTAGAAATCAATGCCAACACCACCCCAAAACGTAACTTTTTGGCAGCGGTAGCGGGCTGAGAAGTTGTTGCGTTGGGGGGAGCAACGATAGACGATGGTGATAAAGCGCTGGAGACTGACATAATTGACCTTGTTATATTTTTGCTTTTGCGGTTAAATTGCCAAGCAGTATAACAATTATCTTTGGTAAATTATTTCAAAATATCATTATTTATGATAAATTAATATTAATATAAGATAAATTTGCTATATTTTTCTCAATTTGTCTTATTGTATATTTTTAGAAGGACATGGCTATGATTCATGAAATCGATGATATCGATAAACGTATTTTAAACTTGTTGCAAGAAGATGCGACGCTACCACTCAAGAACATCGCCGAAAAAGTGCATGCATCGGTAGCGACCTGTCAGCGCCGTATCCAAATGATGACAGAGACTGGGGTGATTACTCGCCAAGTGGTGATTGTCAATCCCACCGAATTGGGCTTTGATTTAAGCGCGTTTGTGCTGATTGAAATGGAAAAACAAAATACCGCGCTGCAGCATGGCTTTGAGCGCTTGATGAGCCGATTGCCCAACGTCATGAGTTGTTATGAAATCTCAGGAGATTATGACTTTTTGCTATTGGTACATGCCAAAAATATGGCGGAATATCACCGTTTTACCCAAGATAATTTAACTTATGAAAACAATGTGCGACGCTTTAAAAGTCAATTTGTGATGAATTTTTCCAAGGTAGGCACTAAAATCCAGTTAGATTAGTTAGATTACTGCGCCATCAGACAATGGGCTCAAACAATGGGCTTGGTGCGATACCAAAATGACGTTGGCAACGAAATGCCAAACACCAACGCAGCGGTCACAAATATCGCATTGAAGCTAAAATCCATCATTTGGGTAAATACTTGTGGATTGTAGCCATAGTAGCCTAGCTGTACAAAGCTAATCATAGCTTTGTACGCGGTAATCCCCGGCATCATACACAGCATGGCAGGCACCAAAATCATCTTTGGGGTGAGTAAATATTTTTTTGCCAAATAAATTGCCACAAAGGATGAAATACCCGCTGCCACAAATGTCGCTATTATCAAATTGACTGACAGTTGTTTTAAGAGTTCTCTAAGTCCGTAACCCAGCACGGTCAACAATAAGCATTGCCAAATATAGCGGCGTGGCACATTGACAAGCAGTGTCCAGCCAAGCGTCATCAAGCAAGCAAAAATTGCTGCGCGTATCAAGGCAATCGCATCAATCGCCATTTTTCACCCTACCCAATATTGGCAATAAAATTTTATCAAACGCTTTCATCAACCCACGCCCCAATGACTGATATTTAGTAATAGCAATGACAGCACGATGCCGATACAGCTTGACAGTGTCAAGATAATCACAAACATAAAGCGCCCGATACCGATGTTCATATAACCCTTGAGCATATCTGATAATGAATTTATCAAAGGAAAACTGGGAACCAACCAAAGCACACTTGATGCCATGGCAATATGCGGGTCGTTACCAATCCCCAATAACAGCGCGGTACTGGCGAAGATGGAGCCAAAACACGCCGCTATGAGCGCGGATATAAAGGGATTAAAGTTGCGGTTACTCAGCCATAGCCGCAGCGAATACCCCATCATACTGGCAATAAAAGTCACCAAACACACCAGTATATCGCCCCCTGCCAAATACGCAAAGCAGGCACACGCCACACCGACCATCGGCGCGACCATCTTGGCAGGATAAGTGCCGCGATCAATCTCATCAAATCGATAAGTCGCATGCTCTAGGGTACTCGTCACCGGCATACTTTCCAAATCCAGTACAATTCGCTGAATTTGTACAATAATATTGACATTGATGGCATGGGTGGTTGACGCGCGCAGGGTGGTAATGCAGCGGTTATTATAAATTGTGGTGATGGTCAAGCCATTGTAGGCAATCCCACACTCCACGCTAGCCAACCCCAACGCTAACCCCAATCGGCGGCACAAATCTGTTACCGTTGCCGACTCTGCCCCATATTGCATGAGTAGCAGCCCACAGCGCACACACAGACGGGTGATTTGCTGCTGGTGTTCATACGCCATATACGGCAACCGCCGTCTAGGCTTCGGCTGTGTAGGGGGCGAAAGCTTAGTAGGCTCAGGTGTCAGCGGATCAAGCGCTTCTAAGGCATCAGCAAAGGTATCGGTCATAGCATCATTTTAACAACCTTGATATCTCATTTTAGCATTAAACTAGCATAAAATCAGGGCAAATCAGTATGGCTTTATTGATTAAAAAGCTGAATAAAAATGAGCAAAAATTTGGAGACTACCCGTTATTTAAAAAAATTCTACCTACTTAAAAAGCTGCGATTGGTTTATTTTGGTTTAAATAGTAGGGCGATATTCAATACCTTCCATTTTAATCAAAGTCTAGCGATTTGACAGTAATTTTGTCCGTTAATTTTTACAAAATATGGAATCGTCTTACCCTTTAATTAAACCCGACTAATTTAATCAGGTTTTTTTGTTATTTCGGCCTATAAACCCCCATCGCAAAATTGATTCATGATAAAATGAGCCATATTCATTTTATTTAACATCCAAGCCTATGTCCGCCGAAACTATTGCCAACAAAGCCTTTAAACAAGGCACCAAAGCCCTATTTGACTATGACAAACACTGGGCAAGCTGCTTTGAGCCTGCGCCATTTTTACCGATGAGCCGAGCCGAAATGGATGCCCTTGGTTGGGATGCCTGTGATGTCATTATCGTCTCAGGCGATGCCTACGTCGATCACCCAAGCTTTGGTATGGCAATCATCGGCAGACTGTTAGAGTCGCAAGGCTTTCGCGTCGGTATCATTGCCCAGCCAGACTGGACGAGCAAAGACGCTTTTATGACCCTTGGCAAACCGACCATTGCGTGGGGCGTCACCGCAGGCAATATGGACAGCATGATTAACCGCTACACCGCCGATAGACGCATTCGCAGTGACGATGCCTACTCGCCAGACAATGCCCCCGACAAACGCCCCGACCGTGCGGCTGTGGTATATAGCCAGCGCTGCCGTGAAGCCTATCCCGATGTTCCCATTATTTTGGGCGGGATTGAAGGCTCGCTGCGCCGTATCGCCCATTATGATTATTGGTCAGATAAAGTGCGCCGTAGCATTTTGATGGATAGCCGCGCTGATATTTTGCTGTATGGCAATGCCGAGCGCGCGATTGTCGATGTTGTACATGCACTTGCCAAAGGTTACCGTTTTGAAGACCTTGCCAAAGTGCGTGGCACCGCGTATCTGTCGACACAAACCAAAAAACACTGGCAAGCCGACATGATAGAAATCACCAGTAACGACGTCGACACCGTTGGGCGCGTTGACCCAATTATCAATCCGTATGTGATGATGGAAGATGTGGGCGACTGTCACATCGAACAAGAAAAAACCCTTGAGAGTCAATACAAAGGTTTTGTGGCAGATAAAGTCGAGCACAAAGTCCTCAATGCTGATAAGGTCGCTGAAAGCCAAGACATCCAAGTGGTCAACCTCAAAGACCCCAATAAAAACGCCTTAAAACACAAACGCCCGTTGCCGCCCCGTGACAAAACCGTGATTCGCTTGCCCGACTTTGAGCAGGTCAAATCCGACCCGGTACTTTACGCCCATGCCAACCGTATTTTGCACCTAGAAACCAATCCGCATAACGCCCGCGCCTTGGTGCAGCGACATGGCGACATTGATGTATGGCTCAATCCGCCGCCCATTCCACTTACCATGGAAGAGATGGATTATATCTTTGATTTGCCTTATGCCCGTTTGCCCCATCCTAGCTACGGCAATGCAAGAATTCCTGCCTACGACATGATTAAATTATCAGTCAATATCATGCGCGGCTGTTTTGGCGGCTGTACCTTCTGCTCGATTACCGAACATGAGGGACGCATTATCCAAAACCGCTCAGAAGAATCTATCTTGGGCGAAATTAAAAAAATCCGCGACACCGAGCCGTCATTTACCGGGGTAATTTCTGACCTTGGCGGACCGACTGCCAATATGTACCGTCTGCATTGCAAAGACGATGCCATTGAGAAAAACTGCCGAAAACCGTCCTGCGTGTATCCCGATATCTGCGACAACTTACTCACCGACCACAGTCATCTCACCCAACTGTACCGTAAAGCTCGTGACATCAAAGGGGTGAAAAAAATTCTGATTGCGTCAGGCTTGCGCTATGATTTGGCGGTCAAAGACCCCGAATATGTCAAAGAATTGGTCACCCACCATGTCGGCGGTTATCTCAAAATCGCCCCCGAACATTCCGAAACCAATGTACTCTCTAAAATGATGAAACCGGGTATGGGGACGTACGATACTTTCAAGCAGATGTTTGACAAATACAGCCGTGAAGCAGGTAAAGAGCAATATTTGATTCCGTATTTTATTGCTGCGCACCCTGGCACCACCGACACGGACATGATGAACTTGGCGATTTGGCTCAAGCGCAATGGCTTTCGTGCCGACCAAGTGCAAGCCTTTTACCCAAGCCCAATGGCAACTGCTACTACCATGTACCATACTGCCAAAGACCCACTACATAAAGTCACCCGTGACAGCGAAGGAGTGGAAATCGTCAAATCGGGCAAACAGCGTAAACTCCACAAAGCGTATCTACGTTACCACGACCCCAAAAATTGGGCACTGCTGCGTCAATCGCTCAAAGAATTGGGGCGTGAGGATTTGATTGGGCATGGCAGTCAGTGTTTGATACCGCCTTATAATCCAAAACTGGAAGGTGAAGACTTTTACCAATCAGCCCGTAAGAAAAATAGTTCTGCCGCTGGTGATTCGGTCAAACGTACGAATAAAGATAGTACTGCAAAAAAATCGGGTAAAAAACCAACACCGACCAGTTTTGGTAAAAAACCGTCAAACCAAAAACAGCCGAAAAAAGGCAATTTCCAAACCCAACATACAGGCTTGCCGCCGCGGAAAACTAAGTAGTTTATGTCATTCATGGCTTGTAGCGCATTTCTACAAGCCGTCTTATTTATTTTTAAATTGTTTCAATTTTAATGAACGTCTAAAGGTTGATAGAAATTTTATGTTTTTTGCATGATTAAAAAAAGAGTGTTTAGCAACTTTAACTTGGTTTGGACTTTGATGATTTCTAAAAGTACCCAATTTGATTTTGGTGTTTTCTTCGAATACTGTAATTGTTAAATGCAAAATGATTAGCTAGAAATAACCTATAGGCTGAATGGATTAAATAACTCATATGACTGATGGCTGCGTTATTTAACCTTCTGTCTAAAACTCCAATGTATTGCTCCGAATAAAGACTCGAAGCCTCAAACGTTATGTGATAGCATTTCTTTTTGATAAAATATTCTCAATAAAATTTAAATTTTTATTTTTACATCAAGCTTACATCTTAACAACTAAACACAGCACTAAAAACGTTAAAAAATCACTAAAATACAAACCATTATAAAAATAAAAGGCTTTCAATATGGCAAAAATTTTTATTGGGATAGGGATTTTATTTCTCATCATTGGCTTAATTTATCTGTTTTTTCCCAATGCCTTTAACTGGTTTGGTCGTATGCCGGGGGACGTTAATTATCGCTCCGAAGGCGGTGGCTTCAGCTTTCACTTCCCCATCGTCACCATGATTATTGTGAGTATCATTCTCACTATTATTCTTAACCTATTTAACCGCTAACAGCGCGCTAAGTACCGCTATATTGAGAAGGTTTTTATCACAAAAACTGCCTTTTTTATCAAAAAATGTCGTAAACTGTAATTACGCCAGTCAAGATTGAAAAGGAGTTAGTCATGCAGCGCGACATTTTTAAGCCAACACTACTGAGCCTCGTAATCGCCCAAAGCTTATTGACGGCTTGTAGCCCCTCGCCGTCAAATAGCCGTGATACGAGGCCTGCCACACCTGTTATTGCCTCACCAACGCCCATGGTTGCTGCGCCTGCCATGATGATGGAAGCGGCAGCAATGAGCAAGATGGCACGCTACTCGCCTATCATGCCGATGCCGATACCACAGGATAATAGCGAAAAATATCAGCACCTTGCAGTCAACCCCATTCACCAAACCGCAACTGATGCCGTTGCCACCTTTAGTATCGATACTGACACCGGCAGCTACGCCAATGTACGCCGTTTTCTAAACGACGGACAATTACCGCCCACTGACGCGGTGCGTATTGAAGAGCTTATCAACTATTTTAACTATGACTTTTCACAAGCCAAGCGCCTTGCCAACGCCCCTTTTTTGGTAAGTACCGAAACGGTTACCGCACCGTGGCGTGCTACCAATCGTATCATCAAAGTGGCTATCAAAGCGGATGACCCTACCATCACCAAACAAAGCGTCTTACCGCCTGCCAACTTGGTATTTTTGGTGGATGTGTCAGGCTCGATGTCAGACAACGATAAATTACCACTAGTCAAATCTTCGCTAAAAATGCTCACCAAGCAATTGAGGGCGCAAGATACCATTAGTATCGTGACCTATGCAGGTCGTACCCAAGTGACGCTTCCTGCCACTAAAGGCAGTGATACCGACAAAATATTAGCCGCGATTGATAGCCTAGCTGCCAGTGGCTCGACCAATGGCGAAGCAGCGATAAAGTTGGCTTATCAACAAGCAAAAATCCACTATAAAAAAGACGGCATCAACCGCATTTTGATGATGACCGATGGGGATTTTAATGTCGGCGTATCGGACGTCGATGAAATGCTAGATATTATCCGCCGTGAGCGTGATAGCGGCGTATCACTTTCCACATTTGGCTTTGGTGAAGGCAATTTAAACGACCATATGATGGAACAAGTCGCGGATAACGGCAACGGTAACTATAGCTACATCAACAGCCTGTCTGAGGCCAAAAAAGCCTTGGTAGACGAAATGTCAGCAACCTTTAATACCGTAGCAAAAGACGTCAAAGTCCAAGTGGAATTCAATCCCCAGACGGTTAAAGAATGGCGGTTGATTGGTTATGAAAATCGTGTCCTTGCAAAAGAAGATTTTAACAACGATAAAGTAGACGCAGGTGAGCTAGGTGCAGGCAAATCCGTGGTTGCGCTGTTTGAAGTTACCCCTGTGGGGCAGCAAGGTTGGCTAGACGATAGCCGCTACCAAGCTTACCCTATCAGTCACACCAGCAAAAATACTGAGCTGGGATTTTTAAAACTTCGCTATAAAGCCCCAAATAGCAACACATCAACGCTTTTGACACTGCCCATTACCAATACTACCCAACAGCCGAGCAGCGAACTGGCATTTGCGCTAAGTGTGGCAGGTTTTGGTGAAACCCTCAAGCAAAGCAAATACCTCGGTAATTGGCAACTAAACGATAGCAAGCGACTCGCCCAAGCCAATATCGGCAACGACCCACAAGGTATTCGCCGCGAATTTATCAAGCTTATCGACTTAGCCGATAGCTTACAACCGACCAAAAAATAGTCACTATACAAGTGTCAATAAAAAAGCTAGATAAATCATCTAGCTTTTCTCCTACTTTTACTGTTTTGCCCATCAGTGCTGTTTTGTGCCAAAAATTTTATCCCCTGCATCCCCAAGACCTGGGATAATATACCCTTGTTCATTGAGATGACTATCGAGTGCTGCGGTAAAAATCTTCACATCAGGATGGGCATCATTCACCGCTTTCACCCCTTCAGGCGTTGCCACTAATACTAAGGCTTTAATATTTTTACAACCGTGTTTTTTCATCATATCAATCGTTGCTACCATACTACCACCCGTGGCAAGCATAGGATCTAAAATCAACGCAGGACGCTCATTAATATCTTTCACCAACTTTTCAAAAAAAGGCACAGGCTCAAGGGTATCCTCATCACGTTGCAGTCCAACCATCGAGATTTTTGCCGTGGGAATAAGGTCTAAAACCCCATCAAGCATTCCCAAACCCGCGCGCAAGATAGGTACGACAGTGACGGTCTTACCTTTGATTTGAATGCCTTCTATTTGGTTGCCTTCCCAGCCCTGAATGCTGATTGTTTCTATGGGAAAATCACGGCTTGCTTCATACGCCATCAAACGGGCAAGCTCTTTGGTTAAGGTGCGAAATTTATAAGTGCTACTATCTGCCTCGCGCATCAAGGATAATTTATGCTTAACTAAGGGATGGTCAATAACGGTAATTTGCATGGTAACACTCACTTTAAATTTCACACCAAAAATTTTCGCCTATTTTACCCAAAGTCTGCGATAAAAACATTAATTTTCTATTCTGAGTTTTTCTCTGAGTCTTTCAGGGATGCAAAAAAAACACCCCCTTACAAGAGTAAGGGGGGTGTTTTGGAATAGGGAGCTGACGATGACCTAC
>NZ_DAMAAE010000012.1:0-69338 GCF_031986685.1 Moraxella sp. CTOTU47915
CTACAGTTTGTGGCTGTAGTCGCTGCCAGTGAGTGCGTATTATACGCTTTTCTTTCCCCCTGTCAATACCACTGCGAAAAGTTTTTTCATTTATTTTGCAGTTGTTGATAACTCCCTTTATTTTGTGGGTATTTAGTGCCATTTGATATATAATTGAATATATTGTTTAAGCAATTTTTCGTTAGGCGATGTTCGGTGGTTTTGCGGTTGTCGTCTTTCATTTTTTTTATATTCATGTCAGAAAATATGTGAGGGCAAACAATGTCTGTACAACCTCCTTCCCCTGCTGGTAATGATTTTAGACTCCCTGTCCACCAAGTAGATGCCACTAAAAAACGCGTACACCCCCGTTTTGTGACGGGTTTTTATCAAAACATCCGCGTTGTAAGTATGTATTTTTTATTGTTGTTGTTTTTGGTGTTGCCATGGATTCGCTATGGCGGACACCAAGCAATATGGTTTGATTTCTCGGGTTCTAAGATTGTGCTATTTGGGCTAACTTTTTTACCCCAAGACGTTTTTATTTTTGCGTTTTTCTTTATGGTTGCTGCCTTTTTATTGTTTATGGTGACCGTTTATGCCGGTCGTGTGTGGTGTGGCTATGCCTGCCCACAGACGATTTGGACGCATATGTACCAATACACTGAGAAGCTTGTCATCGGCGATCGTAATAAACAGTTTAAATTAGATAAAGCGCCTTGGAATGGCGAAAAAATCATGAAACGCGGCTTGGTGTATCTGATTTGGTTTATCATGGCGTTGGTGACTGCATTGACGTTTAGTAGTTATGCCGTTGGGACTGATTATCTTTATCATAGTTGGCAATGGTTTGGCGGTATTCCTGTACCAGATTGGACGCCATTAACTTGGGTTTCGGTACTTATTTTTACCTTTGCGACATTTGCCAATGCAGGCTATATGCGTGAGCACTTTTGTACCCATATTTGTCCCTATGGCCGCTTCCAAAGTGTGATGTTCGATAAAGATACGTTAATTGTAACCTATGACTATAAACGTGGTGAGCCACGTGGCGCGCGTAAAAGAGGCGGTGAAGATGAGAATTTAGGTGACTGTATCAACTGTCTGATGTGTGTGCAAGTGTGTCCGACGGGTATCGATATTCGTGATGGTTTGCAAGTTGAATGTATTCAGTGCGCGGCCTGTGTCGATGCGTGTAATGACATCATGGATAAAGTCAATAAACCACGCGGTTTGATTCGGTATAGTACCGAACGCCAATTGGTAGAGAATGAGCCAAGTAAAATTTTGCGTCCACGGTTTTTTGCTTATTTGGCGGTGATTACGTTGTTGATTGGTACGGGGGTTTATTTTTTAACCAGCCGTGTACCGCTGCAGATTGATATTCGCCGTGACCGTAATCAGTTGTCGTCAATCAATGCGCAAGGTTTGGTAGAAAATAACTACATTATCAAAATCACCAATAAAACTCAGCAAGACCATGATTATGCGGTGACATTGACACCACAACCTGGCTTAAAACTTGATAGCCGCTTTAAAACCATTCCATTAGAAGCAGGCGAAAGTTATGACTTCCCTGTCAGTGTACTGGGCGATCCAAAAGTGATTACCCAAAGCAATATCCCCATCCAAATGCAAGTGGTGAGCGTGGATGATGGCGGTAAATACAAAGCGGTAAAAGATAACGTGTTTACCACGGATAAATAAGTTTGATTACCTAAAAAAGCTGATTTTGATAATCGGCTTTTTTTGTGCCAAATTATTGGCGCACGTTATTGGGGCATGGGTTTTTCTGCTATACTAGCTTTTTGATTGTTATCTGCTGAGTGGTCTATGGCAACACCAACAAATTCTCCTGCTTCATCAACTTCTAATCAGTCGATATCCAAACTTTGGTATAAAAATTATATGGTTTGGATTTTTGTTATTGGTTTGCCGCTATTTGTGGTAGTCGCCTGTATCTGGTTCGTGTTTTACTCGGTGAGAATCCAAGACTCCACCGTGCGTGATGACTGGTACATGGATGGTAAGACCTTATATGCGGATGTGTCCAAAGACAAACTGGCGCATGATTTGGGGCTAACCGGTCAAATGCTGATTAGTCATCAGGCAGTCAATTTTAAACTTGAGGCGCCCGCCAGTGACAAGTTTAAAGCACCTGAGCAATTGGCAGTGGAGATTTCCCATGCCACCCAAAAGCAAAAAGACCGTGACATTATTGTCAAACGGTTAAGTGATGGCAGTTATGCGGGCAATGTGCAGCTAGATCCGTCTAAAGGCAAATACTATATTGTGGTGCATGACCCAGCCAATAGCTGGCGGCTGCGTGCGATTGAGGAATTGCCGATGGCGAAGTCGATTGCCTTTAAGCCACTAACTGCGTTTGATAAAAAATCTTAGTTTCAGTCAACTAATTAGAGGTACTGGGTTACAGGTACTAGGTTACAGCTACTTGGCTTCCTTGTACCTTTCATAAATATCCTCATCAGTAAAATGCTAAAAAATCTTGCTGGATATTTAGAAGCCCCTGCTTGTTAGTTAAAAAAATGGTAACTGAGGGTAAATTTTTAACAACTCTCCCAAATCCCCACTTGTCCTTCGTGCAATTTTGGCACACCGCCAAGCACGCGCCACGGCATGGTCGTGCCATGAAAATCACTACCGATAGACACCTTTAACTCATGCTCTTTAATCACTCTATCGACCATATGGCGGGTTGAAGTCGGCTCATTGCTGGCGGGCAATTCCACCGCATCGCCACCGCTACTGGCAAAATCTGCAATCAGTTTACGCACTTTGTTGGCGGTTAAATTATAACGGGTCGCATGAGCCAAAGAGGCTTTGCCACCACACTCATGAATCAAATTGATGCAATCTTTAAGCGATAAGCCATCGAGTGCCACATAGCAAGGTTTATGGTCAGCCAAATAGCCGGTAAAGGCTTTTTGTACATCACTCACCAAGCCTTGATCCGCCATCACTTTGGCGATATGGGTACGACCGACCGCTTGCGGATTACCTTTGGCTTGCACTAACACCGCCTGCCAAATCTCATCCATCGGGCGTTTAAAGGTATTTGCCACACGCTCGCACATCGCATAGCCGCGCGTTTCTCGATTGGCTTGGATGGCAGCCAGTTTGCTATGCATTGTTTCGATATCACTAAAGCCGTACCCCAATACATGAATCACCTTTTCATTTTGGGCAGGTTTTTTGGAGTAGCCGCCCATGACACGATGACGGCAGCTGATTTCAACACCGTGAATCAGCGTCATACCAAGGCTATCAGCGGTTTGGCGCGCCTCAAGGATACCAAGTACCGTATCATGGTCGCTTAAGGATAATACTTTCACCCCTTTATCATGCGCTTTTTGCACCACTTCGCTTGGGCTAAAAGTGCCATCTGAGCGGGTACTGTGGCAGTGCATATCAATCGGAAGTTGGGTATAAATAGGACTGCTAGACAAGATATCGAGATTTAAAGAATTCACAAATACGCCTTAATTACAAAAGCTGGTTGCCAACAATAGGACAAAAAGAGGTTAAGACAAAGAGGGGTTAACTCTGCGCTGGCTCGCTCACAAGGGCACGTGATTAATGAAGCAAGGAAAATCGCAAAGTTACTTTTCGATTTTAGCATATCCGTGTAAACTAGCGGCTAAGATTTTTGTTAGAGATGACTATGAGCGGTTTATTGGATTTGCTACCTTTACTGGCATTTTTTTACTTTTCCAAACAGCAAGGGGTATTGGCAGGTGCGGCGGCGTTATTGATTACCACACTGGTGGTATATGTCGTGCATTTTGCCCGGCAAAAAGGCAAGCTCAATAAACAGCAGTGGGTCACGCTGATTTTAACCGTGGGATTTTGTGGGTTAAGCTTAATTTTCCATGACGAAGCATTTTTAAAATGGAAATCAACCGTCATCAATAGCGTATTTGCGGTTGCCCTCATTATCAGTGTTGCGATAGGTAAACCGCTATTAGAACTGGCAATGAAAAATGTGTTTCGATTGACCCAATCGGGCTGGAATAGACTCACCCTTGCTTGGGCAGGGTATTTCTTGCTGATGGCAGGTTTGCAATATTATTTTGCGTTTTTTACCAACAACGATACCTGGATTAATTTTAAAAGCTGGGGATGGATACCGGTGATGCTCGTGTTTTTAATCGGGCAATTTGTGTTCTTAAAAAACCATCTAAATCCAGATATACAGCAACAAATCAATGATAAAGGAAAAAACTAAAGGAGAATATGGATGGCACTTTATATTATTATTGGTCATGACGTCCCTGATAGCCTTGAGCTACGCAAACAATTCCGTTCTGCTCATCTTGAGCGTCTTACGCAGTTAGATGAGCAGCGCCGTCTCATCATCGCAGGCCCTACGCCAATTGCGCATGGAGAGCCTGAAATGAGTGGCAGTGTATTGGTCGTGGATTTTGACAGCGATGAAGCAGTGCAAGCTTGGGCAAGTGAAGAGCCTTACTTATTAAATGGTGTGTATAGTCATGTGGATATCAAACCCTTTATCCAAGTTTTTCCTAAATCAGTGAGTTAATGTTGGGTTTAACAGTTGTTTGTAGTACAAAATTGGTAAAGTCTGGGTGGTGATAGGTGGTAAGCATGAAAAAATTAGTGGGCACGTTGGCAAGCGGCGCAGTGTTATTGACGGTATTACAGGTGACAAGCCTGACCCATGCAGCACCGCAAGTTGTCGTCACTGACCCAAAAACAGGACAACCACTCGCCAAACAGCCAGAGATTGCCTCAAGCGTTGCCAGTAGCACCTCACCCATGCAAAACCCCAAACAACCTACCCTTGCCCAGCTCAACCAGCCCACTGACAGCCAGTTGTCCAACGCCAACCAACAACTATTGGCAAAAAATGCTGAATTACAAAACCAAGTCGATAGTTTAAATACGCAGGTCAAAGTGCTTGTCAATGAGCGCAGTGGACAAATTTTTATCTACGGGGCGGTCACTGCACTGCTCAGTGGGATACTTGGTATCGCACTGGGCTGGATGGTCGCGGGACGTAAAGGTCGTTGGTAATCGACTTTATAAGACTGACATTGACTTGCTATGATGCCAAATAACCAAACCGACTTGCCAAAAAAGCCCACCGTCGCCATCATTGGCGCGGGTCCTGCTGGCCTGATGGCAGCAGATTATCTGCGCCAGTTTGATGTTACAATCCACGTATTTGAACAAAAACCTTCCCCTGCCCGCAAACTGTTGATGGCCGGTAAATCTGGACTCAATATCTCGCACGCTGAGCCCGTTGATACCTTTGTCACACGCTATCAGCCCAACGACTGGCTAACGCCGCATATTGAAGATTTTAATGCGGCGCATATCCGTGATTTTATGACCCGCTTAGGAGTTGAATCTTTTGTTGGCTCGACAGGTCGCATCTTTCCTACCATGATGAAAGCCTCGCCACTGCTGCGGGCGTGGTTGCAAGCGCTGCAGCAGGATGGTGTAACGTTTTTTTATCGGCATAGCTGTGACAACATTGAGGGCAAGCAAGCGACTTTTTCGGTAGTGCATGAAAGCGGTAACCTGACTGTTAGCAAAAGCTTTGATGCGATTGTGTTGGCAACGGGCGCGATGTCATGGTCGCGGCTCGGTAGTGATGGCAAATGGCAGGCATGGCTCAGCGATACAGAATTGACGCCGTTCTATGCCAGCAATGTCGGTATCTGTCGCCCACTGTCACAGCCTTGGTCAGCGCATTTGCACCGCGATTTTGGCAAAGCGTTAAAACGCGTGAAAGCTCAGGTGACGTTGCCCGATGGCAAAATTGAGCAGGGTTTTGGTGATATTATTCTCACCCATTATGGTATGGAAAGCGGGCTGATATATCGGCTCAATCGTGCCATGCGCGAGCAATTAAATCATACGGGCAAGGTATCACTACAACTTGATTTGCTGCCTGATGTGTCTGACGAAAAATTATTGAGTAGTTTAAAAACCCCCAAAAAACAATCGCTAGCTAACCTTTGGCGAAAGGCAGGACTTGATCCGGTCAAAATCGCCTTACTCAGAGAAATCGTCGCAAAAACGCACTGGCATGATGCCGATAAAATGACAAAGGCAATCAAACAGTTAACGGTAGAATTCGATAACTTTCGACCGATTGAAGAGGCGATTAGCTGTGGCGGCGGGGTAAAACGCACAGCATTAACCGAGGATTTTGCGCTAAAATCCAATCCTTATGTATTTTGCTGTGGCGAGATGCTTGATTGGGATGCGCCAACGGGTGGCTATCTGCTAACGGCTTGTTTTGCCACGGGTCGAGCCGCCGGACAAGGCGTGGCGCAGTTTTTAGCGTTATCCAAAAAATTGATGCAATGCACTTGATATAAAGCACTTGGCGTAATGTATTTATCGACTGTGTAGATAGCGACTGTAAAAGTAGGCAAGCAGGAGGACAAGCGCACAAATCGGTAAGCAGACAGGCAAAAACAGCGGATTTTGCATCCCTCCGAACACTACCATCAGCGAGCCCAATGCCGCCAAAATCGGCGATATCACACCCAATAACATACTTTTGATATGACCTTGTTGCCATAATCGAAACACCGCAAAGTAAAATACTAAATACAGCAAGTAACTCACCACAATCGCGATTTCTGAAATATCCATATCGCCAAGCAGCTGACTTTTCATTACCGCATAATGCACAGCTGCCCAAAACATAGATAAGACAAAACCTAGCAGCGCTGAACCAACCGATAGCTGATAGATAGGCGAGACCTGACGCAATTGCGCGCTAAACGGAATCAATGATTTGAGCGCTAAAGAATGCGGCAGACGAATCAGCCCTAATACCAAGCCATTCACCGTACCCATCACCGAAATCACCACAAATACCAAAAAGGCTTTGGCAGCGGTTTCGCCAAATAACTGGGTCGCCACCACATACACACTTTCATCACCCAATGCCATCACTTTTGCGGCACCTAGATACGCGGTGAGTCCAACAAAATACAGCAAATAGCCCAATAAAATCAACATAGGCGCGACAACTAAGGCAATCGGTAAATTACGTTTGGCATGTTTGATTTCCCCTGAAATGCTGGTAGAGACCACCCAGCCATCAAACGAAAACGCAATCGGACCAATGGCACCGAGCCATGCCAAAGACTGGGTCGCTTGACGCGCAGATTCACTTGGATGGGTTAACGCAGCCACAGGGTCGCCATATAAAAACGCCATCAACCCTAGCACAAATAACGGAATTAATTTAACGACAGTGGCAAAGACTTGAAAACGCCCTGCAAACACCGCTGCCATCACATTAAACAGATAACAAATGACAAACCACGTAAGCCCGATGCCCATTTGTAATTCAAGCGATGCCTCTTTTACCCCAAATAACAGGGCGGTGTAAATACCCACTACCCACGTCACCACCACGCCAAGCGTCGGGTAATACAAAAACAATTGAAACCAGCCAATCATGGTAGAAAAATGTGGACTGACAAATTCATCGGCATAGCCAATCAAGCCGCCGTGGGCATCGGTACGTTTTGCCAGCTCAGCAATCGATAGCGAACCAAAAATAATCGCCACCGCTGCCAATACAAAAACCACCACGCCCAATGCCACATTGCCATTGGTATATTTTAAAACATTGTCTGCCTTAAAAAATATCCCTGAGCCAATCACAATCCCCACAATCATTGCCAATGCGGTGATTAGGTTATAACGCCCGTTACTTGATTGATTCATGTTGTTACCACACCCAAAAAAAGCTGCATGCCATGTTGCAACGATAAAAAATCAGTTATGCTATACCCCCTAATCGCTGTTTTCAAGTCTTGTATTAGTAATATTTTACTTAGCACTAACTTTTAGTTATTTATTATGGATCACTGATGCCACAATCTAGCCAACCTCCTGTCTCAAGCACTACCCCAGCATCAACCATTCAAACCGCCAAACTGCACTGGCAGTTAGACGATAACGGCGTGACTGTCCCCCTCTCTAGCGAATTTGATGATGTTTATTTTTCCAAAACGGATGGCTTGGCAGAATCTCGCTATGTTTTTATTGATGGCAACGACTTAGCCACTCGCCTCGCTAATTTGCGGAACTTTGAACGATTTGTCATCGGTGAAATTGGTTTTGGTACAGGGCTTAATATCTTGGCTATTTGGCAACTGTGGCAACAAATCAGACCTGACAATCACAGCCATTTACATATCATTACCACCGAAAAATTCCCCTTAAGCAAAACTGACCTTGAACAAGCGCTGAGCGTCTGGACAGCGCTTGCTGGGTTATCACAACAGCTCATTGACAACTATCCACCGCCACTGGCTGGCTGCCATCGTTTGAACTGGTTTGATGAACGATTGACGATTGATTTATGGCTTGGCGATGCGACGAGTAGTTTGTCGCAAGTGACTGGGCAAGGTAAAGTCGATGCGTGGCTGCTTGATGGGTTTGCGCCGAGCTGTAACCAAGAGCTTTGGTCAAAGGATTTATTGGCTCAAATCGCAAGATTATCCAAACCTCACACGACTTTGGCGACATTTAGCGTGGCAAGCGCAGTCAAACAGGGGCTAAAACATCAGGGTTTTACCTTAGCCAAACGTAAAGGCTTTGGCAAAAAGCGAGAAATGCTCACCGCAAGCTTTCAACCTAAGTTAACATCCACCAATTTTTGCGAAATTTATTTTCGCTATAACAAAAAAATTAAACCATTCTTTGTCACCCTACCCTTTACTGACACGTTTGAATCCCGACGTCGTCAGCGTCGAAAAGCCAATAACGTTAAAGGCTTTAAACTACCCAATTTTTCTGCTATTACAAAACCGCTGTCTGTGGCGGTGATTGGCGCGGGTGTGGCGGGGTTAAGCAGTGCGTATGCCTTAGCCGCCCGTGGACACAAGGTCACCATTTTTGATAAAGCGCAACCATTGGCAGGGGCATCGGGCAACATCCGCGGTTTTCTTGCGCCAAAACTTACCAGCCTAAAACGCCTTGAAACCAATCTACATGCGATTGGTTATTTGGCAAGCTGTCGATTTTACCCTTATTTGACCGCACAAACCGGTATTAAAATCCTACAGACCACCGGCTGTTTGGATTTACTCTCACACAATCGCTTACATCTTGATGAAGTCAAAGATTTTCCCATTGAATTTGCCCGTTTATTGACCGCCGAACAAGCCAAAGCAAAGGTCGGTTATGAGATTGGGCAAGCAATATTTTTGCCCAATGCCGGATTAATCACTACCGCAAACTTTGCCAACGCTGTTTTATGCCACCCCAATATCAGCTTTCAAACCGAGGAATTAACCTATTTTCAGCAAGATTGCGACCAAGTGCTATTAACATTCACTGAGCATCAACAGTTTTTTGACCATGTGATTTTGTGCATGGCGTTAGACAGCTGCGATTTTTTACCCACCATCAAACGCTTTAATCACAGCCGTGGGCAAGTGACTTGGTTTGCTGTCGATGCGCATGATAAAGCACAGTTGCCAAAACTGCCGCTAAAGTATGGCAGTTATTACGCCAGTTTTAACGAAAACAGTAAGCTTCATGTCATGCTTGGGGCAAGTTTTGTCAGGGATACCTTGGATACCACGCCAGCCGTTGCTGACCATAAGATGAATGTGGCAGATTTGGCGGATGCGGTGCCCGATTTGGTCAATAACACCGATATATTTACCGTCGAAAAAAACATCCCCCATTGGCAGGGTCGCGCCAGCATCCGCAGCCAAACCGTGGATTATCTACCCCTAGTTGGGCAGGTGTGGCAAGCGGGTTATGAAAGCAAAAGCCGAGTCTGGAGCTTTTCGGCATTGGGGTCAAAGGGCTATGCTTATGCGCCGATTTGTAGTGAGCTGTTGGCGGGACTGATGTGTGGAGAAGTTTTGCCATTGTCTGAAAAGATGGTAAAAAACTTAAGTCCCAATCGCAAGGTCATTCGACGCTAAGTTATTTTCTCAGCAGTTTTTGATAAACCAAACTGCGTAAACTATTTGGCAATAATCGCACAGGCAAACGAATGGCGAGGTTTTTAAGCAGTTGCGCAATAGGCAAAAACCCTTGTTGATAAAAGCTTTGCTGAATTGCCCACTCGTATCGGGCATACGCCAAGCCCCCGCGCCGTTCATACATCGCATCGCCTGCCCGTGCATACACCAGCACCTCTGGCAAATTGGCAAACTGATAGCCAGCGACCAACAACCGTACCCACAAGTCATAATCTTCAAACAGCGGCGCATGGCGATAGCTACCGGCCGCTTGTACCGCTGATTTTTTGAAGGCAACCGTCATGTGGTTGATGGGATTGCGCGACTTGGCTGAGGCAAAAATCGCCTCGTGTGAGGTTGGCACCATGCGAGATTTTTTCCCCTGTGACAGCTGCTTTTCAAATTCAATGATTTGCCCGCCCAACACGTCAATGTCGGGATGGTTTTGGATAAAGTTAATTTGCTGCTCAAAGCGGTTAGCCACACAGATATCATCCGTATCCATGCGCATCACCCAGTCATGTTGACAAGCGTTTAGACCTGCATTCAAGGCTTGTCCAAGCCCGACATTTTTTGTTAAAGCGATAATCATTAACGGCAGTTGCGGCTTAAACTCTTGTACCACTTCTTGCAATGCCAAATTGATTGGACCATCAAACACCAACACAATCTCATCGGCTTGGCGTGTTTGACTGACCAAGCTGGCTAAACATTCGGTCAGAAATTCGGGGTTTTCTTTGTCATACAGCGACATCAGTACAGAAAATTTCATGTTAACTCACCCAGCCAAGTCAATGCCACATCCTTTTTTACTTTACGGGCAAACCAATAGCCATCAAATTTTGCCCGCTCCAGCTTTAATAAATCCAAATAAATCGGGCTATTGCCATTATTTACATTTTTGTCAAAAATAATCTGTCGGCGGTTATCATTACTTAGGCGAATTTGATTGGTTAATTTTTCAGTAATTAGGGTTTGAAAAAAATGCTCATCAGGCACCAGTTTTTGACGGAAAAAATCACTGTATTCATCGGTAAAAGGCACAATTTTTTCCCAGTCTGCACGCGTCACTGAAAACCATTGTGAGCCAAAATAAATGGGCGAGTAATAAGTTTTTATTTTTGCCACACCTTGTTGCAGTTTGGTGATGATTTTGCCTGTCAATTGCCGTTGCCAGTCGCTGTCGGCATGGGGACTGTCCATAATAAAACGATACGCATACTGTGGCGCCCTCTCGCAGGTCATCATCGCCTGAAAATCAAACCGCTGTTGCCACTGTTTTTCTATCACTTCAAATGGTTGTAACACCACATCTTCACCGCTTACCAGATGAAAATAAGCATTGTCCTCATTGGCAAACGCTGTTTCAAATAGTTTTAATGTTGCTTCAATTTGGCTAAACCCGCCCCAACGCACCGATACCCTGTCGCTGAGCAAAACGACATTGGCTAGCTGTGCAGTCTCAGCCTCAGGAAAATAATTAGATTTAGCATCCATATGCACATAAAAATTGACGTTTGGCTGACTTTTCGCCAGCTTAATAAAATAACTGATATCTTGGTGGGCTTGGATAAGTAAGGCGTGTTTTTTCATGCAGTTACCCTTTGAACCCATTTAGATTATTTGTGTCATCTAAATTAATGAGGGTAAAACCACGACTGGCAAGAAACTGATACGCATCAGGGAATTTATCCCACAGCGCTTGGGTATATACCATAAATACTTGGGTGCGGGGAAATTCTTTGAGCGAAAACACGGCAGTGCTGATAAAGGTATAAATTTCAAAGCGTTGGTGGGGGTTTTGTTGCAATGCCTCGCTTAGATAATCTTCAATGATTTTATCGCTATCAATCACCGGCAAAAGATGGCTAAAATCCAAGTTTTCTCGCGGGTGTGGACAAAATGCGTCAAGGTGAAATGCCTTGACCATTGTTTCTACAATATCAGCATAAGCTTTGTCACCGATAAAATTGTCGAGGGCTTGCCCCAATAACAGCCGTTTTACCGGCAAATTCTCATTAGGCTGATTGTCTACTTTATCAAACAAATAAACGGGATGGGTAGCGTCTATGATATTTTTTTCCTGAGGAAAAATGGTGAAATGTTTTTTGGAGATCGCCAAAATACTAGGGATACTGGGATAAGTAATGCCCACGACGCGTTTAAACAGTTGTAATGGTAATGATTTTGGTAACGGTTGAAAATAGCTAGAATTGGGGAAAATATTAGCGGTGCCGTCATCAAAGGTATACAGCTGTTGGAATTTTACTTTAGAAATAACATATTGCAAAAATAACACGTCAATACTGGCAAGATAGACGTTTTCGATAGGTTTTTGCCAAACATCAAGCGTGTTAAGCGTGGTCTTGATGTGGTTTAGGGTGGCAAAACGTTCGCCCCAGGTTTTATTGTTCAGTTCGATAAAGGCGGATTTTTGGCAGACCTGCTCAAGTTGGTCAAAATAATAGCGATGTTTGGGCTCGCTTTTTGAATGGACGCCATACGGCAAATACAGCCCAATAAAGGGGGTACTGTGCTGCTTAATAATTTGCTTGGCAATCAACACTTGCAAGGGGGTGATACAAATAATGAGATTCATGGCGTTTTTTTGACCTTTTCCACCTGCAGCGTATAATAATATAACAACGGCAAAATCACCACGCTACTAATAATAGTCGCATACGGCACCACCGCCAGTGATACGCCACTTAACACCCACAAGGCAAGCAAATACACCACCGTTGAGATAAGCGAACACAGCGAGATTTGCGCGCTTTTGGCATGATAAAACAAAAAATTCACCAACAATAAATACGGAATTATCAGCGAAAACGCCAGTACAAACATCACCACATAATACTGGCTTTGGGCAAAATCTGCCCCCAATAACCACGCCATCAATGACGACGGCATCGCCCAAGCCATGGCAGTCAACATAACAGGCACCATCAAACTCAGCCAAAACAGTCGATGCAATTGTATCACTGTCATGCGCTGCGATTTTAGCCGTTCATATAAGTGAGGCACCAGCGCAGAATTGACCGCCATAATCACAATGGTCAAGCTACTGGCGACTTGCACGCCTGCCGAGTATACGCCTAGCTCATGACTGCTAAACCGCTCGTGAATCAACACTCGGTCAAGTTGCCCTTTGATGGTATAGCTTAACCCGTGTAACAGCAGCGGCAAGCCTAGCGTTAAAATATAGCCAAGTCCCAGTTTGAGCCGTTTTGGGGTAAAGCGAAATTTGATAGCAAATTGGTATTTTGCCCACGCCAACGCTGCCACAAAAGTAACCCCATGCGCCAAGATAATCGCGATAAGACGCTGGGCAACTTTATCCGTGGTATCGCCAGCAAAAAACTGAAAAATCAGCACCGTCCATAGTAAATTTCCCAAGGCTAAGCCCAATTGGATGGTCAGATAGCTAAACGGGCGTTTTTGGCATTGCCGCAGTGCCAGTTGGTTTTGCACCAAGGTTTGCAAAAAGGCAGTAAAAAAGCAGTAAAATAACAATTCGCTATGTAACAGCCAACTAATCACCGTCCCAATCAGCAGCACGCCCACGCTATATAGCCCACCCGCCAGTAAAATATTGCCCAGCCCATGCCTGCCATACACATAAAAATAACGGGTCAAAGCGCCATTTTGCGACAGACTCATGGCGATTACAATAAATGCCGTGAGCGATAAATAATAAGACAAATCACCAAAGCCCGTGGTGCCTAAGACCCGTGTCAAATAGGGCAATAGCAAAAATGGCACAGCTTTGGCGGTCATCTCGCCCACCACATAAATCAGGCTGTCTTTGAGCAAGGCAGAGTGTGTTAAACGTTTGATTTTATTTAACATTACCTTTCAAGGACATCCCACGAGGTAGCGGTATTGGCGTGGATATCCGTTAGCACTTTTTTGCCCATTAATTCATCATAAAACTTCGGGGCAAGCCCAAAGCCAGGGCGAACGCTACGGATACAGCTTTCATCAATCACATCCCCTGCCGTCATGTCTTTGACAAAATACAGTGAACGGCGAAATTGCGCATTGCCGATTTCGCTTGATTTTCGCCCATAGTCCACTTGTCCGAGCGACTGCCAAGCGGTTTTGCTATCACGGCAGAGCGCGGTGAGTTCGTCTTTTTCCAGTGAAAAGCTGTCATCCGCCCCGCCGCCATTGCGATCTAGGGTGACGTGTTTTTCAATGATACACGCCCCCAATGCCACGCTTGTCACGGCGGTGGTGTTGTCAAGCGTATGGTCGGATAAGCCAATCGGCACGCCAAAACGGCGCTGCATATCGGTGATGGTACGCAGGTTATAGTCCTGTGCGGGAGCTGGGTAGCCACTCACGCAGTGCAATAACGCAAGCTGCTTGCAGCCGCCATCACGAGCGGCGGCAATCGCCTCGGCAATTTCGGTTTGGTCCGCCATCCCTGTGGAGATAATCATTGGCTTGCCGGTACTTGCTACATATTTGATAAGCGGTAAATCAATGGCTTCAAACGAAGCGATTTTGTACGCTGGCGCGTTCAAATCCTCGAGCAAATCCACCGCAGTAAAGTCAAACGGTGAGCTAAACATGGTGATACCGACTTTGTGGGCGTGCTCAAACAATGGTTTATGCCAGTCCCACGGCGTGTAAGCTTCTTGGTACAAGTCATATAAGGTACGCCCGTCCCACAGTCCCCCATGAATTTGGAAGTCAGCGGCGCTGCTGTTGAGGGTGATGGTATCTGCGGTGTAAGTTTGCATTTTGACCGCATCAGCACCGCACGCCTTTGCCATGTCAATGATACGGTAAGCGTTATTGATGTCGCCGTTGTGGTTGGCGGACATTTCAGCAATGATATATGGCGCATGGTCAATGCCGATTGGGCGATTGTTAATGCTGAAATTTTGATTCATATTTTGATTCATAGACACCCCGTTTTTTTCATATATACCCCACTCAGACCCACCCCTAAAATAAAAAATCTTGCGATTTTAATTCAAACTCAACCACATCATACACTTTGTCACCCATACCAAAATGCTGTTTTAACACCCCTGTTTCGCTAAATCCCAATTTACGATGCAACGCCAATGACGCGGTATTATATGCCAGCACTTGCGCGGTGATTTTGCCAATGCCTGTGGTGTTGAAAATCTGTGCCATCGCCAAAACCCCCAACGCAAAGCCAAGCCCCTGTCCTTTTGCGCTATTAGGGGATAAATAAAACCCCCAGCTGGCAGTTTTTTCATTCGGGCTTGATGAATTAGGGTTTGGCGTATGGGTGTTTGCCAACTGCAGCGTCTGGTATTTATCTACCGTCATTTGGGTAACATTGACTAGCCCCATTGGCTCACCAGCGACTTCAAAAATCAGCAAATGCACATTGGCATGGTCAAGCTGTTTGCCATACCACTTTTCATGGTCAGCAAGGGCAATTTCATCTTGCCCAAACATCCACCGGCGCACGTCGATGTGATTACGCCATTGCCAAATCATCTGGGTATCGGTTTGGGTCGCTTGCCTCACTTGACAATGTTGAAATTTTTGCGCAAATTCAATCCAGTGCGTAACCCGTTTTGCCCCTTGCCCATCGACCAACTTGGCAGATTGGCGGCTGAATTTTTTATAATTGTCGGCCAGTTCGCTCAACAAGCGGGGCAGTTGCTCATCCAATGTCGCCCTGTCAGTTACTACTTTGACCAGGTTTTTATCTGCCAACGCTTTGGCAATCACCTGCTGGTTATCGGCAAGCACGATCAGCACCATCGGCAAGCCCAAGCAACAGCGCTCCCAGGTGGTGCTGCCTGCAGCCCCAATCGCAAGGTCAGCATTTGCCATCAATTGCGCCATATTAGTCACATTGACAAGTACCGCACACGCAAAACTTGCGCGCTTGGCAAACCTTTGTACACTTTCGATATGCGGTGCGGTTTTGCCCATGACGACAGTCACGTTAAATGATTGCGTAGATTGTTGGAAAAAGGTATTGAGACTTTGCAAAATCTTGAGCGTGACATTATCATTATCGACACCGCCAAGATTGACCAATATATTGTTGGGCGGCTGCACGCTTTTACGTCTGCTTAGGCTCATCGTTCGCCAGTTGGCAAACTCATCACGTAATAGTGTATAGCGTGTACCTAGTAGTCGCTGGCAATCACTTGGCACAAGCGGTTGATAATCTTCGTTTTTTCGCCCAAAATTTTGGTCGAGCAAAATCTCACAGTCGTGCGTTCGGTCGGCTAAATCGTCAATGGCTAAAATTTTAAGGTTTGGCAAAAGTCGTTTAGCTTGTTGCTCCCATTTTTCGCCAATCGCATAATGGTCGATAATCAGCCAATCTGGCTTTAACGCTTGCAAGATGGGTTTACACTCAGCAAAATCATCGCTTTCACTGGCGCCTAGCCACTCGCTATGGGCATGCTGTTTGATAAAATCTGCAATCCCACTTTTGGCTAACAGATGCACAGCAAAACCTTTTTGCCCAATCAAATCCGCCAAATGCCCGTCATGCTTCCGACAAATAAACGAGATATCATGCCCTTGCTGTTTTAACCGGTCAGCGAGCGTGAGACAACGCATGATATGACCGCTACCCATCGTTAAACTTGCGTCTGCTCGGACCACGATCTTCATGCTAGCGCCTATCTTCATGCTAGCTCCAGTTGCGCTTGGTACAGGCGCTCAGCAAATCGCCAATCGTTATCATCATCAATATCGACCACGCTGTATTTTGGCAACACATAGCCTAGCGCATGATTATGGATTTTATCCTCACAGAGCCATGCCTCACGACTGCCCCAATAAAACTGACCTGCGTCAAAATACGCCTGCGGCAAATCTTGGGTTCTGGTGAGTTCATGTTGGCTAAACATGCTCGACACTTCACTGGTATCGCTTAACTTCAGTGAGCGTAACACATTGGATTCAAATTCTAAAACCGGAAAACAATACAAACTGTTGGATGACTGCCAACGCTCAAAACTGTCGGTTAAATACTGCGGTTTTAATAACGGCGTACAGGGGTATAGACAGCAGATATGGCTAGCTTTTGGCATGCTCTGCAGCGTATGCCGAATCACCGCAGCGGTCGTGGCGTAATCATCGGCAAGCTCGGCCGGTCTTTGGCTCACAGTAGCACCATGGTGTTGAGCGATATCGGCAATAGCGCCATCATCAGTGGAGACGATAATCTGCTCAAACAATTGGCTGTTTTTTGCCGTTTCAATGGCACGAGCCAGCATGGGTTTGCCACAAAAATCTTTGATGTTTTTGCGCGGAATGCGTTTACTACCGCCACGCGCAGGGATAATACAGACATTCATTATGCTAATGCCTGAGCCAACGCTATCTTTAAGGCATCCACCACTTGCGCTTGCGAGGCTTCGCTTAAGTCATAATACAATGGCAAACTAATGGCTTGTGCATAGTAGCGCTCGGCATGCGGAAAATCGCCTTGTCTAAAGCCCAACTTGGCATAATACGGCTGGGTATGCACTGGAATATAATGTACATTCACCCCGATATTTTGCGCCCGCAAACTGTCAAACACTTGCTTACGTGTTTTGCCACTGTCTGCTGTTAGTTGAATGGGATATAAATGAAACCCCGAATAATGAGCAGGATTGCGATAAGGCAACATAATCGGTAAGTCTTTGAGTAAGTCATCATAACGCTTGCCAAGCTGATGACGGCGAGTGACAAAGTCATCCAAATAGTTCATTTGACTCACCCCCAATGCCCCTTGCAATTCGGTCATGCGATAGTTAAAGCCCAAATCAATTTGCTGATAATACCAATCACCGTCAGGTTCGTGGGTCATTAGATTGGCATCACGGGTGATACCATGACTACGGAGTAACTGCATTTTTTCCGCCAACACTGGATCATTCGTTGTTGCCAGTCCACCTTCTGCGGTGGTAATGATTTTGACAGGGTGAAAGCTAAACACGGTAATGTCGCTAAACTCACAATTGCCGATTGGTTGATTGTGGTATTTGCCACCAATGGCATGGGAGGCGTCCTCAATAACCTTAAAGCCATATTGCTGTGATAGCGTATGAATGGCCGCCATATCACAGGGCTCACCGGTGAAATGTACGGGAATGACTATTTTTGGCAAGCGGTTTTCAGCATCGGCAAGCTGTAATTTTTCTTCCAAGGCGTTGATCGACATATTGAGCGTTAGCGGATCAATATCCACAAAATCAATGTTAGCACCACAGTACAATCCACAGTTGGCAGATGCGGTAAAGGTAATCGGCGTCGTCCACAGCCAGTCGTCTTTACCCTTTTCACCTTGACCAAGCCCCAATGCCAAACAGGCAATATGCAGTGCTGACGTGGCGCTATTCACCGCCACGCCAAACTTTGCCCCCGTATAGGTAGCGACGCGTTCTTCAAACGCTGGTACTTGACTACCTTGGGTCAAAAAATCAGACTGTAGCACAGCGACCACGGAATCAATATCAGTTTGGGTGATATGCTGACGACCATAAGGGATAAATTGATTTGCCATAATATTTGCCCAAGGGGTTCGTTATTAAGTGGGTTTGTTATCAAGGGTTAGCGTTTAAATTTTACCAATTTTTGCTTTGTTGGTTTCAATCCATTCTTGGAGCTGCCCAGTTGTCATCCACTCACTGTTATTATCACTGGCGTACACAAAGCCTTCTGGCACCTTAACACCATCTTTGATACGCTCAGGCGTTTCATCCCAGCCATTAATCGCAGGCAAGATTTTAAAATGCTCGGGATATTCGTAGGTGTGAAAAGAATCTTCGGCACTAATCATTTGCTCATGCAATTTCTCGCCAGGACGAATACCAATGATTTTTTGCTCAGCAGTGGCAGAAACGGCAGTTGCCACATCTGGCATGGTCATGGATGGAATTTTTTTGACATAAATTTCGCCGCCCACCATGTCTTCAAACGCATGCCAAACCAGCTCCACACCTTGTTCAAGTGAAATCATAAAACGGGTCATACGCGGGTCTGTGATGGTCAGTACGCCACTGTCTTTAATTGATAAAAAATACGGAATCACCGAGCCACGACTCCCCATGACATTGCCATAACGTACCACCGAAAAGCGTGTACCATGCTCCCCTGAATAGGCATTGCCTGCGACAAACAGTTTGTCCGACGCCAATTTGGTCGCGCCATACAGATTCACGGGGCTAGATGCTTTGTCAGTCGATAAGGCAACGACTTTTTTCACCCCTTTATCAATACAGGCATCAATTAGATTCATTGCGCCGTTGATATTGGTTTTGACACATTCAAATGGATTATATTCGGCAGTGGGCACGATTTTGGTTGCTGCGGCATGCACCACATAATCCACCCCATCAAGCGCTCGATATAGACGGTCTTTATCACGCACATCACCGATAAAAAAACGTACACGCGGGTCGCCTTGATACAGTTTTGCCATTTCCCACTGTTTCATCTCATCACGCGAGAGGATAATCAATTTTTTGGGATTGTATTTTTCAAGCGTCATCGGCACAAAGGTATGCCCAAATGAGCCTGTCCCGCCTGTCACTAAAATGGTTGAATTGGTTAACATAGTGCACTACCTATTATGGCTAAAGTTATTTGTCGCAGTTTATCTAGCCCCAAAACCTGTCAGCATGGTTTGAATGGTTTTGAGCACAATCAAGATATCTAATGCAAAAGAAATATGTTTAATATAATAAAAATCGTACTGTACCTTAAGCGCTGTCTCATCGGTATCACTGGCATAGCCTTGTGTGACCTGCGCCCATCCAGAAATACCGGGTTTGACGATATGTCGATAATTATAAAAAGGGATGGTTTTTTCAAAAGTTTTGACAAAACTTAGCTGTTCAGGTCTCGGTCCAATCAGGCTCATATCGCCTTTGAGCACATTCAAAAATTGCGGCAGTTCATCGATACGGGTTTTACGAATAAACTTACCGACTTTAGTCACTCGAGGGTCATTTTGTTGCGCCAGTTTTGCCCCGTTTTTTTCTGAGTCAAAGCGCATACTGCGAAATTTATAGATTTTAAACAATTTGCCGCCTTGCCCGACCCGCTCTTGGACAAATATGGCCCTGCCCGGACTTTCCAAGCGTATCGCAATGACAGTTATCAGCGCAATTAGCAATACAAAAGGCGAGACCAATAAAATCGCTATAATATCAAGCAGTTGTTTAAACCATAAATAGGTTTGAGAAGGCAACAGCGAGCCCAATTCGTTTTCATACAAATGATGAATCGGCAGACGCCCAGTCAAAGACTCATACACTTGGCGGTTATTATACACCGGTCTGCCCTGTAACGTTTGCTCGGTTAAAAATCGCTGCCAGTCTTCATCGAGTGCAGGCGATGACAGGTCTGCTACTATCGCTTGCACTTTTTTGGATTGTATGGCATCCAAATGCGGTTTCTCAAGGCGCAGCCAACGGATTTGAAAAATCGCTTCAAAGTTTTGACAATGCCCCAGTGGAATATACGCCATATAAGGTTGGTGGGCTTTTTGCTCAAGTAAAAATGATAAAAAGAAAAACACTGCCCCAATCGCACCCGATAAGCCAAAATAATATAGCGAATACGGCAACCGAAAAACGATAATCACCATGCCTAACAGCAGCATCACCAATAATAAGGTTGGCAACACAAAGCTGATGGAGCGTTGACCTGGAAACTGGGTGAGTTTGCGCAGACCCAGGGTGACTAGCAAGACACCCAACGTGGCTAACACAATACTATTAAACTCAGTAATGAGCCAGCGCCCCTGCAAAAAGCGCATTCGCCACATCAGCAAGGCGGGCAACACCACCACAACCAACCAGCCCACGATGAGGCGGAACGCGATATTTTGCCATACTAAAAAAATTACCCGCTGCATTATGGTTTAAGTCCTGTTTTTTCAGGATTGGCGTCACGCCATTGTTGAAACTCACGGTATAAAGCTGCAAATGTCGCAGGATCTTGTTTGGCAAGGTTACCCAAATCGGTCTCGACATTGTCACAATCGGATAAATCTTTGACCATCACACAAGCCGCTTCGATATGTTTTAATGCCGCTTGTTGGTCACCTTTATAGGCTAAGAACTGTGCATAAGCTAATATATTATACTGGGAAGAATCGGTATTTAGCACCTCTTCAAAGATTTCTTCTTTGACGCTTGCCTGATGGCGATTAATCGGCACTTGCATGGCAAGGATACGGTCATGATACGCGCTAAAGCCAAACACCTCATTTTGGTAGTCAATTGCTTTGTCTTGGTTTAGATGATTGGTATGCTTGATAAAGCGGTTATAATCCAAATAATTAAGATGAAAATATTGCCAAATATAGTAGCCTGATAGCATCGCCAAACCAATCATGACCACCGACATGGCTTTTGTTAGTTTGGGTTGCCACACAAGTTGCCAGTTGCGCTGTTCAATCAATGCCAAAAATAAGGCAAAAACCGCGAGATAACGAAAATACCATAACGGGTATTCGACACTGGCATACAAGATACTGGCGATGACAAACGCCAGTGCAATCGCGCTTTCGCTACTATGGCGCAGATGAATCGCCTGCACCAGTAGCCAAACAATCGGCACAAAGCACAGTGCGCCTAATACACCTAGCTCCGCCAAAATCATGGTGGCAAAATTGTGGGAATGGTCGGCAATCTCTGGCCATTTAAAATATTGGGCATAATCAACGCTTGCGCCCATGTAGTTATTCCAGCCGACCCCGGTGAGCACATGGTCATGAAATATCATCATGGCGCGTTCGCTCATCGCTGAGCGGTTCCCCTGCCCGCCCGCCATACGGCTCACCGCCCCAAGCTGATTAGCGCTGCTATAATTACTAAGCCAGCTTGCGCCAATATAGTACAGCACAAAAACAACTAACCCCAAAACGGTGGCGGAAAGTTTGCTTTTCCACGCTATCGGCTGGGTCAAAAAGAAAATAGGTATCACCGCCAGCATCATCACCAGACCCGCCCGACTTTGTGTCAAGGCAAGCCCAATGGTAAATATCACAAACAATACCATCAAGCCAAACCGCGCATATTGTCGGTATCGACCCATCAGCCACTGCGGCGCATTCAACTTTTCTTGAAACGACTGCTGCAGTTGATAAATCACCCCACACAGCGCCAACACAAACGCATAGCCTGCGTGATTGGCTTGCCCAAAGTTGCCGTCATAGCGCCCGCCATTGGCGTTACCACGGGCTATCACCCAGCCTTTATAATCAATCTGATAGCCTTGGGTTTGCATCATTTGAATCATAAAGGTGACGATTGCCATGAGATATACTGCAATAAACAAGCGGTTTAATAAATTCGCTTTATTTTCAATATTGGTGCCTATCAAAGCAGTCAAGGCAACCACCAGCAAGCTTATCACCGGAAAAATTAAGGCATCGGGGTAAGCGATATGGTTGAATAATGGCTGACATACAATCAATAGCGCTAGCAGCAACCAAGTGAGCACAGATTTGCTCAACTTTGTAATCGGGTTTTGCCAAAAAAAAGCCGCAATTGCCAAGCTCACAAACCCAAACGCGGTGGCATTGACGACAAAATCTCGACCCAAGGGCGAATGCCAAGGCATCAGATAGGTCAAAATGGCTAACCCCATGAATAGGGTAAATAGACGGATATCTTGGGTGAGCGTTTGGTTTGATGTCGATAGTAGCATGGTGTTTTTCGTGGGCTTTAAACGCAAAAATGCTAAACGGGGTAGTTTAGCATTTTTTGTATTGAATAATGACGTAAATTTTTATTTCCAAGGTCTTAAATCGACGATTTTGACAATCTTTCCGCCTGATTTCTTGTCAATTAATACAGTCATGTCAACTGCATTGGCTTTGAGTGGCAAAAAGCTATCGGCTTGCGGATATTTTAGCAATATATTTTCAATATCTGTTGCTAAATTATATTTATGAAGTTCCGATAATGGTTTTGCAACTTGTTGTATGGTTTTTTTTTGATTATCTAAAGGCTCATACAAATTTGGTCTCATACTTGGTGCTAGACCTGTCCTCATCTCCAAAAAAGTTCTGCTGTTTTTTTCATCATCATTATTCGCAATTTTTACAGTTACCCATCTTGGAGATAAAAAACTCAGTTTATTGTAAGGTGGATGTGCTTTCTCTCTATCTGCTTTTGGAATAGTATTGGCTTGGACAAGCTCAAAGCGGATCGCATCAAATGCAATATAAGTAGGTCTAGTAATGGCAATGTTATATAGTCCATAGCTAAGTGCTGCCAACTGCAACAATGCTATCACGGACAAGTCAAGTTTTAGTGCGCTTTTATCTTTTTTTGCCACTATCAACGTCAGTAATGGACCTAGCACTACATCAATTGCTAACATCATCAAAAATATATTAGTCACACCTACTGCTTTTGCCAAGGGAGCAGGATACCAAACAAAAAACACAACAGCGATGGAGATGCTAGCTATCAAGAGTGAAATGGCTAAGTGAGTTAAAAAAGCCTGTACTCTAAATGGCAGATTTGACATTATATTTATTCCGACTATCTCTTACTTATTCCTGACACGAACTAGGCAACCAACTACGGTTACCATCAGTTGAACACACCCATTTAATGACTTGTTCATTCATACCCAAATTTGAATTAATACTAGGCGTTATGATGAGCTTTTTACCTGCTATACTGCCTTTGTCATACTTAACGGTAATAACACCCGTATCAGCTGTAATATTAACACCTTTATTTTGGATATATTTTCCCTGTATAGCATCGGCTTGTTTGCCAATATAGCCAGTATCTGCGTCCACTGCCCTAGCATCTGGGAACTGCTTATAGTTGGCAATCCAAAGTGCAATCTCATTTCTTAAACCTTGTGTAGCAACTAGCCCCTCTGTCATTTGGGCTCTTGCCACATAGGTTTGATAAGCAGGTAATGCTATAGCAGCCAGTATGCCAATGATGGCAATCACTATCATCAATTCTATAAGTGTGAAGCCACTGTTTGGCAGACGCTTTGATATCATATTATTACTCGGTTTATAAATAATATAAAAATTACCTATTGGCATACTTAGTCTCATAAAAAAACCCCACGAGTGTAGGGTTCTTTGAAATAATAACACAGGACGAATAGATTATTGACAGCTAGTTGGTAAACGTTTTTTATCAATGCCATTTTGTGCTGCAGGAGCACAAGTCCATTTAGAAATTTGTCCGCCGGCCGCACTTAAAGTAGGTGTTAAAATCATTGCTTTACCATTATTTGCTCCTGAGTTAAAAGGAACGGTAATAACCCCCCCATTAGTCACAGTTACAGAATTTGCAGCAAAATATTTGCCTTCTAAGGCTGCCGCCTGAGTTACAAGAGTCTCTGCTTCTTTACCCGCTGCTAAGTCTGCAGTGGCTGGTAAGCGTCCTTTATCGGCAGCAAAAGTACCAATATCAGTCTGCAGACCTGCAGTCGCTTTAAAACCTTCAGTGGCTTGGGCACGTGCGGTATAATCTTGATAAGCTGGCAATGCAATCGCCGCTAAAATACCGATAATCGCGATAACAATCATTAATTCAATCAGGGTAAAACCTTTTTGAGCGTTCATAATGAACTCCTATTTTTGAGTGTATAAAATGGATAACCTAATATCATATAGTTAATTATATAGCCAGTCATCCAAGTAATTAAGTCAATCTGCAAAGTTTTGATGAGCGTAACTTTGCGTTTCTAATAGAATTACTGCAGTTTGTGTGCCAATTTCTTTTTTTAACCAAATTAACACTAATATATCTTCTATTTCGCTACTAATTTAAAAATTATTTAGGGTTTTAAGGATTATCTAAGCACAAAGTTTTTTTAAACATCACATCTTATTGTCAAAGATATGACAATATTTGTCACTATTTTATACCACCCAACCTAAGTATTGTCCATACTGCTAAAAATTGTTCAATGCTTAGTTTAATAAGCTAGTTATTCCATTCTTTACCTGTACCGCATAAGGAACCTCGGCATTTCAACCCTTGAGCGTTTAGCGTGAGGGTACCATCAGTTGCCATCTGCGATGAACTAACTGGGGTGGCTGTAATTGTCCAACGGTCAGTGAGGGGGGTGGGTGCTAGGGTGATAGTATATAATGCTGTACCACTTCTAGGAAAGCTCCCATTTAATCCCGTGCCTGCGTTAGTGTAACTGCCTTGTGCCAGTTTACGCGATTCAATTTGCGAGGCGATATTTTGCATTTCTGTCATCATATCGGTGCGTTTGGTCTTGATGACATAGCGTTGATAGCTGGGATAAGCAATCGCCGCCAATATACCAATGATAGCAACCACTATCATAAGCTCGATTAGGGTAAACCCTTGCTGGCTATATCGATTTTTCATTACCAAGTCTCCGAATAAGTACCACAGTTGGTTGATGCGATGGTAACGCTAGTGTCACTATTTTTAGTTTTGCATTGTGTTCCACTACTAGTGAGCAAAATCTTATGCGCATCGTTAAATTTTGTGGGATTAGGGGTGGCAAACATCACCCATGCTCTACCTGCCGTCAAGCTATTAGCGAGCGTCGAAGATGCCGTTGGCACCAGACTATTGGCAGTATTGTCGCCATCCACCAACAGTATCTTGTATTGATAATTATCTGCTGTGCTGTTAGCGGGCACATAAATCACCGTTTTTGCCACATCATCCCTTGCGCCAGTATCATAACTGTAACTAACCGTACCGTCATTGGCAATTTTTTTGGGTAAAAAGCCTTTATAAGTCAGTGCAGTCGCCCGCCAGCGATTGAGCTCAATCTCTAGCTGCTTCATTTTGGCTTGCGCTTGCGATTCGGCATTGCGGATAGCATGTTGCCGATATGATGGGATAGCAATACTGGCGAGTATCGCAACCATCGCTACCGTTACCATCAGTTCAATCAGCGTAAAGCCCTTGTGACGATTCATCATTGCCTCGGTTATTTATTGACTTCAAACCAAGTATTTGGCTTCAAGGTATATCGGTCATTATAGATATTCTCTATAGCTGAGCCATCACCCGTGGTTTTACTTAGACCAGATAATGGCTGGCTAGTTTTATCAAGTCCGATATTGTTAGACCCCGTATCACCTGCTTGCAGCTTACCGCTGTCATCACCAAAGCCCACTCGGTTGGAGGCTCTATCGGTGATAGTTTGCGTACCAATCAGTAAGCGTTGATTAGATAATGTAGAACTACGCGGTCCTAGCGTCAACTCTTGGATACCTTGTCCTGCCCGCGCAAACCCTGCCGTGCCATTTGTTGATGTCGCATACTCATCGATAGCCGCCCCTGCTGAATTTGTGGTTTCTTTTAAGCAGATGCCGTAAGGTAGACAGTACAATTGACGCTCTGAGCCGCCTGTGATTTTTGCGACACAGGGATTGACTGTACCATACGTCATATCGGGATTATAGACAGTGGTGTATAAGAAACTATCAATGACCTCAGACTTACCCACGCCTTTGGTATATTTGACCTTATCAAAGCCATCGAAGCGCGTTAATGGATAATACCAACCACGTTTGGCTTTTACAGAAGTGATAGCCGAGCGTTTGGTAGTTAAAGTATAATCTGCAGTGACCGTAGGTAACGCCAATAAGTCGCTAGACGCTGTGGTATTGGCGGTCAAGTCTACCACTTTTTGTACTTTAGGCGCATCTGTGGCGGTAGATTCTTTGCGGGTGGTAAAATCACTGGCATATAAGATACTATCTGCCAACGTGACATCAGTGTCCATGATGCCATACAGCCTATCGGCATAAGCATCGCTAGTACGTAGTTTTGATAACGGCGAACTGCGGTCACCTGAGATGACATTAACCACAGCAAATAACCGACCATTATTAAAGCTACTATCACCCCGATAAAAACTGACCACAGGCCGCTCATAAAAACGGTGATTATATTTGATATCTGTACCACTAAAGGCAGGTTGCAGCAGACGCACTACGCGCGTATTGGCAAAACTTGTGGTTAGGATAGGTTTTTTGTCCTTATCCATTTTGATACTGCCATCTGTGTTGTACTGCGTAGCACCTGCGTTGGTGAAATCAGCACGGAATACTTGCCCACCCATGTCAGCAAAGTATAACTGATCCATATAGCCATCATTGTTGCGGTCAAGGACAGTAATCCCGCCTACGATACTATTATTGAGGGTAGAGACTGTTGTATTGGTAGCACCTGATACCGTATTGGCTGCTTTGGTGGCTGACCAAATAAGCGCACCCGTTTTGGCATCCACCATATAGACAGCGTTGCCTAGAGATTCTGCAGCGGTTGTGCGGTTACACGCCTGTGATTTTTGATTGCTTAAGGTCGAAGTTGTGGTGCCAACTTGATAGTTTTCATCTTCATAGCAGGTATCATAACCGCCACCAAAGACTAAGACATCTTTATAAGCATTGACTTTTTTGGTTGTTGAATCTATGCCTGTGGCAATTTTTGCCTTGGTAGGTTTTGACCATATCTGTCCCATACGGTCGAAGCCTGTCGTAGCAGAATCGATTCTAAATAACATCTTAGGATTATCTTTATCCGTTAAATCCAAGCCATACATACCTTCTCCGCCCATCCGTAGTCCGCCATAAGCACGGACGTAGGTATTACGGCAGTCACGGGTATTATTTGGGTCGATAGTTTTATTTGCTGCACAAGGCGTTACAGTGACTCTGTTGTTATCAAGGTCATAAAAATAATTAGCACTCACTAGCCAAGGGGCGTCCACACCAAAGTAAGGTTTGCCAACATCTGTACCTGTACCATTGATAAGCGCCTGTGGTTGGCTGATGAGCATTTGTTTAGGGATAAAGGCAAGCTGCTCTCTTCCCCCATTGCTTGTAGCGGTGTAATCATCGGCATTTACCATGTGTAATGACCCATCGCTCGAACCAAATAACGCATAATCATCACGGGTACTGCTGACTTTACCATCGGTATCAAGATCGGCTGAGTAGGACACCATGCTTGGTGTTGAATGAATGGTGGCTCCAAGGACTTTGACAGGTGACGCTGGTGCAGTGAGTACCAAATCCGCTAAGGCTTGGGTTTTTTGCGCATCCGTCAATGTAAAACCTAAAAATTGTAGTAATAAATTGACATTGGTACGCGAATACGTGGTGGTATCCACAAAGGTATTTGAGGTACTGATGATACTTCCATCCAAGGTGACTTTACCTGAGGCATTGACGCCCAATTTTCGTAGGCGAGGACTTCTATCATTTGAGGAAGTGTTATCTTCAATGTACAAGGTTCTTACATTATTCACAGCGGCGTTCGGGGTAAGCAAGTTACTATAAAATCCGCCTGAGGTGACATTATTATTTTTGCCATTGATATCCGCTATTGCACTCCAAAGATCTTCGGTGGCAGGATTCAGATTGCCTGCGACATCCAAAAATAATGCACTATTATTTTTGCCATATAGCGTACCTTCATTTAGATTGTATTTTTTAAGGTTACCTGCCCAGATCGCTTGGTTTTTACCAACTTCGGCTTGTAAGATGGGATAGTAAGCCACCGCTAGTTGGCTATCGGCTCTGTAAGGGTCATCAGGGACAATGATAGTGCCTGATGGGGTAGCAGGTAATGTATTATTAAGGTTTTGAATAAAGCTTAATACACTATTAGCGATATCTTCAGAACTTTGAGCATAAAAGAATCCGCCTTCACCGTAGCCTGCACCCTGTTGACCCCATTTACAAGCGTTTTTTGCGTCGTTATTAGCCGTGGCAGTGTCACAATTATATAGCTTGGTATCACTATTATAATCTAAACCCGCAAAGGAGGAACCAAATCCTGCAACGGCGGTTTTGATTGAGATACCTGAAGGATTTTGAGAAGCATTACGAAGGCGTTTGGCATATTCCCCTATCCATTCCCAACCGCCTGTCTCACCAGAAAATAGCCCTGACTGTAGCGTTGGTGAGATCAGACCTGTAGGCTTGGTGGTAATGGTGTATCTGGTATCATCGTTGAGTGACTTGTTGAGAATAGTCTTCGCCATGTCATCTTTGGTTGAGTTAGGCGCACCGTCGGTCAAGAAATAGATGCCATTAGAATCACACTGTGCCGTGGTGCTAGTCACTGGGGTCGCCCCTCGGTAGTAGTTCGTACCATTGTTAGTATCGGCTGCTGAATAGGCAATACCGCCATACATATTTTCTATTGGCTCACCAATTCCATTTGTTGACGTAGTAGTATTTTTGATGGAAAAAGGACTATTACGATAAGACACGATACCAATAGTACCACCTGCATAGCCTGTCCACACCGTGCCGACAATTGGTTCAATATCCATCGGCTCATTGGCAACTTTCATCCAGCCCCCATACCGCCAACCAACAGGAAGCTTGGTAAAGGTTTCCCAGCCACTATCCATAGTCGTGACGCCGCTTTTGGTTTTAAAGTCATCAAGGCTAGTGATTTGTGTCCAGCCACCATTACCATTAGGCATATAGACACCCCTATTAATGGTTGCAGTTGTTATTATTTTATTACTACTATCGTATCCTGGCCAGTTATTGACACACTGTTTGACCTTGGCATTACCATTAAAAATACTCGTTTCACCACCACCTAAGCTAACACAAGTGAAATATACTTGTTCTTTGGTAGTTGGGTTTTGCATGGTCATTGAGCCATCATACACGATACTAACAGATGATGGAGGATTTGGGTCTTTACCCGTCGTGGTACCCATCATATACGCCCCTGCTTCTGCATACGCATGAGCGGCTGGCGTACCACTGGAAGCCTTGGTTACGTTTGGATAGTTGTTACTAGAGAATTTAAGTGCATCATTGGCACTGCCATCTTGGTTGGTTGTAGTATCTAATGATTGAATACCAGCAATTGCTTGAATAAGTTTTATCCGTTGATTTTGATCCAAGGCTGCTGCCTTTACCAATATTCTACCTGAGTGACCATCAACAATTTTGTTAGTAGCGCCACTGATATTAATCTCTGTCTTGGAAGAGAATTGGCCTAAGCCCATAACAATACTGTCTTTGATATCAGTACCTGCCAACAAAGTAATTAACGCATCTTTTAGCCGAGACAATCTATCAAAAGCCCCAAGTTGTCGACCTGTAGAATCTACGGGTTCAACAAGCTTACCAGCCGTATCAATGCTTGCTGTACCGCACCCTCTCAAATAATAGGGTATCGTAGTTCCATTGATAGTGACTGATTTCTTAAAAGAAGTTTTACCTTTAGTCTCGCCATCACGGGTATCTCTAGCATTATAAGCCCATTCAGCAAATGGATAAGTACTTGAACGATTATTGTTATACTCGTACACAATGACACGGTCACATAGACCTGTGTCGACATCCCCCGGGCTACCATAAGGATTGTTTTTAGGTAATACTAGCGAGCTGATCCCCATCGATCCTGACGTATCGAGCATCATCATCAGATTAATCTGACCATCAGTTGCTGCCTTATAGATCTCCAAATCACCGATTTTCTTTTGGCTCACATCCGCCTGTGAAGTACTCACCGCCACCATCATCGACATAGCAATAACTACATATTTGATTGAAGTCGTTATTTTACCTTGATACGATTGATTCATTGCTTTAGACCTCTTAACACCAAATTTGGGTTTCATCGTTATCACCACATTATCTTTATCTTAACAAACCTTATCTACCTGATGAGGTTAAAGTACATTTTGACGATAATGTCCCTGTGCCTTTGCCAAACGGAATACAGTTGGTTGAGCTTGACATATTCTCGACATCCGCTTGCTCGTAAAGCATCTTGCTTGGGGTGTTGGCTTTACGCATACACTCAATAAGAGAATATTTTCCTGAACTAACATTATCTTGGATCGCGGTTTGTTCAAAGCACTTATCAGAACCTACCTTAGGCTCTGCATACGCAGGTAAGGCTGCAGTGGCGCGAATGTCAAACTTGAACTTTTTACTGGTGCGGTTTTCTACTTCTTTCCCAATCACCATTTGTGAAAATGGTTCAGCATCGGTTTCAGGTGGGGTGACCGCAATATTCATCTGAGTCATTGAGGTTTGTCTATCACTATTATAGCTATCGGCACTGGTATAGTCACAGTAGCCACTGTTACGCCCACTCCAGTAGCCCCCGCCTTTTTTTAGGATGGTAGCGTTTTTGGCAAGGTATTTTTTTTCACGTGGATTATAGCAGTAGATGAATTCGTTGGTAGCATTGTCTGAATTGAGTAAAAAATGCCCGATAGCCCCTGACACGCTCGTGATATCTTTATATGCCTGTGAACTAGGATTGGCATTCACCATCGCCTCTAACTTTTGATTGCCACTATCGGCTGATTGTAGCAACAAGGTGTTGATTTGGTCAGCGGTGGCAGTTCTGAGATCCGTGGTACTTTGACGTACTGCTATCGCGCCTGCCAACAAGATCAGTACCAAAAACAACAATACTACAATGAGCGCTGCGCCGCGTTGATGAGATGGCAAGTTATAGCCGTTGTTTGTTGGACGACTAAGCGCGGATTGCGTGCTGATCAATAGGATTGGATTGCGCATTGGCTAACTCCCCGCAGTTAATGTCGTACTGGTGTCAATATTGATAACTCGCGCGTTTCTCAATAAGGTCGTAGATTCATAGGTAGTACGTACCAGCTTAGGCTGTCCTGATTTTAATGGCTGAGTTGCACCTAATAACTTAAAACTGGTCGCAACATCGCTACCGATGACAGGTGAACTGCCTCGGACAATTAGCCCAATTTTGACTGCAGTAATGGGCGGCTTGGTACCAGACAATGCTAAATACTCACTGGCGGTCAGGTAACGCATCAACCCAGCATCACTAGGTGCGTCAGTTTGGATACCCAACAAGATTTTGAATTGGTCTACCCCTAAGATTACCTCGCTGCCACCGCTTTGATAGTTCGCACTCAAACCAGTAATGCCTGCAGTTGTAATCCTACCCGCATCGCAAGCTAGCAACAGCCCTTGCCCTGTGGTACTTGAACTTCTAATAAAATACCGTTCAATTACAGTAGCTTTTGGATCAATATCAGCACTTTCACAATCCGCAATTTTTACACCCGTGGTATTTTTAAATTGAATCGTTAACTGGTCGCTATTGATCCCTGTGATATTAGAATCGCCGCCAGTGCGTGTAAAATAAAGATTTTTGGATGTGTCTGAGCTTGCCAAACCAATATTTTCAGGTGAAATGACGATGCCACCACCCACCGTTTTATCGGTAATAGAGGTTACTGAATTTCCCAAGTTTGCCAATCGCAAATGGCTCTCTAGCTGCTGCAAACCAAAAACGCTCGCGTCTTGTAGCTCACTGCCGCTTTTTTGGGTTGAGGCGGTTTTGGTATTCGTTAGGTATACTTGTATTACCGCAGCAGAAATCAGCAGCCCCAATACCAATGAAATCATGAGCTCTATTAACGTAAAGCCTGAAGTAGAACGATAACTTGATATCATCAGTATGCCTCCATAATGAAGCATTGTGCACCAAAATTATAGACCGCATCTTCATTAGCGCAGGGTTTGTCTTTAGTCGTATCGGACGCAACGGGGGTATCCAAAAAAATCGGGTCGGTATCGCCCCAAGCAGCAATCAGGCATTGGCGGTCTTGTCCAACCGTACTAATCGTTGTGGCAACACCACTAGCGCTAGTGGTTGTCGTGCGTTTGGTAGGGCAAGTTGCCATACCCACCTTCAAGCCATTGTCTGTGGCATATTGCTTGACGGTTAAGGCGTCTTTTACTGCCAGTTGCTTAATGGTACAGGACACAGGCGTACCCCCTGTCATACAACTATCTTTGGTTATAGGCACATTGCTAGTATCTGTATTGGTGAGTGTGGTAGCGGTGCCGTTAATCGCGGTTTTGAATGCGGGTATGCCATCTATATTTGCTCGCATCATCTCGGCAGCGCCTCGCATCACAGTTAAGGCTCGGGTACGCATCAAACTCTCATCGGTGGCTTTGACTGCGGTCATCTGCATGGCAGTGAATCCAAGCACTGCGATTGCTAACAACATCAATGCTACCAGCACTTCTATTAAGCCAATGCCTTTTTGTGAATTCATGAACACGTCCCATTTTTGCTAGTGACAATATTACTGCTTGCATCGACCGTAATGGTATATTTATCAGACCCAGCGCCATAACACACTGAAAAATTGGTCGAGCTATCTGTAAGAGTCCCTGTTCCCGTGTCCCCTTGGTAAGCTTTTTTGTAAGGGGTAAAACTAACTGCAGTTAAGGCACTCGGGCTAGCGGTAATCGTCAAATTTTTGTCTAGCGTATAGTCAGACAGCATTTCATCAGCATCTGTTGCCGACCTTTTTACATATAATACAGTGATTTTTTTGCTTGATGAGCTATTGGTTAGCACTACCCTAGTAGATCGCTGAGCAATCATTGCTTGGGTTCTTGCATCTTTTAGCGCAGCTTCAATGATGTTTGCCCCATCTTTGATTCTGGCTTGCTGAATCTGTCGTTGCATACTAGGTGCTGCCATCGCGGCAATGATAGCTATAATTGCAATGGTGATGACAAGCTCAATCAGCGTAAAACCTTGGTCTCGGTCACGATGATACTGTCTTTTCAAAACTTTCATCACGATACCCACCCATACCCCTTGATAAACGACCTATCATACCATGTTTACTAGCACAAACCATTCTAACATTAAAGCAAAAAACATACCTATTATCTCAGTATTTTTGTTAATTGTCATACCTAAAGCTTACTACCCATAGTTTACCTTAGCCACTTATCATTGCTAAGCGAATTAGGACGAAAGGGCGCTCACGTATTATCAAATCATTTTTAGCTTAGTATTTTAAAGAATCCTTCCAATAACCCACTGGTAGCCCGCCTTTATCTGCGAGCTTTAACGGTATGGCGTTGCAACTTTGGTCGCAAAACAGTCACAAGCAGGACCTAATGCAAAACCTTACCATGCAAGACTGAATACGCATGAATATGGGAAGATGGGTGATAATTCGTGAGTAGATTAGCCAATTCAGACAAGGTGGCGCCTGTCGTCACCACATCATCAAACAAAATCAAATTTTTGCTAGGAGGCATATCTGTTAGAGAAAACGCATCTTTGATATTATCCAAACGCTCTTCTCGGCTTAGACCCTGCTGGTGAGTTCGGTCGAGTCGCTGCACACCCGTAAAAACAGGGATTTGCCAGTGAAAGCTTAGATAAGCGGTTAACATGGCAAGCGGATCGAAGCCGCGTTGCCTAATGCGCTGTAGACTTGTTGGCACTTTAACGATTAACGAATTTTTGGCATGGCATCCTTGAGGCGGCTTAAGCTGGCGGATGGCGTGTACCAAAACGGGCAGATGATGTAACTGCTGCCCATTTTTATACCCAAGCATGATTTGATTGAGGGGATATTGATAGTAGCCGCTAGCTACGCCACGCAGTGACGTTTGCTTTAGTTGCAAAGTAAAAAATGACGTGGACCATGCAAACTGGCTATGGCATGGCTGACAAAGAAATTGCTGTCGATTGAACCAATGGTCATGGTGACGCGGTGCTAAGTTATCAAAGCCTGCTGCAGCGCAATCATTGATGCCACATAATTGGCAACGGTGATGAACTTTCGCTTGATATACCAACGCCATGGCAAAGGGCAATCGCCACCAAGGCAAGGGGGCTACGATTGCCATAAACGCAGTTAAAGCCCTTTAAAATCATTGAACATGATACCAATACCGACATTAGTGCTCTTATGATTATAGTCTTGGATGTTTTCACCATAGCCATGGAATACTTGTAAAATCGCTTTCATACCGCCTGTCAATGGATAAGCATAATCCACCTGTATAGCGCCTTTATTGGTACTTGGATTATAACGCATCACACCACCCACTGTGCTTTGGTCATTGAGCGGATACAACCAACGCACATCGCCATAGCCCATGTAGTCCCCGATATCTGGGTTATCCGAGTCTTTACTGTTTTCATATGCGATGAGCCACAGTCTTGGAATCACGGTGAGCTTACCCCACTCTGTCCCTGCCATCGCATAGATACGATTCCAAGAACGGGATAACGGGTCTGATTGTCCATTTGATTCATGCACGAGCCCTGCGCCTAACATTCTTAATGACCCATTCCCAGGCAGATTACCCTTGATAGGCTGTGTCAAAAATATCTCTGGCTGATAATCTGAGCTGCGAAAAGGTCTTGAATACTTACCATTGTACACTTGCCAATAAGACTGCTGGGTATAGCCAAGCCAAACATCGGCATTGGTATCGAACACATCTTGGGCAAGCTTGGTTTTCATTGAAATTTGCAGCTTGCTATCTAGATGCTGCAAAGAATCTTTCGATGCGCGAACATGATCTTGGGTGGGTGAATGAATATCATAGTTTGGCGTCGCGTTGTACCAAAGCGGCATGACATACATGGGCAAATGTGGACGTATCGTCAGTATCCCTTTGGGATCATTTTTATCCAAGTCATATAACACACTCAGTGGCGTATATTTTTCAACATCTGTTGCCGTCACCCCCACTTGTTTTAAGATGGTTTTGTCAAGCTTGTTGGGTACCAAATGATCCAGTTTTTTTTGCTCGTTTTTAGTGGGAGTCGTGACGGTTGTCGTTTGATCCACGGCTAACACGGGCACTGCTTTACCTTCTTTGATACTCACTTTCAAGGTTTTGGCAATATCAAGGGGCGCCTTGGCTTCGGGTTCGATTTTACCAACGCTTATCTTGTCAAAACAAGCCAACCGCGCGATATTGTCAGTGATTTTTGAACAGGTTAGCAGCGTTTGCTCGTCGACAGGAATAACGGTTGTTTTTATTAAAGTTTTTGTTGAATCTTGTGTTGAGGGTTTTGTTGCATTTTTTGCTGAGGATTTTGTTGAAGCTTTTGTTGAAGTTTTTGCCTGCGCCGTTGCTGTAACTGTTAGTGTGGCTAGTATAGCAAGCGATAAAGCGGTACGGTAAAGCGTAAGTTGTGACATAGGTTGACCTTCTTACAAAAATATCGTTCATGATAGCAAAAATTGATGACAAATAGTTAACAAATGCATAATAATTTTTAACAGTAAAGTAAAGTTTCAATCAACTATTGGCTCGTCAATTATTGGTATTTCTATGGGTGCTTGTATGGGTAATTCTAATGATACTGCTGACCTTGATACTCAAGCCAACCGTCTTGATGACGGCTAGCGGGGTCACGGTGTGTCCAATGTACAACGCCACCTTTGTCGTTATAAATATATTCACCTTGACTTCCTCCCCTTGCTAAAGCAAGGGGATTCCTTCTACAAGACGGTCAAGCCCGACCGCAAGAATGTTCTTACTGGCATTGATATCTCTATCATGCCATGTGCCACACGAAGCACATATCCATTCTCTTATTCCAAGCGATTTTCTACCTTTCGGACTATTGGCGGTGATTTCACCGCAACACGAACATCGCTGGGTCGTGTATCTCTCATTCACGATTTCAAAACGGCAACCTGCGTTCTCGCATTTGTAGGTCAGTTGCCTTTTGAGTTCAAACCAACCTGCATCGTAAACCGATTTGGCGAGTTTGCCTTTTTTACTGTTAAATTGGGTGGTTTTCACATCACCGACCACGATTAGGGCATTGTCCTTGACTAATTGGGTGGTGAATTTATGGATGAGGTCTTGGCGTGTATTTTTGATTTTGGCATGGATAGCCTTGATACGTTGTTTGTTTTTAGCTCTTTGAGCAATGGCTAACGCTTTAGCATATTTGAGCGTTTGTTTGATTTGTAATTTATTGCCATTTGAGGCGGTGGCACTGTCTTTAAGTCCTAAGTCAATGCCTACACTGCCTGTACCGCATTGTGTCTTGGGGTAGTCTTTGACGGTGATACAGGCATACCAACGGTTACGGCTGTCTTGTACCAATTCGCATGTGTTGATTTGGTATAGGCTAAGGTTGTAGCTGTCCCATAGGTCAATGACTAGTTTTTGTCCTTTGGCTAGGCTTAGTTGCAAGGTGGATTTTAAGCCCTTTTTGCCTGTTTGGTGCGTGGCAATATGCTTAATGGCAGATTGTTTAAATGGTAGCCAACCTAATGATTTACGTTTTGAATTTGGGTTGTTGGTTCGCCATGATAGTTTAGCTTTTTTGAATTGTTTTCTAGCTTTGGCGTGGGTTTCATTGATGGCTTGAATGGTTTGCGAGTGTAACCCCAGTAATTCACCGCTACCTTTGGTGTATTCGTTCAAATCATAAGCTGAAAAGAATTTACCAGTTTTTTGTAGGTGCTTGTAACTCAAGTCATTGACGTAGTTCCATACGAAATTCACCGAACCGCTTAGGCGGTTAAGCTTTGCTGTGTGTTTATCTCGTATGCGTAGCTTGAGTGTTTTCATGCAAATTATTTTAGCAAAATTTATGCAAGCGTTATAGTGTATGAGTTGCCTTATATCCACCGCCTAAAGTCGGTGGTTTTACGGCAACGGAGGATAAAAACGAATGGGATTGTTGGCTTGAATACCCTCGATGCGCGGTGCCAAATCAATATTATGGGCAATTAACACCGTGATGTTTGGGTAGTTATCAATTTTGACCAAAAATTTTTGATGCCGGCTACCCTCATTATCGTCTTTTAGCACTTTAATCACCGTACCACACCCTAATACCTGTCGTTTAACGCTGGGATTTTTGGCTTGATAAGCTTGATTAATGACGGCGTTGTTGCATTGAATATTTGTTGCCTGACGTTTTTTGTCAGTATAACCTGCTGAATTTTTAGCCGTCTGTTGATTGGACTTTGAGTCCACTAACGGTGAATTTGGGCTTGCTAACTGGCTATTTCCGCTTTGGTTTTGGCTTTTATTTTGCCTTGGCTGTTGGTCGGCATTGCCTGCATGGGAACACCCAGTGACAAAAATTAGCACCCCGAAAGTTAACGGGATGGCTATAGACTTTGCTAAGTGATAGTTCAATTTTTATTTAACCTTTATGGTTGAATGGGTCAATGAATCATTTGACTGAGTTTTCTTGAACTGAGTTTTCTTGAACTGAATTTTCTTTAACTGAGTTTAGAGTTAATTTAATTGGGACAAAAGTTGCTCAAAATCAGAGCGTTTGACTGCACCGTTTTGTCTTGCTACCAGTTGACCGTTTTGGTAAAACAACAATACAGGCGGACCGAACACGGCTAGTTTTTTATAGATTGCTTGGCTATCCGGCGTATTGTCAGTCACATCGAGTTTGACAACTTGCCAGCTGGCTAAACTTTGCGGCGGGTTGGCAAAAAGTGTTTTATCCATAATACGACATTCAATGCACCACTCTGCGGTGACATCGACGACTAGCTTTGGATATTGCGAAAGCAAGGGCTCAAGCTGTGACAGTTTGGTGATTGTAATCGTTTGAGTGGTCTTCGTTGCCGTGAATGCCGATTGCTCTGAGGTATTCAACAGCTTGTTAAGCGGCTGCCAACTATCTTGACTACCTGAGGCAGTGCCTATCACCAGACACGCTGACCAGATGCATGCTAGCAATGCTAGTGCTTGAGTGAGTAGTTGACCTTTTTTGCTTTGCCAGCGCCACAGCCATAAGCCAATCACAGCAAACCAAAGCGCCCATAGCATCAGCATCCAGCTTGATAGCCATATACGCTCTATCATCAATAAAGCGACGCCAAATAACAGCAAACCAAAGCTGGTTTTGACCCAGTTCATCCACTCGCCTGCTTTTGGCATAAAATTACCTTGAGTGGCGCCCAGTAAAATGAGCGGCGTGGATAGCCCAAGCCCCAATAAAAACAATGCGGCAAACCCCATCACAGGATCACCCAGTGCTGCCACACCTGCCAACGCGCCTGCAAGGGGTGCCGACACACAAGGGGAGACAACCAGCGCAGAGAACAAGCCCGTCAAATAACTACCACTTAAGCTACCCAGTCGATTTGCCCCAATTTGGCTGATTTTTTGGAACTTAACACGAAGCGCATGCGGCAGTTGCCAGCGAATGACATCCAACATGTACAGTCCAAGCACGATAAATAGCCCTGCAAAAATTAGCAAAATAACAGGGTTTTGTAGCCAGTTTAATATACCCAAAGATTGCCCAAATAACGCAATCACTGCGCCCAAAATGCCATAACTGGTGGCAACACCCAAACCATAACTGCCCGTGAGTAATAACCCTTTTTTGGCAGATGGACGATGTTGACGGGCAACGATATTGGCTACAATCGGCAGCATGGGTAGCACACAAGGGGTAAAAGCTAACCCCAATCCCGCTAAAAACAACAGCAATAACGCAACACCGCTATGCTTGGTCAATCCAAAAATATCTTGATTGCTAGCGCTAGCTGTCAAACTCGTTGCCGCCGCCGATGCAGCCGCGGGTTTAGTCATGACAGTTGTTTGGACAGGTTGAGACGATGCCATAGATACGACAGGGGCGGATGCCGTTAACTGCGCTGTGGTTAAGACATCGGTGGCTGAAGCATCGGTCACTGGGGTCAATGCGACTTGCTGCCCCGCTGCGGCTGTACTGCCACCGGAAATCGCTGGTTTGGCAGACGGTGGGCTAGTTGCCTCATCGACGGTTTTAGCAGGGGTCAAGCTAGCAGATTGCTGAGTCGTTGTCGGGGCGGCATCGCTGGTCGTCGCCACAGTATTGGTGACTTTTGCTTGGGCGGTTTTTGACGACATTGCGTCTGATTTTTTTGCGCCATTTTTGGTGGAAGCGGCCAATTGGGTGATGACAAATTTGGTCTTTTCAGGGGGATAGCAAAGTCCTACTTTGGCACAGCCCTGCCATTTGACCGTAGCAGGTTGTGAGGTGATTGCCTTATCCGCGCTCAAGGTGGTTGTGGCAGTAAAGGGGTGTTCAAACACAGGCACCCGACCAAAATCTGGGTCATCCACATAGGTCGGTGCTGCACTAAATTGTAGCGGCGTCGCTGTTACCCCGTCAGGCAATTGTAAGGTTAATTTATCCCGATACGCATAATAGCCTGCTTTGACATCCACATGAATGGTCACTACTTGCCCTTTTTGCTCCGTGTAGACTTTAAAAGCCTCATGCACCGGTAGCGGCTTGTCTTTGGCGCTCAAGCTGGGATTGTCACTGCCGCCAAAAACCTCGCTTAAACTAATCGCTTGGGCGCTTGGCATAGTAAGGCTAGTGACAGCCAGTAGCGTGCCAAGCAAAGAGACATGACGACTCACGGTTCGAAAACAAAACAAGGCCGTAGGCATAGGGGATATATTTTTCAAAGACAACTTCTCATATGTTTTAAATTCACAGGTTTTAAATTTATACGTTTCAGATTTATACGTTTCAGACTTTATACGTTTTAAGCCACGTAATTATACTATGACGGCTAATTTTAGCCAATCCCCGCCCAAAAACCTAGCAAAAAAAATCAGAGTGCGTGACTCTGATTTCGTTAACCCAGTAACAGCACTAAACTATAGCTTAGCAAAAATGTCTGCGTCTTGTCCTTCGCCGCCTTCTTTGCCATCAGCCCCCAATGAGAATAAATCATAGGTTCTGCCTTCGGTACCTGGGATAACGTATTGTAGCTCATTATCCCAGCCATCTTTCGGGAAACCGCCTTTAATATACCCGCCCTCTGGCCAGTTTTTGGCGCCTTGTGGTGGCTTGTTTAAGGCTTCTAATCCTTCTTGGGTGGTGGGATAGCGACCATTGTCCACTTTAAACATATCAATGGCATTTGAGGTGTTGGATAAAGCCGTTTCGGTGGTTTTGACGCGGGCTTTGTCACTTTGACCCACCACTTTGGGTACCACCAGACCGGCCAAAATTGCCAAAATGACAATCACTACCATGACTTCAATTAAGGTAAAACCTGCTTGACGATTTTTTGATACATGAGCACAACACATACGAATTTCCATTTTTTAGATTTTTAGCGCTTTTGATAAGGTGTTAGGATTTTACACGGCTTTTTTGACAATTTGCATACCGATTTGGTTAATTTTGTCGGATTATTTAGCCATTAATTATTTGGCGGTTTTAGGGTTTAGCCTGCCAAATCATTCATATTGATAATCGGCAGCATCACTGCCATCACAATGGTCATGACAATCACGCCCATCAGCACCAACATCAGCGGCTCAAGTAGCGACAATAGCGTGCTAATCATATTGGTGGCTTCATTTTGCTGCATCGCTGCTGCACGCGTCAGCATGTCTTCAAGCTCGCCTGAGTTCTCGCCGCTTTTAATCATCTGTACCATCATCGGCGGAAAATAATTACTGCGCTCAAGCTGGCTTGATAGGCTTGCGCCTTCGGTGACTTTTTCTGTGGCGTTCACGATGGTATGTTTGATATGGGTATTGGTGGTGACTGCCGCGCCGATGGCTAGTGCTTCCACCAATGGCACCCCTGAGCGTACCAAAATCGCTAACGTACTGGCAAAACGTGAGGCATTCAGATTTCGCGATAATTTACCAAACACCGGCAACCGCAAGATAAATTGGTCAAAAGTGGCTTTGCCTGCCGCCGTTTTAATAAACTTCACAAATAAAAAAACCGCACCGATTAGCCCGCCCAATATCATCCACCACCATTGGGTTAAGAGATTAGACAGTGCCAACACCACTTGGGTAATCCAGGGCAGCGCTTGCTCGGATTGTTCAAACACTTTGACAATTTTTGGCACGACAAAGCTCATCAAGCCCACCACCACTGCCACTGCCATCATTAGCAAAATTATCGGATACACCATCGCGCCTTGTACCTTTTTTTGCATGGCAAAACGATTTTCGGTGTAATCGGCTAACTGGTTTAAAATCAAATCCAAATGCCCTGAGCGCTCACCTGCGGCAATGGTGGCGATATAAATCGCTGGAAAATTACCAGAGTCTTGTAGCGCGCTCGCTAGGCTATAGCCTTCCAATACTTTGGCACGCACCCCATGCATCAACGCTTTGACATGCGGTTTCTCGCTTTGTTTGGCAATCGCTTGCAACGCTTGTTCAATCGGTATCGACGCTGCCAGCAACACCGACAATTGGCGGGTAATTAATGCCAAATCATACGCACCCACCCCTTTTTGCCACAATCGGTTGCGATTGACATCGGTTTTTTGTACAGGTGAGACTTCGACAGGCAGTAAATTTTTATCACGCAATTGTTGGCGGATTAGCCTAGCAGAATCGGCTTCAAGAATACCTTGGTGTGACTTGCCTTGGGTATCCATGGCTTTGTACTGAAATGCGGGCATGTGAGTTCCCAACGGGTAAGATTAGCGTTATTTTAAAGGCTTAATAGGCTGAAATAAAGACTCGTTTTCATTGCAATCATATTGTACCAACACCGATAGCTCATCGCGCAAGTCTTGTTTGTTAAAGCTATTGACCTCAGTAATCAGCATTTTCTCGATTCGTTTGTCAACGGCGTATTCACTGATTTGCGCACAATAGATGGCTAATTGATACACTTGCGCTTTGAGCGACTCATCGAGTGATTGCAATAGTCTCACCAATTCTGCCACATTGATGACTTGGTAAGGGTAATTGGGAATCGCCGCCTCTTTTAATGGGGTGACTGAATAGTTGACACCGAGATGGGCAAAATAATAACAACTAAATAAATAACCTAAAATATGCCCGACAAAATAACCCCGGTCATTGTGATAGCATGCCACGCCCAAAAACTGAATCACGGTCGCCGCCAAACTATGCTCAAGACCGCGAAATTCAGCGGATGATGGCAGCAAGCCTACGGTCGGCAGGTTCATTAAATTTTTGTTTTGGCTGACAAGCTGCCAACCAATCGGTCGCTGCGGCGGTAAATGATGGCTAATGGACATCACCAAATCATCGACGATATGTAAATTATTGAACAAATGCTGCAGTTGCATCAGCCCAACATTATCACGCATGTTTAAATATTTGGCGACTTGCAGTTTTTTAGTTTCAATAAACTGGGATTTTTTACTGGAGATATAAAATAACAGTTGGTGGGGTTGGGAGTGCTCAAAATACTGGGTCACCGCATTTTCTTGTGCATGAAACACGGCGGTGTATTGACTGGTAACATCCATTGGGTTAACACCACGATGGTCTATCGCAGGGTGTTCTGGATTGGGCTTGATGTGCAAGCCATGTGCTTCGACAGGTTGACCTTTGGTAGTTGAAGTTTCCATGTTGGCAATCGCAGCTGATAAAATATGGGACAGTGCTTGTCACTATATCATACCCCTGTCGACATAACCTAACAGATATTGCTATGAAAATAGACTGGTCATTCTTAGTTGCCATAAAACTCGCTCTAAGACATAAAGCTTGCTATAAAAGTGGCAATAACCACAAAACCGCAGCAAACCTGCTTTTTTGTGGTTAATTAGGGTTGTCCACTACAGACTTACTCCTCGCTCAAGCTGTCAGCAAAATGCACATCATCGGTTCGAAACGACTGGCGATATTTTCGTGGTGACATTTTATAGACGCGTTTGAATGCTTGGCTAAAGGTACTATCGGAGGCATAACCAACTAACTCACTGATACGGCTAATGCTATTTTCTTGTAGTCGTAAATAACGCGCGGCAAGACGAAGTCGATAGTCGGTTAAATAAGTTAACGGCGGCACCCCCACCACCTCACGAAAATGTTCGGCAAAACTACTGCGTGACATCCCGGCGACTTCAGCTAACTTATGAATGGTCCAATTGGTCTCAGGTCGATCATGCATGACTGCCAACGCCTTGGCAAGGTAAGGGTCTTTCACAGCTTTTAGCCAATTATCTGTCGCTTCGGGCAAATCCTCGATATAGTTGCGTACACACTCAATCATCAAAATACTGGCGATACGATTGATAATGGTCATTTTGCCAAGTCGGTTCTGCTCAGACTCTAATGCCAAAAATTTGACCCCCAAATCAAGCATAATCATTTTTTGCTCATCGTTTGATTCGCTTTCTGGCAAAATTTCTGGTAAAGCGCTGAGTAACGGGCGCGTAATTTCTCGATCGTAATGGCACACAATTGCGACCATTTCGGTTGTTTGCGCTGGTTCATCACCTTGGCTAGAAATCGCAGGGTTACCCAAGTTGATAGTTTCAACAGTCTGGTTGCTTAATAACGGGGCAATGTCAATTGATGGGATATCCGATTGCCCCACACCACAAACAAGGTGTTTTTTGCCGCCTGGCACCATGACCACATCGCGCGCGTGTGCGTTGCGATATACATCATCGACCTTAATACTGATCCCACCTGTGGTAATCAAATAAAACACGATACAATCTTTTTTATCTAACTCAAACGACCACTCCCCAGTGGCGTGTATATAGTGATACTGAGTTTGATACAAATGTATATCTTCAAGCAACATACTGAGTGCATCCATTAATTTTTCCTAAGTTATTAACACGGCAATTTAAAAAAAATGCAACATAAACTACAAACTAGCTAACTTACAAGTCAAACTTTGGTAATTGGACTTGAGATAAAAATTTAAAGACGTATACATAAACCGTCATCCTCGTTATCAGCAATCATATCATCTTTTACAGGCGCTGCTAGTTAAGTTTGAGTCTGTAGGTCTGCTAAAATCCAGTATCACCGCCCGAAAAAATGCTTTATTTTTCAACGATTTCAAAGGTAGTGGCATAACAGGTAATAATAATTAGTGGACACTTGTTATGGGTTATACACTAGCGGTAGGATATTTGGGTGTTTAAGCAAATAAATAAGTAAAGAAATAGCTAAGCAACTAAACCTAATCAGCCAAATCAGCCATTTGGCTTTTTTTTGATTTTGATTTATTATCATGCTTTATTATCAATGGCTTAACTATAATCTATAACCATTACATCATCGCTATGAATCTATGAATTCTCATCACTTGCGTAAACAGTTACGTCAACAACGTCTACGCTTATCCAGGCGCCACCGTAATCGCGTCGCTTATCAAGCACGACGAAGTTTAAATCGACTACAACATCCTGCTTTAACTGGCAAAAACGTCAAGATCGGGATTTTTGCAGATGCCTTTGGGGAGATGCCTACCCAACCGCTGATGGATTGGGCAAGACAGCGCGGTTATCGTATTTATTTACCTGTCGTCACTGGCAAACATCAGCCGCTGGTATTTATCCAATTTAGCCAAAAAACTTGGCGACAATCTCGCCTACCCAAACACCCACTGGGTATGCGCCAACCTGAGAAAGGAAAAATGCTTAACGTAGCGGCGCTTGATGTATTGTTTATGCCGCTAGTGGCAGCGGATAAAATTGGCAATCGTATGGGGATGGGTGGCGGTTACTATGACCGCACCTTAGCCAAAGTTAAAAGCAAACCGCTTAAAATTGGCTGGGCTTATGATTTTCAATTGGTTGAAAAATTAAATGCTAATCCTTGGGATATCAGGCTTGATGCCTTAATCACGCCTAGTAAACTATGGTTATTTAGACGCTATTTGGTGGAACTCTCCCATGCAAAAAAATGATAACTCCCTGTTTCAACATGTGGTGATGACCTCACCTGCCATAACCGACAATGACGCTGATATTGAGATTAATATTGATAGCGATACCGATACTACCCAAGTCCATCAACCCTTATACGCATCAAGCGGTGAGTTAAGCGATGCAGAAATTGCCAGTGTCATGAATCCCGATAGATTAACGCAACTTTTAACCCAAGCTGATGCCTTTACCCGAGTGAATTCTGAAGACTTGGACGACTTCTAGATATATAAATTAGACACGCATAAATTAGAGACGTATCAATTAGCCTAAAAAAATTAGATAAATATACATCACTATCACAGTGACATTAGGCTAAGTCTAGGATTGCGGTGGTTATTTTCAGCCCTCTTTTACTATTTTATCGCCCTTGGCTGGTCGTTTTTTCCCCCTTTGTGTGACCAGCCTTGCAATTTTTTGCATTGACGCCATTTATATTTTTAAGTCTATCAGCAAGCCATCATTTGCTCACAAATGGTCAGTTGCTTGCTGTGTTATTTAAGGGGACATAGTATATGCAAGATGATGTTTTAATGACAAATCCAGAATCATCTGAATCGCAAGAATTCACGACGCTACCACTGTTAGCTTTACGTGATGTGGTGGTGTATCCACAAATGCAAATTGCTTTATTTGTGGGTCGCGCACCCTCAGTCAAAGCAGTCGAGCTTGCGCAAAACGAATTTGACAATAAAGTATTGGTGGTGGCACAAAAAGACTCACTATCTGAAGACATTGATGCCAGCAATCTATTTGAATATGGTACGGTGTGCCGTGTCGTCAATACCATGCCACATGAAAATGACGAAAATTGCATCAAAGTGCTGATTGAAGGTCTGTACCGTGCCAAATTGGTCGACATCCAAGACAGCGCTGAGGAAGAAGCGGTATTACTGGCCGATTTTGAAAAAGCGCCTATCACCGTCAATATGACCGCTAAAACGCAAAAATCGCACAAAGAAGCGTTAGTTGCTTTGTTTAGCAAATATGCGGAAAATCGCCTACGTAACTCACGCGAGTTGATTCGTGTGGCTGAGCGCATCACCCAACTTGAAGAGTTGGTATATTTCATTGCGACGCGTGTCTCACTCAATTTATCGATTAAACAAAACTTTTTGGAAGTCGATGATTTGACTGCGCATATCAAAGAGTTGTCAGACTATTTGATTCAGCAAAGTGCCGAGCACAATATCGAGCAAGAATTACAAGAAGCGGTACGTCGCCAGATGGAAAACAACCAGCGTGAGTATTTCTTAAATGAAAAAATGAAAGCGATAAAATCTGAGCTTTCTGACCTTCATGAAGAACGCGGTGAAAATTATGAAGATGATGACATTGCTGAGCTAGAAAAACGTTTAGCGGAAGCTGATTTGCCAGAAGCGGTGCGTAAAAAAGCAGAAAATGAGTTTCGTAAACTCAAAACCATGCCAGCTGCCTCTTCTGAATCATCAGTCGTGCGCAACTATGTAGAGTGGATTTTAGATACCCCTTGGAACAAAACCAGTGATGTCTCAATCGACCTTAACAAAGCCCATGACGTGCTTGACACTGACCATTATGGTTTACAAGACGTGAAAGACCGCATCTTGGAGTTCTTGGCAGTGCAATCTCGCGTGGATACCTTAAAAGGTCCGATTCTTTGCTTAGTAGGTCCGCCTGGGGTGGGTAAAACTTCTTTAGGTGAATCTATTGCCCGTGCGACAGGTCGTGAGTTTATCCGTATGGCATTGGGCGGCGTGCGAGATGAAGCTGAAATCCGTGGGCACCGACGTACCTATATCGGCGCTATGCCAGGTAAAATCGTACAATCACTTTCAAAAGTGGGCGTAAAAAATCCGCTATTTTTACTCGATGAAATCGATAAAATGGCGCAAGACTTTCGTGGTGACCCTGCTTCAGCGTTGCTTGAAGTGTTAGACCCATCGCAGAATCATAGCTTTAACGATCACTACTTGGATATGGATTTAGACTTATCACAAGTGATGTTTATCTGTACCGCCAATAGTATGGATATTCCGCCTGCCCTACTTGACCGTATGGAAGTGATTCGTCTGCCAGGTTACACCGAAGATGAAAAAATCAGCATCGCGGATAAATACTTAGTACCAAAAGCGATTCAACAAAATGGCTTAAGTGATACTGAAATTGATATCACCGATGAGGCAATCAAAGCGATCGTACAGCGTTATACCCGTGAAGCAGGTGTGCGTAACCTTGAACGTGAAATCAACAAAATCGCCCGCAAAGTGGTGAAACAAAATGTTGAATCATCGGGCAAAGACAAAGCGGAAGATAAAACCGCGGCACACAAATTAACGGTCGATAGTTCAAATGTCGCTGATTACTTGGGTGTGTACCAATTCGATTATGGCTTGGCGGAGCAAGAACCTGAAGTCGGTCGTGTCACAGGTTTGGCTTGGACACAAGTCGGTGGTGAGCTATTGACCATTGAAGCGGTTGCGGTGCAAGGTAAAGGTGAACTAAGTTTTACAGGTTCACTGGGTGATGTGATGAAAGAGTCAATTCGTGCGGCGATGACGGTAGTTCGCGCCCGTGCTGATAGCTTAGGCGTCAGCTATGATAAGCTCAAAGGCACAGATATCCATGTGCATATGCCAGAAGGTGCGACCCCCAAAGACGGTCCATCCGCCGGTATTGCGTTAACGCTTGCGTTAGCCTCTGCGATGACAGGTATTGCCATTCGCCCCGATATTGCGATGACAGGCGAAGTTACTTTGCGTGGCAAAGTGCTGCGTATCGGTGGCTTGAAAGAAAAACTGCTTGCAGCGCATCGTGGCGGTATCAAACACGTGTTGATTCCAAAATCCAATGAGCGTGACTTGATTGATATTCCTGACAATGTCAAACAGGGCTTAAGCATCCAGCCAGTAGAAACGATTGATGAAGTATTTAAAGCCGCATTGGTATCACAGCCAGTGGCGTTAAAACCCAATCAATTGCCAGTCGATGCCAGTGACATTAGTTTAAAAAGCTAGTATAAAGAGCTAAGCTGTCACTGAAGTAAAAACTGAAATTAAATAATAATGAAGTAAAAAAAAGCTGAGATTGATTCTCAGCTTTTTTTATGCCGGCAAAATTATTCAACCGATTTTTCTCGTGGCAAATCACCTTCTTGAGAAGCTGATGCCATGTCTTTATCCAACTCATAGAAGTTTTGGTTATCTGCCTTATCTTTTGATGCCAAGGCAAATTTATCACGTAGGTTATTGATTAACGCCTCTTCTTCGATTTGTTCTTTGACAAACCATTGTAAGAAATTAAACGTTGCCCAATCGCGCTCTGCCATGGCTTGGTCCACAAGTGCATAGATTTTTTTTGAATTTTCTAACTCATGTTGCCAAACGTCTTCGATACAGGTTTCAAGACTGACAGGGTTATCACGCGGTGCGGGAATCGCTTCAATTTTAGCTTCGCCACCACGCTCATTGATGTAAGCTAAAAATTTGAACATATGGTTACGTTCTTCAGCCGAATGCTTGTAGAAAAAATCTGCAATACCTTGGTAATTGTTCACTTCCGCCCAGCTGCCTAGCGCAATATATGCCTGTGCTTGTGTGGCTTCTTCCATCATTTGCTTGTTTAGCGCTTGTTCCATTGCGTCTGAAATACGTTTATCGTTTGACATGTTATTTTCCTCGGATGATTTTTTTGTGGCTAATTTTATAAGATGGCTAATCTTGACTAGACAACGTTATCGCCTGATTGGCTACCAAGATTGGCTATATAATTGTTAAGGATAAAACAGAGCATTATCAATACTATTGCCGTTAGTTACCGTTAATTGCATTGGTAATGACGCTCACAGTATAGATAAAAAGCGGGCAATAAACAGGATTTTTTACTCAATTTAGCTGAAAGATACACAAGCCTTTAACATAAAAACACCGGGTAAAACGTGCAAGGTTATGCTGAGTTTTCTCTCGCTATTCAATCGCTTTGTTTTGCGTTGCCAACCAACTAAACACACAATTAATCGCCATCAAAACCGTTAAAAACCCCATCGATAGCGTCCAAGTATAACTCAAGTCTTTAAGCCAACCTGTCACAATAGGACCAGTTATGGCGATGCTATAACCCACGGTTTGTGCCATCCCTGAAAGTTCAGCGGCTTGCTGACTATCCTTTGATTTTAAGGTAAAAATCATCATACATAAGGTAAAAATCACCCCACATCCAAAGCCTGATGCGATACTCCAAACCCATACCCAGCCTTGCAGGGGCAGAAACCCAAAACCAAATACGCCTACCAAGTTTCCCACTGCGGCAAGCAACGCTAACGTGCGTAAATTCCACTGACTAGAGACCCATTTGGTCAACAGTAAAATCGAAGGAAAAGCCACCAATTGAAACACCATGCCCACGTTGCCTGCTTGCGCTTTGCTCAGCCCTTTATCAATGAGTAACGAGGGTAAAAAACTGGCGAGCGTATAATAAAGTAGTGATTGCAAACCCATAAACGCACTAATCCACCACGCCATCGGGATTTTCCAGACTGATTTTCGGCTTGGTTGTCCTACTTCGGCAACCGCTTGATTAATGACTTGAGCATCATGGCTGCTAATTTTTTGCCGTAACCGCAAATGAGCAACCATTAGCCAAGCTGCTACCGCTGCCACAGAGACCCAGCCCCATACCCCCAGTGCAAATTGCCAGTTGGACAAGCTAACAAGCCACATCGCAATGCCTGACGCAAAGCCAGCAAACACCGACAAAAACATCGAATAGCTTCCCATCACAAGCCCAATTTGATTGGGAGTGTATTTCTTGATGACGGCAGGGATTAATACATTGCCGAGTGAAATCGCCAACGATAGCAGCACCGTGCCCGCTAGCAAAAACCCTAATTGCGGATGCGCCACTCGCACAAAAATACCGATGGCAAGCAAACTGGTTGCCAAAATCATGGTGTTTTCTAAGCCAATCCGCCGTGACAACATAGGCGCAATAAACGAACTCGATGCAAATGCCATGACAGGAATCGTACCAATCAAACCAATGGTTTTGGTCGTTAACCCCAAATCTTGCTGAACCAGTTTTGCTACCGCACCAAACCCAATAATGGGCGCGCGCATATTGATAGCGAGCAGTAAAATGGCAATGACTACCGTGATAATTAATGCCTTGGTCGGGGCAGTCGCTACCGAAATCTGAGACGCGTTAGCAGCAGGGTGAATATTCGACTCGCTCGATTGCGACGCTGAGAATTTCATACATCTTCCAAAATTTTAACTAGGTAATCTATTAGCACGGGTGATTTAGTAAGCTTATTTTCATGGGCTTAATTTAACGGGCTTGATTAAAAAGGTTATCTTTTAACACATTCGTCAAGCCAGCGCACGGTTTATTCACATAACGGCTAAAAATTCACTGTCTATCAGCCTTGCTCAACCGTTAGCCCAAATTTTATAATATCAGTGGACTACGATGGATAAATTTTCAACCAATTTATGCTACTATGTATTGTTTGTGCCAGCCTTTGGCGCATTGGTTTGGTAAATTGATTTGGTAAATTGATTTGGTAAATTGACTTAGCAAATTGACTGACCACATTGATTTAACACATTGATTATCTTGTAAGGATTTGTCATGGTGGATACGCTTACTTCAAACGCAGATGCAACACCCGAAATTAACACTCGACTGTGGAGCACCTTGATTCGCAACCTAACGCCCTACACACCGGGTGAACAGCCCAAGCATGACAATCTGTGTAAGCTTAATACCAATGAAAACCCTTTTCCCCCCTCTCCCAAAGTCGCTGAAGCCATCGCACAAGTTTTGCTCAATCAAGCCGATCATTTAAAGCGCTACCCCGCCCCAGAATCTGACGAACTACGTGCGGTAATGGCACAAGTTTATCAGGTAGCCCCCAATCAAATTTTTGTCGGTAATGGCTCTGATGAAGTTTTGGCGCATATTTTTGCTTGTTTTTTTGTCAAAGACCGTTCGGTATTAACCCCTGATATTGGTTATAGTTTTTATCCTGTGTATGCCGATACTTTCCACGTGGATTTGGTGACCATTGCGCTCAAAGCCGATTTTAGCATTGATGTCGATGACTATCGCCGCCCTTGCAGTGGCATTATTATTGCCAACCCGAATGCGCCAACTGGGGTACTTTTGCCGCTGGCGGATATTGAAAAACTTCTACAAGAACATCGCAATGCGGTCATTGTGATTGATGAAGCGTATATTGATTTTGCAGACACACCCAATGCCTCTGCGGTCAGTTTGATTGATAAATATGATAACTTAGTGGTGACCCAAACCTTTTCAAAGTCTCGCTCATTAGCAGGGCTGCGTGTCGGCATGGCGTTTGCCAATCACTCACTCATTGAAGCATTAAATCGCTATAAAAATAGTTTTAACAGCTATCCCCTAGATCGCCTTGCCCAAGCAGGCGCAGTTGCCAGCTTGCAAGATAACGACTATTTTGTTGCCTGCAACCAAAAAGTCATCGCACTACGCCATGATGTCACTCAAGCTTTGACCCAATTAGGCTTTACTGTCTTACCTTCACAAGCCAACTTTGTGTTTGCCAAACCACCTGCTTCAATGGGAGAAACCATACAGGTATTTGAGAAACTGCGGGCGCAAGGGGTGATTGTTCGTCATTTTAACAAACCAAAAATTAGCAGTTATTTGCGTATTACCATCGGTACGGCAGAACAAAACCAACGCTTACTAGATACCTTAACAAATCTGGTTTGACCGTCATGAGTGACCCTAGCATGCAGTTTTTTATCAAATGCCAAAATATCGAAACAGGCGAGGTGGTGACTTATCGCTTCGCTCGTCAAGCACAGTTATTGGCATTTAGCCAGCAACTGGGTCGCAAAAAATTGGCGATTGTGGATACCCATATCGCCTTTTATGATATCGAGCCAGTGTTTAATCCATTTGAGGACGAAAGCGTGCCCATCAATGCAGGCGAACTCAATACCGCACTTGATGGCAGGTTGTTGTAACTTTACTGGTGCAATATTTTTAGTAAATTTCCTACTTTATCAAAACATTCTTGGTACTCTGCATCACAGTCTGACGCAATCGTGATGCCGCCGCCTGCCCACAGACTGACATTATTATCTGAAGCTTGTAGCGTACGAATCAGCACATTCCATTGCCCTGTGCCATCAAAATTGAGATACCCCATCGTGCCACAGTAAGCCCCGCGCGGTTTGGCTTCCAATTCATTGATGATTTCTACCGCGCGCTTTTTGGGGGTACCGGTAATCGAGCCAGCGGGCAGACTTTCAAGCAATACCGTCCAAGGGCTGATGTTATCTTTGAGGGTGGCGGTGATGGTGCTCACCATATGGTGCACATTGCTAAAACTTTCGATATCAAACAGTTTTGGGACTTTTACCGTCCCAGTCTTGGCATATTTGCCCAAATCATTGCGCAGCAAATCGACAATCATGACATTTTCGGCGATGTCTTTTTCGCTGCTAGCAAGTTCATTTTTATTGGCTTGGTCAGCAGCTACGTTTTGTCCGCGTGGGCGCGTGCCTTTTATCGGTTTGGTAATGATGCAATTTTCGCCTTGGGCATTGTTGGCAAAAGTAAAAAATAACTCGGGCGAGCAGCTTAGTAGTTCAAAATTGTTTAACCCAAGATAGCCTGCAAACGGGGCGTTAGTCGAGTAATGCAAGCTTGGTAGATAATCCACCAACTGCTGATTGGACAACTGACCTTGCCAGCACTGAGTAAGATTAATTTGGTAGCAATCGCCTGCTGTTAGGTAGTCTTGGACTTTGTAAAAGGCTTGCTTATACGCAGATTTTTGCCATAAAGGTAACAAGCTAAGCGGCTTTGGTGTAGGAAGCTGGGCGTCACTGACTAAATCATTTAGCCAGTTTTCGATATTGACGGCTTGCGCCATGGCTTCCTCAGTGGTGGTATGTAAATGCCACTTCTGGTGCTGATAGGTCAAATAAATATCATAATGTCCCAAAAATAGCTGCGGCTGATTGGGCGTTAAGTAACTGGCTTCCCCGTGAGTTGCACTTGCTTGCACATGGTTTGCATTTGCTAAATGATGCGCTGATAAATCGTAGCTAATAAATCCCATCAAGCCATCTTGGTAGCCCACATTAGCCGTATGTTGGATAGCAGACTGTTTAAGTGATAGCTGTTGATAAGCCTCAAGCGCAGCAGTTAATTCGCCAATATCAATAGCCTTAGCTGCCCTATTAGTGGCAGTATCAGCCCCAGTATTAATCACGGTATCACAGTACCCAAAATCGTCGAATGAGCAATTTTGACGATTTTGGGTAAGCTGATATAGCTGATTTTGAGAATGTATTTCAAATATTGTTTTGGGCAATAAACCAATAACATTTTGACCCTCGTTATTGAGCCAAAGCGGATAGATTGCTTGATTATTTGTCGTATTAAACTGCTGTAACAGAGTGATGAGTTGAGAGGGCACAAGATGTTGTAAACTTGGCATTGGGTACATGCTTTACCTTTATGATTATATTTAGCGTCAAAAAAGCGATAACAATCGGGTAACTGTCATCGCCTATTTTTATCAATTATGATCGTCCATCAGTATTTATTCAACAAACTTTTTGATGATTAAACTTGCATTGGTACCACCAAAGCCAAAGCTATTGGTCATTATAGTGTTTAAATTGACTTGACGCGTTTCACGGACGATATCAAAATCTGTGGCTTTCTCATCCAAGGTTTCAATATTGATATTGGGCGCAATAAAGCCTTGATTGAGCATCAATAAACAATAAATCAATTCTTGCACCCCTACCGCACCCAAGCTATGACCTGTCATTGATTTGGTCGAGCTAATCGGTGGCAACTCACTTCCAAACACTTGGCGAATCGCTTCAAGCTCAGTGATATCCCCAATGGGGGTACTAGTGCCATGAGTATTGATATAGTCAACGGAGTTTAAGCCTGCTTGTTTAAGCGCTTGTTTCATACAGTTGACCGCACCTACCCCACTGGGTGCCACCATATCCGCCCCATCAGAGCTTGCGCCATAGCCAACAATCTCTGCCAAAATAGTCGCGCCGCGTTGTTTCGCAGAGTCTAGGCTCTCAATCACCACCATGCCACCACCGCCGGCAATCACAAAGCCGTCTCGATCTGCATCGTAAGGGCGACTGGCGAGTTGCGGCTTGTCATTATATTGTGTGCTCATCGCACCCATACCATCAAACATACAAGATTGTGTCCAGTCTTCTTGCTCGCCGCCCCCTGCAATCACAAGGTCTTGCTTACCCAATTGAATCAGCTCCATGGCATGACCCACACAATGCGTTGAGGTCGCACAAGCTGAGGCAATAGAGTAGCTAACCCCGCCAATCTTTAACCCCGTTGCGACACTGGCTGATACCGTACTTGCCATGGTTTTTGGCACTGCCATGGCGCCGACACCGCGCAAGCCTTTTTCACGCATTGCATCGACCGCTGCCGCCACATCGGCACTCGATGCCCCACCCGAACCTGCTACCACGCCAATATTGGTATTGTGAGCAATATCTGCTAATGACAATCCTGCTTGCTCGATTGCTTGTAGCGCACTTAGATAGGCGTATAAACTGGCTTTTGACAAAAAGCGTTTAAGTTTGCGATCGATATGCGAGGTATCTAGGTTATCGTCATCAATACTACCTGAGACACAGGCTTTAAAGCCTTTTTCTTGATAAATCGGATTGAATACCAAGCCCGATTTGCCTTGCTGTAGCGACTCGCTGACTGTGGCTAAGTCATTACCAATACACGAGATAAGTCCTGCCCCTGTGATTACAACGCGCTGCATATACCATTCCTTTTGGTTTAATCAATTGATGATAAATATCACGCTATTGTACCCCTCTGAATTTCACCTGCCTAGTTTTTCCCCAAAAATGTTACAAAATATTTCTTAGACCACGACTATGGTTAGTTATGTTGTCTTAATCCAATATAGCTACACGCACAACATTCAACTAAATCGACAAAAGATATCATTGTGTAACGTCTCTTTACGCATTAAAGTTGAAAAGTGCGGTCACTTTCTTTACGCTGTTTTACTACGACAGTATTTTCCAATAAAAAAGCATAATCTTAAGGATAACTCTCATGTCAGCCTCTACTTCTATTAGCCGCCGTGTCTTTGAAGCGTTGGGTCACAAATTAGCACAACTGAGCGCAAAAGATACGATACAAACCAAACCCTTAGCGGATATTGATTTTGATAGCCTTCAACAAGCGTTATCAAATGATAAAAACGCGTTTCATGAGCATATTCCCAAACTATCAAAAAAACTACTTGGTAAAACCCCATTTGGCAGCTATACCAAAATGGCCACCTCACTAATCCCCAAGACAAGTTTTGATAAAGCAACGGATGCGGTTTTTTCCCAAGTCGGCAAACTGTCGCAAAATTGGGCGAATTTTGATTTGGCGCGTGATGCGCGTTTTAAAGACACTTTGGTTGCTAGTGAACGACAAGCCCTAGCCCGTAGTATTGGCGATCAAAACCGTGCTTTAGCTACCTTGGGTGGACTTAGTAACTTGGCGGGTTTACCCGGTATTTTGGTAGATACAATGTGGTTGTTGGCGGTGTGTTTGCGGACGATTTTCCAAATCAGTGCAATTTATAACCGTCCGTTGACGGGACAACAAGGTATCGCCATCGCTTATGAAATTTTAGCTAAAGTGGATCTCAATAAATTGCAAGAGAAGCAAACTTTGCTCGCAGGTTTGGGTATATTTGAAGCGATGACCGACCAGTCAATTGAAGAGTATAGAGCGGCAGTACTTGCCGAAGAAGACAGCCAATCAGCGATGGGGATATTAACCAAACTAGAAGAACTATCGACGCAGTTTAATATCAACATTGAGCAGTTTAATTTCGGTTTTTTACATAAAGTCATTCCACTCACTGCGGTTGGCTTGGGTACGGCTTATAACAATATTATTATCAATGAAGTGATTGAAATTGCGATGTCGGTATTTGCCCCCGCGCCAAAGTTGACCCATATGACTGAAGAATAACCATAAATAATAACTGCGCTAGAACCAATGCGTTGATTTTTAACCGATAAGTTTCTTAAGGTTTTTAAAGTTAGCGCATTGGTTCTTTTAGTTTTATTCTTTTTTATTTTAGTCTTTTCTGATGTGATTCACAGTGTGTTTGATACCTGTATGCTTGATAAGCACGATGTTTGATAACTTCCCTTCCCCCACTTTTTTCAAATTTTTCTAACAATCAGCATCTGCATCATCCATTTGCCTTATTTGGGTAATTTTTTAGTTGATAAAGCCAACAAAAATCTCTATAATACGCTGTCCTAAAAATAGCTTATTAGCAGTTTTTAGAGATTTTTTGACAACAAACGGGAGAGAGTGCCTTATGGCAACTACAAATCAATTAATTCGTAAAGGTCGCAATACCATTACTGAAAAATCAAAAGTGCCAGCATTAAAAGCTTGCCCACAACGCCGTGGCGTGTGTACCCGTGTATACACTACCACACCAAAAAAACCAAACTCAGCGATGCGTAAAGTATGCCGTGTACGTTTGACGTCAGGTTTTGAAGTGTCAAGCTACATCGGTGGTGAAGGTCACAACCTACAAGAGCACAGTGTTGTACTTATCCGTGGTGGTCGTGTAAAAGACTTACCAGGTGTTCGTTACCATACAGTTCGTGGCGCACTTGACTGTGCCGGCGTAAAAGATCGTAAACAAGGCCGTTCAAAATACGGCGCAAAACGTCCTAAAGCATAATTTTAGCCGTTTTTTACCCCATTTTTTAACATTGTTTGCATAGTTGATTATAGTTTTACCATACTATGCAGTAAGGCTGGTGAAAAGCAACCGCTTAGCTACCAGACTACCCTGAATACACAAGGAAATTATCATGCCTAGACGTCGCGTCATCGCTGCCCGTGAAATCCTACCAGATCCTAAGTTTGGTAGCAAAACACTTGCTAAATTCATCAATCATGTAATGGTTGACGGTAAAAAATCAGTTGCAGAATCAATCGTATACGGTGCGTTAGACCGTGTTGTAGAAAAAAACTCGGGCATTGACCCTGTACAGTTTTTTGAAGATACGTTAGAAAGAGTTCGCCCAATGGTGGAAGTAAAAGCTCGCCGTGTGGGTGGTGCTACCTACCAAGTTCCTATGGAAGTACGTCCCTCCCGTCGTACTGCATTAGCAATGCGTTGGTTAGTTGATGCAGCTGCAAAACGTTCTGAAAAATCTATGGCTTTACGCTTAGCAGGTGAATTGCTAGACGCAGCTGATGGCAAAGGTAATGCACTGAAAAAACGTGACGAAGTTCACCGTATGGCTGACGCAAACAAAGCGTTCTCACACTATCGTTTCTAATTGATACTGATTGCTATCACCTAGGTAGCAATTAGCTTATAATAAAATAGATAATATTGGGTGACTTGAAATTTGCAAATTCAGCCCAATATTTCATATTGAAAAAGAAGCTTGTCATGCGTTTGTCATGGCAAGCTCTTATCATACAGCACTTATGTCAAGAGTAAGGCTTTCTTTTATCTAGTTGGTTGTCGATCTTTCAATCAAACGTTAAAACTAATTATTATTCATGTTAAGACATAACTGTTTATTGATAATGGAATAATTTTAATCTTTAGTCCTTAGGAATTAACTATGGCACGTACAACACCCTTAAATCGCTACCGTAATATCGGTATTTCTGCACATATTGATGCGGGTAAAACGACAACAACTGAACGTATTTTGTTTTATACAGGTAAAAACCATAAGCTAGGTGAAGTGCATGAAGGTGCTGCAACCATGGACTGGATGGAACAAGAGCAAGAGCGTGGTATTACTATTACCTCAGCGGCAACCACTTGTTTCTGGTCTGGTATGGGTCATCAATTCCCAGAGCATCGCATTAACATCATTGACACCCCCGGCCACGTTGACTTTACCATTGAAGTAGAACGTTCAATGCGTGTACTTGACGGTGCATGTATGGTTTACTGTGCGGTTGGTGGTGTACAGCCTCAGTCAGAAACAGTATGGCGTCAAGCAAACAAATATAAAGTACCGCGTCTTGCGTTCGTAAACAAAATGGACCGCACAGGGGCAAACTTCTTCCGCGTTGTTGACCAAGTAAAACAACGTCTTGGTGGTAACCCAGTACCTGTGGTTGTGCCAATCGGTGCAGAAGATACCTTTGAAGGGGTTGTTGACCTTCTAGAGATGAAAGCCATCATTTGGGATGTCGCTTCTCAAGGTATGAAATTTGAATATGCAGAAATTCCTGCTAACTTGGTTGATATCGTCGATGAATGGCGCAGCAACATGGTTGAGGCAGCCGCTGAATCTTCAGAAGAGTTGATGGATAAATACCTAGAAGAAGGTGATTTATCACGTGAAGATATCGTAGCAGGTTTACGTGCACGTACCCTAGCGGGCGAAATTCAACCAATGCTTTGTGGTACTGCGTTTAAAAACAAGGGCGTACAACGTATGCTTGACGCGGTTATCGAATTCTTACCAGCACCAAATGACGTTGATGCGATCAAAGGTGTGTTAGATGACAAAGCTGAAACTGAAGCGACTCGTGAATCATCGGATGATGCACCATTTGCTGGTCTTGCGTTCAAAATCATGAATGACAAATACGTGGGTAACTTAACCTTCGTACGTGTTTATTCAGGTGTTGCTAAACAAGGTGACTCTGTTTATAACCCAGTGAAAATGAAACGTGAGCGTATTGGCCGTATCGTTGAGATGCATGCTAACTCACAAAAAGAAGTGGATGAAGTTCGCGCAGGTGACATCGTTGCATTTGTGGGTCTAAAAGATGTAACCACAGGTGATACACTATGTGACGAAAACAATATCATTACGCTTGAGCGCATGGAATTCCCAGATCCTGTTATTTCATTGGCAGTGGAACCAAAAACTAAAGCTGACCAAGAAAAAATGTCAATCGCGCTTAACCGTTTGGCAAAAGAAGACCCTTCATTCCGTGTTCACACCGATGAAGAATCTGGTCAGACTATCATCAGCGGTATGGGTGAGCTGCACTTAGAAATTCTTGTTGACCGTATGAAACGTGAGTTTAGTGTTGAAGCCAACGTGGGTGCACCACAAGTAGCTTACCGTGAAACGATTCGCACTACCGTTGAACAAGAAGGTAAATTCGTACGCCAAACGGGTGGTCGTGGTAAATTCGGTCACGTATGGTTACGTCTTGAGCCACTTGACACGGCTGACGGCAAAGAATATGAATTTGCTGAAGAAGTGGTTGGTGGTGTGGTACCAAAAGAGTACTTTGGTGCGGTAGATAAAGGTATTCAAGAACGTATGAAAAATGGTGTTCTTGCAGGTTACCCAGTCGTTGGTATTAAAGCAACACTGTATGATGGTTCATACCATGACGTTGACTCAGATGAGTTGTCGTTCAAAATGGCAGGTTCTATGGCCTTCCGTAAAGGCTTTATGAATGCAAACCCTGTTCTACTTGAGCCAGTTATGAAAGTAGAAGTTGAGACACCGGAAGACTACATGGGTGATATCATGGGTGACTTAAACCGTCGCCGTGGTATGGTGCAAGGTATGGATGATATGTTTGGCGGCGTTAAACAAATCCGTGCGGAAGTACCACTAGCCGAGATGTTTGGTTATGCAACCCAATTACGTTCAATGTCTCAAGGTCGTGCAACCTACTCAATGGAGTTTGCAAAATACGCTGAGACACCGCGTAACGTTGCTGATGAAATCATCAAAAAATTCACTCATAAAGATGATGACGAATAAATTTGATGGGTAATTTGATTGTTAAAACCACTCAAATTCTTCTATCCTATTCGACACTAAAAAAAATTATAAGTTAGCTAATTTGACCTGTTAAATTTAATGGGTCAAATTTTCATAACCTATAAGCGTTGATAATAAAGTAAATGACCTAAGACATTGGGTTAATATTAACAAAAGAGGATTAAATTATGGCAAAGGCCAAGTTTGAACGTACTAAACCACACGTTAACGTAGGCACCATTGGACACGTTGACCATGGTAAAACAACCCTAACTGCGGCGATTGCGACCGTAGCAGCAAAACACAACGGTGGTGAAGCTAAAGACTACGCGTCAATTGACTCAGCCCCTGAAGAAAAAGCCCGTGGTATCACCATCAACACCTCACACATTGAATATGACACCCAAGCACGTCACTACGCACACGTAGACTGTCCTGGCCATGCTGACTATGTTAAAAACATGATCACTGGTGCTGCACAGATGGACGGCGCTATCCTAGTCGTATCAGCCACTGACGGCCCAATGCCACAAACACGTGAACACATCCTACTATCACGCCAAGTAGGTGTACCATACATCATGGTATTCATGAACAAATGTGACATGGTTGATGACGAAGAACTACTAGAACTCGTAGAAATGGAAGTACGTGAACTACTATCAAGCTACGACTTCCCTGGTGATGACACCCCAATCATCAAAGGTTCTGCCCTAGAAGCCCTAAACGGCGGCGAAGGCAAATACGGTGAACCAGCCGTACTAGAACTACTTGACACCCTAGACAGCTACATCCCAGAACCAGAACGTGCGATTGACAAACCATTCTTGATGCCAATCGAAGACGTATTCTCAATCTCTGGCCGTGGTACAGTCGTAACTGGTCGTGTAGAATCAGGCGTCATCAAAGTTGGTGAAGAAATTGAAATCGTTGGTATCAAACCAACCGCAAAAACCACCTGTACTGGCGTTGAAATGTTCCGTAAACTGCTAGACGAAGGTCGTGCAGGCGAGAACTGTGGTGTACTACTACGTGGTACCAAACGTGAAGACGTACAACGTGGTCAAGTATTGGCTAAACCAGGTTCAATCAAACCACACACCAAATTTGACGCAGAAGTATACGTACTATCAAAAGAAGAAGGTGGTCGTCACACTCCATTCCTAAATGGTTACCGTCCACAATTCTACTTCCGTACTACTGACGTAACTGGCGCAATCCAATTACCAGAAGGTACAGAGATGGTAATGCCTGGCGATAACGTTGAAATGAACGTAGAGCTAATCCACCCAATCGCAATGGACCAAGGCTTACGCTTTGCAATCCGTGAAGGTGGCCGTACTGTAGGTGCGGGTGTTGTTGCTAAAGTTAACGACTAATCGTTAGTAAGCATACAAAAGAGTCACTTCGGTGGCTCTTTTTTTATGCTTAAGCTTTTGTTAACCGGTTAATTTGCCACTAAAATTTACTATTGGTTCAGGTGGTTTTAGGCAATAAAAAAGCCAAGTGCTAAGCTTGGCTAAATGATATATCGCTAAATACTAATGTAGACCGCTGATATAGTCAGACAATACTTTGATATCATTGTCTGATAATTTTGATGCCACGATTTGCATCATGCCTTTATCGCCTTTTTTAGCTGCATCATTCATACGCATTTGTGAAGGGTCGGTTACATCGTCTTCACGACCTGCTGCACGGAACAGTTTTAATTGGGTTGCGATATAAGCTGAATGCTGACCGCCAATACGTGGGAAAGCGGCTAAATCATTACCATTGGCTTTACCACCGTGACAGCCTGCACAAGGAATCACACCGCGTGTGCTATTGCCACCGTAATACAATTTTTGCGCTGTTGCTGCGTAAGCAGGATTGGCATAACCTACCCCCCAACGAGGTTGGCTTGCATAATAACCTGCCACATTCGCCATGTCTTGGTCATTTAATTTTGCCACTTGCGCTGACATGATAGGGTTGACACGTGCGCCTGATTTGAATTCGGTTAGCTGTTTATAGAGATACTTAACGTTTTGTCCGCCAAGGTTAGGCTGTGCAGGAACACTACTAACACCATTGACGCCATGACAAGCACCACAAACTGATTCAGCAATAACCTTACCTTTGGCAATGTCATATTTTGGTACGGTAACAGCTGCAGAACCGCTTACGCTGGCAATTAAAAGGCTTGCGGCAGTGAGTATTTTTTTCATCGGTAACAATTCCTACTAAAGCGTGTTGGTTATGACTCACAATGAGCTAGCGACAAAGGCATTACTTACAATATCAAAGCAACACCCAGTTATCATCATATATATTTATTGCTTTAACACTGGTGAATGTATCTACTAAGTTACAATATTATAGCAAGACAACCATGCGCTTGTCTGCAAAATTTGTAGGCTACCCTACTAATGAACGCTAATCATATGGCTAATACGACATTTAAGTTAGCTTAATGATTTTAAAACACCGAGGGTTTTGTCGATTACAGTGATAGTGATAATTAAAACCATAATCGAATAATTGATATGGCTGATTATTATGCCATAACTCGATAATCATGTAAAAGTCATTTGCAGGTTGGCAAGCGGGTTTCACTACAAAAAATATCTCACAAAACAGCGGTAGCAAGTGCTCAAAATTTTGGGTTATGGGTATTTGCTGATACAATAGCGCTTTAACATTAAGATTATGTGCTGATGATGGATTCTACTAACACCCTTGCGCCAACTGCGATTACTGACGATAGTGATGCGGCAAAACGCTGGTTGCATCAAACCCAATTTATGCTGTCTGCCCCTACCTTTAAACTGTGTCCTGCCGATACGGGTCGCGAAGTTGCTTTTGCTGGCCGCTCAAATGCTGGTAAGTCCTCTTGCATTAATGCATTGACCCAGCAGCGCCAGTTAGCCCGTTCCTCCAAAACCCCAGGTCGCACCCAAATGATTAACTTTTTTAATATGGGAAATTTGGATCAGCGGTTGGTGGATTTGCCAGGGTATGGCTATGCCGCCGTGCCCGAGGCGATGAAAAAAGAATGGCAGTCAGAGCTTGAAAAATACCTAATTTCGCGTAAAAGTCTCGCCGGTTTAGTGCTGCTCACCGACATTCGCCATCCACTAAAATTCTTTGATGAGCAAATGCTACACTGGGCAAAAGACGGTGCGCTTGAGGTTCATGTGCTATTAACCAAAGCCGATAAGCTCAAATACGGCGCTGCCAAAAACACACTACAGCAAACCCGCAATCAGCTTAATAAATTAAAATTGCCGTTTAGTATTCAATTATTTTCTGCCCAAGATAGAATTGGGCTCGAAGAACTGTCATTGAAACTTGCCAGTTGGTTGGCGTTGCCCGAGCAGGATGAGCCAACGGATAATGAACCTACGTTAGCCGTCTAATCGTTAAGATGGTTTAAACTGATTGGCGTCTTGTACTTGGTTGATTTGCTGATTCAGCAGTGCTAGCAAAGATTGGTTACTAGGTAGCTGCTTTGCTAACGATTTGGCTTGGGTGAGTGATGTCACCGCGTCTTTTAGCTCATTGCGCCATAACTCGCCATACGCGCGATAGCGTAACGTATTGATGCGATGAATCAGTTGTTCATTGCCGCTACGATGTTTTGCGAGTAGTTGACTGGCTTGTTGTAATCGATCCCACACCATGACATCACGGGGATTTTGCTTGGATAAGGGTTGAAGCAGCGCTAATACTTTTTGACCACTTTCTGCAGTAGGTCGATATTTTAAATAAATGTCACTCAGATAGCGTGGCACGTCTGTGCGCTCAGGATAAACAGAGGCGAGTTGCTGCAATTTAGCGATTGCCACATCAACATTGCCTTGCTGCGCAGCTAATTGACTAAATGTCACGACTGCCAGCGGATTGGTGAGCGTGTTGATGTCCTTGTCAAAATCTTGCATTAAACTTTGTGCCGCTTTGGGTTGTCCGTTATCGAGATAATAATTAATCAGCGCAAGCTTGGCACCTTCACTCGTTTTTGCCCCTTGTTCCAAATCGGCTTTGTTGACTAGATAGCCATAGTAGCGAGCACGCCACTGGATTTGTTCAAACAGTTGCGCACGCTGCTGTTGAATAGATTGATAACGGTTTGACGCCATATTGGCTTGGCTATCACGCTTGTAAGTTGCGACTCGTGCCCTTGCTTCACTGATTCTATCTGCCGTGAGCGGATGGCTTAAAATAAAACTGGGAATCAAGGTGTTACTTTTGACAGGGTTTTGTTGGTCTAGGGTGGCAAAGAAACTGGGCATGGCATTGACGTCATAGCCCGCTTGGTTCATGATTTGCATGCCAATACGGTCGGCTTCTCGCTCTTGACCGCGGCTATAGGAAGCAGCAGCGTTGGCAGACATCGCCTGAGAGCCTAGCATGACAGCGGCAGCGGCATCACCATCCCCGACTTTGGATGCTGCGACGCCCGCCAAAAGACCGCCTGCCTGCATCAGTAGCTGTTTGGTTTTTTCATCATTGCGATGTTGATAATGGCGCTGGCTGACATGAGCAATCTCATGCGCGACGACGCTCACTATTTCATCCAGACTTTTAGCTTTATCCAACAAACCGACATTGATGCCGATAAGTCCAGAGGGTACTGCAAAGGCATTGATTTGCTTGTCATTGATAATCACTAGCCCCATGGGTGCGTTGAGACCTGCTACCGCATTGATTTGCCACACAATTTGTTCAAGCGATTGCTGCAACCAAGGGTCTTTTATCAGCGCTGCATTGCCGTTGATTTGTCGAAGCGCCCACTCACCGACTTGGCGATTTTGCTCGGTATCGATGAGCGCTTGTCCATTGTCCATAGAGGCTAATTGGCTATTCACCTTGGTAGGCTCAGCACTTGCAATCATGACTGGATTAAAAGCAGGCGCACTTTGATAGGAGAAGTTATCTAACGCAAAAACCGCTGTTGATAGGGTACTTAATATAGCTACTATGAGCGTTTTTCTTAATAAATAACTAGCAGATAAATAACTAGCAAGTGGATTGATGGGCATGCGCGACCTTTGACAGCGAATTAGCTTAGAATGATGTTTAAAAAAATGGTGTTTAAAAAAAGGTAAATGCTAAATAATACTGCTCAATATACAAATTTCAGCAGCTTTAAAAAGCCAAATTTTGTAATGATATCTTGCTACAATCTACCGACTACTGAGTGCAGGATAAAGGTTAAATTTTCAAAAATATAATGCTAACTTTGATTTATCTCAATCGTCTACACTTGTAATTTAGCCTATAATAACCATCTAACACACTTTGAATTTTCGAGTAGCGACTTTATTACCATGACTGATTCTTCTCAGATTACGCTAAATCCTGCCTTACTATCGGATGACGACTTTTGCCAAGATTGGGGGTTGTTTCACTCAGACGAACATAACAATCTCAACATCAATGCTCAAATTGAGCATTATGTGGATGGCAAAGGACTCGCCTGCCCGATGCCGCTGCTTAAACTGAAAATGGCACTAAAAAAGACTGCGTTGGGTCATGCGGTGTATGTAACCGCAACCGATCCTAACAGCAAGCGTGACATCGCAGCTTTTTGTCAGCATGCCGGATATACCCTGGTACAGCAGACATCAATCACACCGTCTGAAAATACAACAGACACAATCTTTCACTCGATCATAACCAAAAATTGCTAAACGCCTCTTACAAAAAAGCTGGCTTTAAGGCATACTAAATAACAGAAATTAAAAGACAATTGACAGGCTATTTCATGGCTACAAAGACCAAAACAACGACAATAAAAAAGACTGCCAACGCAAAAAAATCGACCAAGCTTGATGATAAGCTGGGTGGCGACCCACACGCTGCATTTGATGACATCGACGATGACGAACTCGATGAATTTGACGAGCCAGACTTTGATAGCTTGGATGACGACGATATTGACCTTGCACAGCTCCCTGATAGTTATGATGACTATGATGAGTTGGTGGACGAGGCTGATGACGACTATGATGATGAGTTTGTTGAAAAACCACGAAAGACTGCATCGCGATCCCGTCAAAAGAAAGCCATGACCAATGCGCTTGTTCCTACCATGCCGACTGCGTTATCTGCACCTGGGGTAAATTTAGGCGCGTATATCAATGCGGTTCATCAAATTCCTATTTTGACGGCAGAGCAAGAACAGGAGCTAGCGCATCGCTATACTGACGAAGGGGATGTAGAAGCAGCACGGCTGCTGGTTATGTCGCATCTGCGATTTGTGATTCACATTGCGCGCAGCTACTCTGGCTATGGCTTGCCACAAGGCGATTTGATTCAAGAAGGCAATGTCGGTTTGATGAAAGCAGTGAAACGTTTTGACCCAAACAAAGGCGTGCGTTTGGTGTCTTTTGCCGTGCATTGGATCAAAGCTGAAATCCATGAGTTTGTGATTCGCAATTGGCGTATTGTCAAAGTCGCGACCACCAAAGCGCACCGCAAGCTGTTTTTTAACTTGCGCTCATTGAAAAAAACCAACAACCAGTTAACGCTCGAAGAAGCCGAAGCGATTGCCAAAGACTTAAATGTTACCGTCAAACAAGTGCTAGAGATGGAAAGTCGTCTGACTTCGTATGATGCATCGTTTGAAGCACAAAGTGATGATGAAGACGAAGGTCGCTATGCACCGCAGTATTTTTTAGAAGATGCGGCTGACCCAGCTGACATGGTAGAAGATGCTGATTGGGAAGAAAATAACAATTCAGCCTTGATGGAAGCGATGGAAGACTTAGATGATCGCTCGCGGGATATCGTACAGCAGCGCTGGCTCAATGAGCAAAAAGCGACCTTGCACGAGTTGGCGGCAGAATACAATATCTCAGCGGAACGGGTACGCCAAATTGAAAAAAATGCCATGGATAAAATCAAAGAAGCCATGCTAGCCAATACCCATTTGCAGTTGGATTAAACTTCATGAACTGGCTAAGTATTGGCGCGATAAATATGGCAGTGGCGGTCGCCTGTGGGGCGTTTGCCGCACATGGGCTTAAACCGCGTCTGTCAGCCGAACAAATGGCTTGGTGGCAGACAGGTACGCAATACTTTTTTTATCACGCGCTTGGGTTATTGATTGTTGGTATGTTATTGCGTATAAACCTCACCTCCCCTACTATCGCGTGGGTGATGCAGCTGGGTATTGTGCTTTTTACAGGTTCGCTGTACTTGATGGCTTTGGGTATGCCACGTTGGCTTGGGGCAATTACCCCGATTGGCGGCACGCTATTTATTATTGCATGGATTTGGCTTGCGATCAGTGTTGCTAAGCACACTTCATCAATTTAACTATATTTAACCATGACAGGAAGCGTAACAAAACAGGAAGCGAAATAATGCCACAAGTGACTCTAAATGGTGACGTCAAACAAACGTTACATCAAAATCTCTTACAACTATTGGATGAAATGGGGCAAACCCAAGGTCGTTTTGCCGTTGAAATCAACGGTGAATTGATTCCAAAAAGCCAATTGGCAAATGTCACCTTGCAAGATGGTATGAACATTGAAGTGGTGCAAGCGGTGGGTGGTGGCTAATCATATCAGCATAAAAAAAGCGGGTAACTTACCCGCTTTTTTGTTTTTGCATTCGACTAATTTTTGGTCATGGCTAATAAACGATTGGCGGTTAACCCATGTAAAAACACCGACATTGCAATCATTACCACACAAATCACCCAAATTTTTAGCGCTTCATCACTGGTAAATACGCCCTTATTCATCGCATAGGCGATATAATACAATGTACCAATCCCGCGAATGCCCAGCCCTGCCGTTACCCAGCGTTCATTGCGACTCATTCCCAGTTTACCTAGGCTAAAATAACCCACGATGGGACGTATCAAAAATATAAACGCCAAACATACCACATACACTTGCCAACTAAGGGTAACATCACTCGCTAACGCTTGACCAACCAACAGTCCCAAAAATACCATCACAAGCGACATTAGCAAACCTTCAATTTGCTCAGCAAAATCATGCAAGCCTTCATGATATTCATGTTCACATTCCGAGCGCCGAAGGGTTAACGCGGCGACAAATACCGCAATAAAACCATAACCATGCACAAACTCTGTGATGCTATAAGCCAGTAACATCAAGGCTAATACCATATAACTTTGCTCGACTTTATCGGGATATGCCTTGGTAAATAGCCAGTTTGCCAAAAACTTACCGACACAGTAACCCGCCACCACCCCTGCAATGATTCGCCATAACACATCATAGCCCAACCAATGCAGCCAATCCTCTGCACCAAAACCCTGATTGAGTGAGGCAGCCGTAGCAATGGCTATCGCTAAATACACGAACGGAAATGCCAGTCCATCATTGAGACCCGCCTCAGAGGTGAGGGTAAATCGGGTCACATCTTCCTGTCGTTCGGAGTTGGGTGGACCGACTTGGATGCTTGCCGCTAATACAGGGTCGGTTGGCGCTAGCACCGCACCGAGCAAAATAGCCGCCGCCATACTGAGTCCAAAAATGTAATGCCCCATCAATGCCATCGCGGCGATACCCACTGGCATCACAATCACCAACAGCCTTAAGGTCGGTTGCCAAGTTTTCCAATTGAGCGGAGTATCGAGCTTGATACCACAACCAACCAATGAAATCAGCACCACCACTTCTGTAACTTTTTCTATAGGAACGCCATAATTAAGCGGATTAATTCTAGGCAGCCCCATAAAAAAATACCCTAGCAGTGCGCCAAAGGTAATTTGTATCATAGGCAGGGATATCGAAAGCTTGCGCGGTAGCACAGGAAAGAATGCCCCGATTAAAAACGCCAACCCTAAAAAAAGTAAAATCAAATTATAGTGTTCAAGCATACCGGTGTACCAAGATAAGTCGCTAAAAGAGCCATGTTACTGCGTAAAAGGTTTATCCCTTATGAATCCATTATGCAAAAAGGTAGGCATGCCATCAACCATTGCTGTTTAGCAAAATACCAAGAGATTTGTTAACAGTTCGAGAGTTGAGTTAAATTTGAAAGTTGAGTTATATTTGAAAATTTAGTTACATTTGAAAATTTACTTACATTTAAAAGTTCAGCTAGAAAAGATTTTGACTGAGAACCTGTTCACGATTAAAAAATATGCTAGGATAAGCTACATAATCAATTAATA
>NZ_DAMAAE010000013.1:0-56064 GCF_031986685.1 Moraxella sp. CTOTU47915
TTGCTCTAGCCTTTGCTTATCATTGGCTGAAGCTTTGAATGTTCAACAGAACCTATAATAAAGTTTTATTCAGCCAGTTTTTATAAGATTTAAAAAAATCTATGATATCAATCATTTAACATAAATGACTTGGCAAACCTATCGCGAGATTACATTAATTAAGTTAACAACTTAGTTTACAAAAACTGCGGTTATATTGGCTAAAAGTGATAAGTAAGCCCTATTTTGGACACAGTTCGCGTTAGTTTGTTTAGCCTTAAGGTATTTATCGGGCTCTTAAGCTTCTGAAAAGTTTAATGTGTAATACTCTTTCATCTTTATCAACATCATGAGGTTAGAATTCTTGTCAACGTTAAGCACAAATATTGAAGTTGCCCATTTCGTGTTTGAGACCGTCATGCGCGTGCGCAATACCGAAATTGGATTAGGACAACATTTAACGGTTGAAAATTTGGTGGCATTGATTACCGAAGCCCGTTTTCGTTTTTTATATTCAAAAGGCATTAAAGAGGTTAATGCTGAGTACCAAGGCTTGGTCATTAATCATATCGAGACCCAAATCCTTGATCGGGCACGGGCGCGTGAAGAACTGTTATTTGAAGTCGGCGTGCAGCATTTAACCGATTTGGGTGGTGATTTTGTGTTTAAAGTCTCGCGGATGTTTGATGGGTCATTGGTGGCGTATGCCAAAATGGGCTTTGTGGCGTATGACTATCGTCAAAGCCAAGAAATCCCGTTATCAGCTACCATCAAAGAAGCCTTAGATGTGAAACCCTTTGAGATTTAGGGCTTGATGAATTATGATAAATGCACGCATCGCTTGATGGGTGCTTTTTTTTGGTTAGAGCTTGCATAGTATGATACAGGGCGCGAATATGGATTGGCTAGATACACTAAAATTTGATGACAATGGGCTCATGCCTGCAGTCGCTCAAGATTTTCATACAGGGCGCATTTTGATGATGGCATGGATGAATCGCGAGTCATTACGCCTGACTGCTGAAAAAATGCAAGCAGTGTATTGGTCACGCTCTCGCGGTAAATTATGGCACAAAGGCGAAAGCTCGGGGCATTTTCAGCAAGTCCATGAAATCCGCCTAGATTGCGATGCTGATGTGATTGTGTTGTCAGTCACCCAAGTGGGAGGGATTGCTTGCCACACGGGTCGGCAGTCCTGTTTTTATCGTCTGCTTGCCGATGACCACGGACAGCTACAATGGCAAATTACTGATGCGGTTATCAAAGACCCTGATGCGATTTATGGTGACGACGCTAAATCGACTCATGAACACTCGCTGCTTGCAAGCAATCCAACACAAACAAGCAATGCGCCACAAACGCCTACCACGTCAGCGGATATTTTAACCGCGTTAGATGAAGTATTGATTGGGCGTAAAGATGCCAATCCTGATAGCTCATACGTGGCAAGCTTATACCATAAAGGTATCAACAAAATCTTAGAAAAAGTCGGTGAAGAAGCCACCGAAGCCATTATCGCGGCCAAAGATATCAACATTGCCAACGATACTCCTTATGAGACCGTCGCCGATGATACCGCGGTAAAAGATTTGGTATATGAAATTGCTGATGTTTGGTTTCATACAATGGTCACATTGGCATGGTTTAATATACCGTCTTGGGCTGTCACCAATGAATTGGCAAGACGTTTTGGCTTATCGGGTATCGACGAAAAAGCCGCACGTCAAATCTCTTAAGTAATAGCCCTTAAGTGATCGCCCTTAAGTAAACGCCACTAAACAGTCGATAATTCCTGAGTATTGCTCGCTAACAGTGCGAAAAATTCGCCGTGTTTCACACAGTTTTTTGCACTGTTATGCCAACGCAATGGTTATGTGTTACACTGCAAATTCATATTGTCCTCACCCCTATTGTCAAGGTTAATCAAAGGATATTCTCATGGGTAGTTTCTCAATCACACATTGGTTAATTTTACTGGTTGTTGTTGTGGTCATTTTTGGCACCTCAAAACTGAAAAATGCCGGTAAAGATTTGGGTGGTGCCGTTAAAGGCTTTAAAGATGCGGTCAAAGATGAAAACGAACAGCATCTGAACAAAAACCGTGTCCTTGAACACGAAAAAGCTGAGCTCAATACCACGCAGACCCAACAAGATAAACATAACGTTTAAACCCTAGTCGTTACTTTTTTCTTTGGTTTTTAATTCCTAGCTGCCACGGTTGTTATGTTTGATATAGGTTTCTCCGAACTACTGTTATTTGGGGCGATTGCACTGATTGTGCTGGGCCCTGAAAAACTCCCCCAAGCGGCGCGTACTGCAGGTCAGTGGTATGCCAAATTCCGCCGTACGGTTGCAACATTGCAATCAGAAATTGAAGCTGAGCTTGACCTTGCCGAAACGCGCAAGCAAATGCAGCTTGAGCTGGAAAAAATCCGCCAAGCTGAAGTTGATATGAAGCGTGAGATGGAAGCCCTTCGCAGCAGTGTGAGCGAACTACAGCAACATGGCAAAGTGCCTTCGATGCAAGCTCACAATACCCAGTCGGCTGATACAACCCCTAATCTTGGTCATGATACTAACGCAGTTAGCCTACCTACTGAACAAACCAGTCATGAACCTCCCAGTCATGAACCAACCAATCATTTAGCTGAACCAACAACAGATACCACCGCGCTGTTACCAGACAAGCCACTAAACCATTCACTAGACAAGCCATCTGACGAATCTTCTCTGGTAGAAATCAAAGCAGATGATTATTTGCTGGGTCTAGAAGCTGATATCGAAGCCGATGCAGTGGCTAAAGACTTACATGAAGCCTTATTCGCTGCCACCGAGCCAATGTATTATCGTTGGTTTTTGCTCAGTGATTATGACCGTGTCAGACGTCTTCCCAATCCACCGTTTTTACCCAATTATCAAGCCGATCCGCTACTGCACCAGTTGCCAAGTTTGGGTGGAGTTGCCCAGTGACCAAGCTTATCAAAACCAAAAAAACGCCTGAACAATTAGCCATTGAACAAGCTAAAGATGATAAACCATCGCAAGACAACACTTTGGTAGATATGCCCATCACTGAGCATTTGATTGAACTGCGCCGTCATTTGATTCACGGTTTTGCGGCGGTGTTGGTGATTTTTTTGGCATTGGCGGGCTTTTCGCGGGAAATCTACGATATTTTTTCCGCCCCGTTAACGGCGTTGTTGCCAGTCAATTCTTCTATGATTGCAACCGATATCACTTCGTCATTTTTGGCACCGATTAAATTGACGCTGTATCTGGCTGTTATCTTGGCGATGCCGTATATTTTGTATCAGATTTGGTCGTTTATCGCACCAGGGCTGTATAAGCATGAAAAACGTATCGCCCTACCCGTGCTATTGTCATCGGTGATTTTGTTTTATCTGGGGATTGCGTTTGCTTATTATGTCGTGCTCAAAAGCGTGCTGGCTTTTTTTATCAAATTCTCCCCCGACAATGTGCTACCGATGACCGATATCGAAAGCTATCTAAATTTTGTGCTCAAGTTGTTTTTGGTGTTTGGGGCGACCTTTGAGATTCCTGTGTTGACACTGCTACTGGTGCTGGCTGGGGTAGTGACGGTGGATAGCTTGGCGCAAAAACGCCGTTACATCATCGTGGGTTGTTTCGGTATTGCGGCATTGGTGACACCGCCAGATGGCTTATCGATGGTGATGCTGGCTATCCCGATGTGGTTATTGTTTGAACTCGGTCTAGTCATGGCGCGAATATTGGTGAAAGAAAAAGCGTTATTACAGAAAGACCGCTAATCTGGCTGGATAACGCTAAAGCCTAGTCAACCTCTCATTCATCCCCACTTAGTAAATAAAGGCTAGTAAATAAAGGTTTAGTAAATACAGGTTGAGTAAATAAAGGAAACTGAGCAAAACTTGCCAAATTTTGCTAAAATAGCTCACTTTTCTTTTAGCAATGGCCTTATGTCAAACCCCAGCGTTATCCCCACCCAATCCCCTGTCCACAGCCCGACCCAACGCCCAACGGGGGAGCAGCAGCAGGCTGTCGATATGGCACTCACGCGCCAGTCGTTTAAGGTGGTGGCGTATGCAGGCGCAGGCAAAACCACCACGCTTAATTTAATTGGTAATCAGCTACGTGGTCGTGGGATTTATTTGGCATTTAACAAAGCGATTGCTGCAGAAGCGCAGCGCAAATTCCCCCACCATGTCGACTGTCGCACTTTTCACTCATTGGCATTTCGTCATACCGCTCGCGATATCACCGCAAAGCTGCAACTACCGCGTTTTTCTCCCGGTCGCCTCGCCTCAGATTTGGGCTTGACGCCTGTGCAAGTCAAACGCCAAATTGAAGGAAAAAGCCAGTTTGTAACCTTAACGCCAGAGCGACAAGCGCGATTTGTGTCCGATGCGGTGAGCACGTTTTGTAGTACCCATGCCAGTTACCCCGCGCCGCGTCATTTGCAGTTTCCTGACTGGTTGGTTGCCAGTGAAGCTGAGCAGCTGCGCGATACCTTATACCCGTATGTAGAGCGCCGCTGGCAGCAATCGATTGACCCGCGCCACCCTGCGGGGATTGGGCATGATATTTACCTCAAACTCTGGGCGCTATCCAAACCGGTGATTCCTGCGGATTTTATCTTATTTGATGAAGCGCAAGATGCCGACCCCTTGATGATGGGGATTTTGTCCAATCAGCCCAACCAAGTTATCTATGTGGGTGACGCGCATCAGCAAATTTATGAATGGCGCGGCGCTGTCAATGCCATGAAGCGCCTGCCGCTACCCCAAACCTTGCTTACCCAATCGTTTCGATTTGGCGACCAAATTGCCGATGTGGCGAATGGGTTTTTAAAAGCGCTACAAGAAGAGGTGCCCCTGCGCGGTAATCCTGCGATGGCGTCCACCTTAGGCAAAAGTATGGTGCATGGTCAAAAAGATGCCATTCTCTGCCGTACCAATGCCAGTGCGATGGTCAATCTGTTATCTGGGCTTAAAATGGGACATAAAGTTGCGCTACAAGCCGATACAGAGCGTTTGCTCAAATTTAGCCAATCTGCCGAACGCCTAAAAAAAGGACAAGCGGCGTATGGTGTGCCTGAGCTTGCCTATTTTAATAATTGGCGCGACGTGCAGGATTATAGCGAGACGAACGAAGGCAGCGATTTAAAAACTCTGGTCAAACTGGTGGATGAACATGGCACCGAAACGCTAAACCAAGCAATTAACAGCTTGACTACACTGGATAAAGCCGACTATATCATCTCTACCGCGCATAAAGCCAAAGGGCTAGAATGGTCGCGGGTGCAAATTGACAATGATTTTTATTATGATGTGACTTCTCAGGCGGTAAAAATCTCCCCCGAAGAGCTGCGCTTATTGTATGTCGCCTGTACCCGCGCCAAAGTGAATTTGGATATTTTTAATATTCAAGATTTGATTCACGGACTCAAAGATAAAAAGGTGATTTATGGCTAGTCACTTATCGCAATTTCGCCCTGATTTTACCCAGCCGCAAATCGTCCTTGCGCCGATGGAAGGACTGACCGACCCATTGATGCGGGATATTTTGACCAGTATCGGGCATTACGACTGGACAGTAAGTGAGTTTATTCGCGTCACCCAGCACGTCCTGCCCGCGCATGTGTTTTATAAATTTGTACCCGAACTTTTGCATGAGGATGGTTTAAAAGGCAAAACCATTCACGGCACGCCAGTACATGTGCAGTTACTGGGCAGTGAGCCCGACTTGATGGCAGGCAATGCCGTCAAAGCGGTCGAGCTTGGTGCGTTAGCCATTGATATTAACTTTGGTTGCCCTGCTAAAACTGTCAATAGTCACCGCGGTGGCTCGGTGTTGCTCACCGAACCTGAAACCTTATATCAAATCATCCATGCAGTACGCCAAGCCGTGCCATCAAATACGCCTGTATCAGCAAAAATCCGACTCGGCTATGAAGATACCTCACTAACCCAAGAAATCGGCGATGCGGTGCAATCAGCCAATGCCAGTTGGCTGACCATCCATGCCCGTACCAAAACCCAAGGCTATAAACCCCCAGCCTATTGGAAGTTAATCGCGCCCCTAACACAGCGGCTGGGCTTACCGATTATTGCCAATGGCGAAATTTGGCAGACTGAGCAAGCCATGCGTTGCCGCAAACAAGCCAACACCCCACATATCATGCTCGGACGTGGTGCGGTCACTCGTCCTGACTTAGTCAATCAAATCAAAGCGATGGATAAAGGTGACAGGGTAAAAAACATGGCTTGGCAAGCGCTACTCAAGCTACAAATTGCGTTTTTGCAAGGACATGCCCGTAGCGACAATATGCTGGTGGGACGTTACAAACAATGGCTTGGCATGTTGACCCAAGGCTATGAAGAAGCCAACGAGCTTTGGCAAAACGTAAAGAGACAAAAACAGCTTGAGACCATTGTTGCGATGTTGCAAGCACAATGCCAAGCTGGCGATTGCTCATAGCAAATTAGCTCAACCGTATCGCTAAATAAAACAACATCAGCGGACAGGCTAGGCTAAGCGACCAAATAATTGAGCGAAAAGTTGCCCAATTGGCAATATATGCCAACCCATAAATAATCCGTAATATCACATACAACCACGCCAACTGGCTCACCACTGACAGCGGTACAAAAAATAGCAATGCCACAATTACCGCTGCCAAGAATACCGGCAAGGTTTCATAGCTATTTTGCTGGGCGGCATTGGCACGCGCTGCCGCGCCCGTTTGTTTACCCAAAAACTCGCGCGGATTGGCATTGTCTTTGCTTTTAAATCCGCCAAAGACCTTTGCCAATATCGCAAACACCAAGGGCAATAAACTGGCAACCATCATTGCCAGCACCACGCTGCTATTGGTGGCAGGGATAGCATTCAAATAGGAAAACATGCCGTTATTCCCTACCCTTTAACCGTTTCATGAGTCATTTTACTAGGGGTTTCATCAATGATTTCGTAGTCATGGGTGATTTTGACACCGCCATTTTCTAACATACGACTGGCTGAGCAGTATTTTTCTGCCGATAATTCAATGGCTTTTTTAACCTGCGCTTCTTTGATGGCGCTGCCTTTGACCACAAAATGCAAATGAATATCAGTAAATACCGCAGGAATCGTGTCGGCACGCTTAGCCGATAGCTGGCACTCAACATCGCTCACCGCCTGACGGGCTTTTTGCAGGATACTGACCACATCATAACTGGCACAGCCGCCAAGCCCCATCAAAACCATTTCCATGGGTTTGGCACCCAATTTTTCCGTTGAATCCATGATGATTTTATTGCCGTTTTCGGTCACGGCTTCAAAATTAATGTCTTCGTTTTTTAACCAATTTACTGTTGCTTTCATACTATCCCCAGATGCTTATAATTTTCAAAAAAATGTTTTGTATAAAATCAAGCGGTATTATGCGCTTTTTATGTCCGTGAAACAATTTATAGCAAATAAACATTACACTTTTGACATAAAAACTGGTTTAATAGTGGGTAATAAAGGCAGTGATTACATTGTCCATGTTTTTTAGCAATAATAATAAAATAAGCGTCTGTTGGTAGAGATGGGTTTATTCCCGATGATTTGATTGACCAAAACTTTAATAATGGTCTGCAAGGATGTGTGTAAACCTTGCGACCCAAAAAACTTGATAATGTGATTGCCTGCCGATTTTAACCATTAAATTGAAGGTAATCGTCATGATTGATGCAGACGGCTTTCGAGCCAACGTAGGTATCATCTTGGCAAATACACACGGACAAGTACTGTGGGCAAAACGCGTGGGTCACGATGCTTGGCAATTTCCACAAGGTGGCATTGATTTTGGTGAAACGCCGCTTGATGCAATGTATCGAGAATTGTGGGAAGAAGTTGGACTGTATCCTCAGCATGTCAAAGTGTTGTCACAAACCCAAAATTGGCTGCGTTATCGGTTGCCAAAACGTTTTGTACGACAAGGACAATATCCTTTGTGTATTGGACAAAAACAAAAATGGTTTTTGCTCCAGCTAGATGAGAACAATGTAGAACATATCCGTTTTGATACGGCAAAACCTGAATTTGACCGCTGGGAATGGGTCAGTTACTGGTATCCACTTAACCAAGTGGTGGCATTTAAACGTAATGTATATCGCCGCGCCTTGTTTGAGTTATCACCGCAGTTGCCACTCAAGAAAGAATTGTTACTACCCAAAAACGTAAAAATTCATTCCTATTAAACCTAAACAAATAAACCTAAAAAAGCTCACTTCGGTGGGCTTTTTTATGGCGTATTGTTGGTGACTGCCTAGTATTGCCCTATTCCAGCCAATAAAAAACCCTTCGCAATTGCAAAGGGTTTTTGATAATAAGCAATTAAACTTATTTTTTGTTACGACCTGCAAATGCGCCGAAACGTTTGTTGAAGCTTGCCACACGACCTTCGTTTTGGGTTTTACGTTGTTCGCCGGTATAGAATGGGTGTGAGGCACTTGAAATATCGAGTGCGACGTATGGGTATTCTTTACCTTCGTATTCGCGAGTTACTTTTGATTTGATAGTCGAGCGAGTTAAAAAGTAAACGTCAGCGTTGGTGTCGTGGAATAAAACTTCTTGATAAGCTGGATGGATATCTGCGCGCATGGTTAGGTCTCTAGTCATTATCCTGCCCTTTGGTCTGCAGTTAGTATGCGTGGCGTGAATGTTTATTTTGCTAAAAATTCACCCAAACACCCAACCGATTAAAGCCAACACAGGATGGATTGATAAAATTGGAAGCCGAATTTTACTGGATTTACTTTATTTTTGCAAGTTATTTCCACTGCAGCCATTTTGTGAGGCTTGTATTTTCACCCGCTAACAGCATCCATTTTTGCGGTTGTTTAACATGCGCGTCGCTCACGGGTGGCACTTCAAGCACGAGCAGCTCATCGCGGCGAAATACATGACACACGGCAGGGTCTTCACTAATTGTTTGGGTTTTAGCCGTAGATTTTAGCCATTTTTCGCTCGCCTTTAACCCATCAATTGCCACGATGACGTCATTAGCAGAAATCCCTGCAGCGGCGGCTTGGCTATTTCGCACAACACGTTGCACTTTTAACCCAGTAGGGTCGCTCATATATTTCATGCCCCAAGTAATATCATCGTCTTTTTGCTCAATACTCACACCCTGTGCTGACAACAGTTCAAATAGCGGTAATTCTGTCGTGCCATCGATATAATTGGCTCTAAAATCTTGCCAAACCTCTTTGGGTAAGCATTCATTCATGACGTCATCTAGATTGGCGTCCGTCATACCAAAACGGCAATTATCTTGGGCTTTGGCTTTGTCATAAAAAACTTTTATCACATCAAAAATACGTTTGCCATGGTTTATCAAAGTCAAGTCCAAACATAATGCCACTAGCGCGCCTTTATTGTAGTAGCTAATCCCGGCGTTGGCGGTGTTCTCATCGCTACGATATAGCTTTATCCACGCATCAAAGCTTGATTCTGCCACGCTTTGCAAGGCGCGTCCGTGGGTTTGATAGTAACGATTGATTTGTTCAGCAAGCAGCTTTAGATAGCTATCTTGCGAAATAACCCCGCTTTTTTGTAGCATAAAATCATCCACATAACTGGTAAAGCCTTCAAACACCCATAGCAAGGTGGTGTAAGTCTCTTGGTTAAAATTGGCGGTTAAAAAAACTTCGGGACGCACAGTTTTAACCCACCAGGCATGAAAATATTCATGGCTACACAAGCCCAAAAAGCGTTGATAACTCTCGCTTGGCTCAGCTTGTTCAAAAAATGTGGGTAGGTCATCTCGCGGGGTAATCAAGCTGGTACTGGCAAGGTGCTCAAGCCCGCCATAGTCGCTTGAAGTTGCCATGGTCATAAACAGATAATCATCAAATGGCGTATCACCGAGCCAATCGACATAGCTTTGACAAATTTTGCTAAGGTCAGTTTCTAGTCGTTCAAGGTCGCTGTGCTGTACGCCAGAAATCACAAATCGGTGTGCAACGGTGTTTTCACCACTTTCTACATTGAACCAAAATTCTTCTTGCTCAGCAATTTCAAACGGGCTGTCGGTGAGTTGCTCGTAGTTGTCGGCAGTTAGCTGATAGATGGTTTGTTTGGCTTGTTGGTGCATTTTTTCCGGTAAGGCGGTGGCTAGACTGACTTCCACACCGTTTACCTCATAAAAATCTTGCGGGCAAATGAGTTCGGCTTTAATCGCTTGGTTTTCTTGCCCTTGTACCGCTAATGCTAGGGAGGTGAAGTTGCCGTACAGGCGAGTTTCATCGACATACGCCCCACGCACCGATAAGTCATAAGCATAAACTTCATAAGTGACGCTAATGCGGTCGCCTTGTTTGGCGTGGATTTGCCAGTGGTTTTTATCAAGTTTTTTAAGGCGTTGATTGTTATTGGCATTGGGGTCATGGATGGTGGCGGTGACTGCCGTAATGTGTTTGCTAAATTCTCGAATCATGTAACTACCCGCAATCCAAGCAGGTAGCCAAACGATTGGGTTGTCGTTGTCCGCAGTAAAGGTCAATGTGACATCGACAAGGTGTTCACGAAATTTTTTAAAATCGAATTGGTAATGAATTTGGGACATTTTTTATCAGCTTTTTAGTGATTATATTCAAACATTGAAATAGGGTTACATTTTAGCAGATTGATTTTAGGAATTTGCAACTTTTACGGCTACCACAACCCTATCTCATAGCGAGATGGCTTTTTTTATGGCTTTGATAATTACAGCTTGAATCGTTACCGCTTGAATAGTTACAGCTCGCCAAATTTTAATTGCTGATGCCACAGTTGATAATCTGGCATGACTCGTGCCACTTGCGCCCAAAATCGTGCCGAATGATTGGGCTCAATCAGATGACAAAGCTCATGCACCAACACATAATCCGCGCAGTCTGGGGGAAATTGCGCCAGCCAAACCGACAAGCGAATGGTTTTGGCTTGGGTGCTACAACTGCCCCATCGGGTCTTCATGGTGTAAGGCGTGATGCTATTGGCGGATTTACCCACTTTGTCTTGCCAAAACGCTTGGCGGTTTTGGATAAATTGAGTGAGCCAAAATTTATAAATATGGCGTAAGGTTTTGCCAACATCCACTCGCGCCAGCTCGCTTGGTTTTATGTGGTGCTTTAACAATAAGTCTTTAAGCACAACCTGTTGCCCTTCAAAATAAATGTTGCTTTCAAGGGTCAAATTTGCCAAATCTTTGACATCATTGATATAGGCAGGTTTTTTGGGTTTAAGTTCTTTGAGTTTTCGTTGTTTTTGCTGACAGTCGATTGCCCATGCAAGGCGATGTTCAAGCGATTGCATCAGCAGGTGTTGTGGCATACGCATGGGATAAGACACGCTGAGCAAGCTGGTAAACGGTGCTTCATCAATCGATTTGATACGAAAGTTGATATGTTTGACCCGTTTGCTTTCAATCGCAAGTTTGATACCTTGCTCAGCGTAGGCGGTGAGTACAGTTTGCATAAATTTTAGCAATTATTGACGCAAATAATGCTCAAAAATCGCCCCAAAGTCATAATTACGAATGGTCTTTAAACGCTCGCCATAGGCATTTTCTACTTGTGCGACAGTTTGGTTGATGACATCCGGCAAGTTAAGCACCACGTTTTCTGACAGTTCGCGTAAGCTAAACATATTGGTGACGGTATTAAAGGATTTTTCTAGCACCGTTTCTTCATGGGCAATGCGTTTGCACTGCTCGCTAATCGCAGTCAGCACCTTATAGATGTCACGGATTTGCTCGATTTGATTTTTGTCGATATCAATCGAAAATGCCATACCGCCCAAGCTAAATTTTAGCTCAGCGTCCATATCCATCGTGCCTGCCGTCTCAATCATGATATTGGCGGGCTGAAAATTGCGGTACGGATAGCGTTTTAGCAGGCGTTTTTTACTGGTCGCCGACTGCCCATCAAGGTGGATAAAGGCGACATTGGTAAAGCAATATTCGTCCATTTTTGACTTAATCACAAAATAAATGCGCTCGTTATCTTCGTGAAAAATATAGTCATCAATATCGGTTTGGTTAAACTGGCTCGGTGGGATGATTTTACCGATGTCACTCAAACCCAATGCATCTGAGGCAAGATTTTTAAACATAGCCACTTCCTGTTTTATCCATAAAAATTGTTAAAAACGCTGTCTGTGCGAAAAACTGTTTTCGATAACATAACACAAATATCACATTGGCAACATAGATGTCATGCTGATTACTGGCTATGATAGCGACATAACACTGATAATAAACAATAAATGAAAATTAAGGAACAAAAATGAAAGCCAAACCAACATCTAGCAATTTGACCGATATTGATTCGGATAGTTTTACTGTGCAATTGGATGATGAATCCTTGTCATCAAGCCATATTGAAGCGGGTGAAAGTGGTTTGACCCCGATTCATCGCCAAAATATTGATGAGCAGCGGATTGATGAATTACTGGTTGAGGATAGCTTTAGCGAAGAGCACTATCCGACTATTGGTGATATCGCTGACCCTGATGCCGCAGATGAAAGTTATAAAGACTGATTTTCTGTACTAAAATTTTTTGTATTTAAAGGTCAAAAATAAATGCCAAAAAGGTTGGTAAGCTACCAACCTTTTTTATTGGCTTGTTATTAATAAGGCTCGCTATTAATGCGATTAATAATCCGCTTTAATCTCAAGCTTTAACAATAAGTCTTAATACCATCCTTGCAGATTTTGTTGCCACGCTTGCACGTGTGGCAATGCCAATGATTCAAACAAGTCAATATGCGCAGCATCTACATTAAGTGCAGGGATATAATGATAATCCCCACCGCCATTGGACTGGAATGTCTCTCGATTTTCGACTGCCAACTCTTCTAACGTCTCTAAGCAATCTGCCGAAAATGCCGGACTTAGCACCTGCACTGACTTGATCCCTTGCTTGCCCCACTCGGTTAAGGTGACATCCGTATAGGGTTTGACCCATTCTTGCTTACCAAAGCGTGATTGAAAACTACATTCCCACTCATGACGCTCAAGCCCCAGCACTTGCGCCAAATGCGCTGCCGTACAGCGACAGCGTCTGGCATACGGATCGCCTTTTTGCTCATACGGCTCTGGAATCCCGTGAAAACTCAATAGCAATTTTTCAGGTTTGCCATGTTCAGCTTGGAAGCGTTTGACGCTCTCAGCCAAGGCTTGGATGTATTGCGGATGAGCAAAATAATCTTTGACAAAGCTGATGCTGGGTAAATTACGCTGCTTAAGACCCCATTTGGCGACGACATCAAACACCGCGCCAGTGGTGGAACCGGAAAACTGCGGATAAGCTGGCAATATCACGATTTGCTCTACTTTTTTGGCAGTTAGCGCCGATAGCACGTCCGTTAACGCAGGTTTGCCATAGGTCATGGCAGCATGGACGCTTACTTTGCAAGGCAGTTGATATTGATCAAATCGCTGCTGCAACAAGTCCACTTGGGCAAGCGTGATTTTACGCAGCGGGGAATCGCCATCCCACACGCTAGCATAGGCGTGGGCAACCCGTTTGGGGCGACTGCGTAGCACAAACAAGTTTAAGATGATTTGCCAGATAAACTGCGGGATTTCAATCACGCGCGGATCGGACAAAAATTGTTTGAGATAGCGGCGCACCGCTGCTTCAGTCGGCGCATCGGGTGTTCCCAAATTCACAAGGACAACGGCAATTTCAGGTGGATTGCTTGGCTTCATAATTTGTGTGTAATCCAAAAAAATCATAAAAAAAGTGGGGTTAAGATTAGCATATTTACTAGGGCGCGCGTACTGGATAATCACCTGAAATTGCGCAATTATTGCATTTTTTAAGCTATATTTGAATCAATGACAACCTATCCCACCCATGACCAGTAGCGCATCCACTAGGCGGGAATTTTGTTTAGATGATACTGGGCTTTTAACAGGACTTTTAATAGGCCTTTCAAAAATTGCGTTTTGTGAGGGGCTGCTAACCGATTCACCGTCTGCTTGGTGGTTATGCTGATTGGGCTGTTGGTTTTGATAGTGGTTTTGGTGGCTGTTTAGATGACTGACGGAGTGATGGCTTTGATGATGGCTGACCATCGTGGCGCTTGTGACTTGACTAGCATTAGCAGCCAAAACCGCTGTTGCCTGATAAAACATCGGCTGATGAAACGCTAAATACGTCAATGCCAAAAATCCCGTGAGCGCCAATCCCGTGAGCGATAGGAATGTATGGTGGGGTGATGATGCTAAATTTGGCATTTGAATTCCAAGTTGTGATAACCCATATAAACCCTTACAATAGCTATACTTTTAATGCGTTATCAATCAAAAATTAGTGAGAAAGCGGGTGAGCACACAGCAACACAAACCACATGCCAAGATTTTACCTGAAGCTGAATTGACTGTCCCCAAAAATTTTGACGACGATCATCCTATTAGTTTTGCCAAATCTGGTGGCAAATCTGTGGGTATCGTCACACCGCAAAAAATTCATTTTGATACCCCATTGACACTAGAATGCAATCGCACGCTGCCATTTTTTGATTTAATGGTGGAAACTTATGGCGAGCTCAACGCCGATAAATCCAATGCGATATTGATTTGTCATGCGCTATCGGGCAGTCATCATGCGGCTGGCTATCATAGTAGCGATGATAAAAAAGCCGGCTGGTGGGATACTTTTATCGGTCCTGGCAAAGCGATTGATACCACGCGTTTTTTTGTGGTGTGTCTTAACAACATTGGTAGCTGCTACGGCTCGACCGGTCCAACCAGTACCAACCCAGAAACCGGCAAGCCGTATGGTCCAGATTTTCCCTTAGTCACCATCAAAGACTGGGTAAAAACACAAGTCATGCTCTCTGACTATCTGGGCATTGACATTTGGCATGCCATTGTTGGTGGCTCAATGGGCGGCATGCAAGCCATGCAGTGGTCAATTGACTATCCGGGTCGGCTGAAAAAATGTGTGGTCATTGCCAGCACGCCGAAGCTGTCTGCGCAAAATATCGCCTTTAACGAAGTGGCACGCCAATCGATTTTATCCGATCCTGATTTTTGCGAAGGACGCTATATCGAGCAAGGCAAAATCCCCAAACGCGGCTTGATTTTGGCGCGTATGGTCGGTCATATCACTTATCTCACCGATGAAGCGATGCGGGTGAAATTTGGACGCGATTTGAAAGCCGGCAAGCTGATGTTCAATTACGATGTAGAATTTCAAGTGGAAAGTTATTTACGCTATCAAGGTGAGCAGTTTAGTGAACGGTTTGATGCCAATACCTATTTGCTGATGACTAAAGCCTTGGATTATTTTGACCCGGCGCGTGGCGCGATTGCGGATGACAGTCTTAATGATAGCTTGACTGATACCGATGCGCTACGGTTGGCATTGGCAAATACCCAATGTAAGTTTTTAATTATATCCTTTACCACCGATTGGCGGTTTAGCCCAGAGCGCTCGCAAGAAATTGTGGATGCGCTAATTGCCAATGGTAAGCCCGTAAGCTATATCAATATCGATGCCGCCTATGGGCATGATTCGTTTTTGTTTGATATCCCGACCTATCGTCAATCGGTATTTAATTTTTTAACGGCTTAACTTAGATTTAACGAGAATTGAATGAAAATCGACCATCAACTTGCCGAACGCTGGATCAAACCCAATGCCAAAGTCTTAGATTTAGGCTGTGGCAACGGTGATTTACTCGCGCATTTGCAAAACAGATTGGGCGTGTTTGGCTATGGTATCGAAATCGACCAAACTAAAATCAATGACTGTATTACCAAAGGCGTCAACGTCATTGAGCAAGACTTAAATGATGGGTTAGCGCGGTTTGCCGACGCAAGCTTTGACACGGTGGTGATGGCGCGCGCCCTACAAGCGGTCAAAGAGCCCGACCAACTACTTCTCGATATGGTACGGGTTGGCAAAGAAGTGATTGTCACTTTCCCTAATTTTGCGCATTGGCAAAACCGTATTCACTTGGGTATCAAAGGCATGATGCCAATGTCTGAAGCCCTGCCGTTTGCTTGGTACAACACGCCCAATATTCACTTGTGTACCTTTAAAGACTTTGAAAAGCTGTGTGATGACAATGACATCCGCATCATCAATCGTTTTGCGGTACAAGAAAGTGAAAAGCCCTACCCTTGGGCATTGGCGCAAATCATCCGCAAAAACCCCAACTTACTTGCCGATGTGGCAATCTATCGTGTTACCAAAAACTAAGCTGTTTTATCGCTGATTCTATGCCTATGGAAATTTGGTCAGCGGATAAATTACCGTCTAATCTAACAATATGTCACAAAAGTAAAGCCCTACACGACACCAAACGTCGCAAGTGTTTGTTTCCCCTGTGAAATATTGTAACAACTGTTTACATTTTCACTTAAATATTTGAAACGCAAAGCAAACAGTGTTAACCTAAAACAATCAAAAGATTGCGTTATCCTATTAAAACATAACGAATGGCTAAATCATTGTAAAATTTAAGATTTTCTGTTAATTCGTTTACCTATTTATTAAGTTTATTTTATCTAAACCTAGGCAAGCTTGCGATGGCTGCAGCTTGATACTCGGAGTTGGTTATGAAATTATTGAAAGTCACCGTATTAACTGCATTTTTAAGCTTATCAGGCGTTGCAAGCGCCGAACTGGTTGCCAATATTCCACTCAACGGCTCACGCTATGACAGCATGGAACCGATGGAATTACTTAGCCAAGCTAAAACTGGCAACCAACAAGCCCAATTCTTCCTAGCCAAACGCTACCAAAAAGGTCTCGGCATTCAGCAAAACTTCCAACAAGCCATCCAGTGGTACACCACCGCCGCCAAACAAGACATTGCACCTGCACAATTAAATCTTGCCATGATGTATATTCGTGGTGAAGGCGTGCAGCCTAATGCTGGGCAAGCGCGTTATTGGTTAGAAAAAGCAGCAAAACTTGGTGATAACCGTGCCAGCTATACCCTAGCCATGCTGGATGAAAAAGAAAAGAAATTGGTCGATGCCTATAAATGGTATGACCTAGCCGCTCGTGACGGCATGCTATCAGACCAAGTACGCACCCGCGCGCAAAGTAAAATCGGTCAATTGGCATTAAACTTGTCATCACAAGACATCGCCACTGCACGTAGCCGTGCGGATTCTTGGTTTCAAAGCAAGTAAATTTAATACAACGAATGTTTGGTTAAGTGTTAAGCTAGCCATTAAAGTTTATGAAACCCTAGTATTTACTAGGGTTTTTTGTTTTTATGGGTTAAATTAATCAAGATTGCTCGGCGCACATTGATTGTATAAAATCGCTCATTTATCCTCTGTTGCCGTAAAACCACCGACTTCAGGCGGTGGATATAAGGCAACTCCGTAACCATGCTTACGCACAAAATTTTGCTAAATGTGTTAAAATAAACCCATGAAAACACTCAAGTTACGCATACGAGATAAACAAGTAGACCAATTAAACCGCCTAAGCGGTGCGGTCAATTTCGTGTGGAACTACGTCAATGATTTGAGTTACAGACACCTACAAAAAACTGGCAAATTCTTTTCAGCTTATGACTTGAACGAATACACCAAAGGTAGTGGTGAGTTACTAGGCTTGCATAGTCAGACCATCCAAGCCATCAACGAAACCCACGCCAAAAGCCGTAAGCAATTCAAAAAAGCTAAGTTATCATGGCGAACCAACAACCCAAACTCTAAGCGTAAAAGCTTGGGTTGGCTACCATTTAAACAATCTGCCATTAAGCATATTGCCACGCACCAAACTGGTAAAAAGGGCTTAAAATCAACACTACAACTAAGCCTAGCCAAAGGACAAAAGCTAATCATCGACCTATGGGACAGCTACAACCTATCGCTTTACCAAATCAACACCCTTGAGGTCGTGCAAGACAGCCGTAATCGTTGGTATGCCTGTGTCACCGTCAAAGACTATCCCAAACAATCATGTGGTACTGGTAGTGTTGGCATAGACTTAGGCTTAAAGGAAAGTGCCACCACCTCAAACGGTGACAAGCTACAAATCAAGCAAACGCTTAAATATGCCAAAGCGTTAGCTACCGCCCAACGTGCCAAAAACAAAAAACGTGTCAAAGCGATTCATGCCAAAATCAAACATACACGGCAAGACCTAATTCACAAATTCACCACACGACTAGTTAAAGACAATGCCCTAATTGTAGTTGGTGACGTTAAAACCAATCAATTTAACAGTAAAAAAGGCAAACTAGCCAAATCGGTTTACGATGCAGGTTGGTTTGAACTCAAAAGGCAACTGACCTACAAATGCGAGAACGCAGGTTGCCGTTTTGAAATCGTGAATGAGAAATACACGACTCAGCGATGTTCGTGTTGTGGTGAAATCACCGACAATAGTCCGAAAGGTAGAAAATCGCTTGGAATAAGGGAATGGACTTGTGCATCGTGTGGCACATGGCATGATAGAGATATTAATGCTGCTAAGAACATTCTTGCGGTCGGGCTTGACCGTCTTGCAGAAGAAATCCCCGAACGATAGGGAGGGGAGGAAGTCAACAGTATATGTGGTATGCCGATATGGCACTGGCTGCCTTGGCTGCTGTGCTCAATCTGCCGATTCAAGAGCCGAAAATAATGAAAGCTATAAGCTAATCTGTTGTTTTACTCTCTCTTTAAAATATTGGCGTGATTTTTCATCCAACCCAAGATAGCGATTTTTGCTTAAGGTTAAAAAATGACTATCTTGGTCAACTCCGATAAATTTTCTACCAAATAAATTGGCAGCAATACCTGTTGTCGATGAGCCTGTAAATGGGTCAAGCACGACATCATTAGCTTTAGTAGACGCCAAAACAATCCTTGACAACAATCCTAACGGTTTTTGCGTAGGATGTTTGCCAAATTGCTTTTCCCAACTTGATACCGCAGGCAGTCGCCAAACGTCTTTCATTTGTTTGTCACCATTGAGCGACTTCATTAATTCATAATCAAAGTAATGCGGAATTTTTGGGGTTTTTCTTGCCCAGATTATCCATTCAGTTGAATAGGTGAAATAGCGACAAGAAAAATTTGGCGGTGGATTGGGTTTTTCCCAAGTTATCATGTTTAAGATTTTAAAATTGAGTTGTGATAATACTCGCCCTAGCGTAAAAATATTGTGGTGGGTTCCACTCATCCAAATCGTGCCATTATCTGCCAACATTCGCTTTGCTTGGCTTAGCCAATCATAAGTAAAAATATAGACTTCATTATCATCACTAAATTTATCCCATTCGCCCTTATTGACAGATTGCACCATGCCATTTTTTACCGTTAACCCGTCATTGGATAAAAAATAAGGCGGATCAGCAAAAATCATATTGATAGATTTATCATTGATTGTCGGCAAAATGTGTAAGCAATCACCTTGCAACAGCGTAAAATCCTGTAGTTCTGACTGGTAAAAAATCATTCCATCATATCCGCAATAAAGTGCAATATTGACGCGATATCATAACTCCCTTCTAAAAATCCCATATTTTCACAACCATCAGGAATGAAAACCGTCTGGTTTTCTAACCGACTATCCAAGCTAAGCATTCGCAAGGTATTCACAATTTTGCCTTTGATGCCTTCATCCGCTAGCCATTCACAATCATCATTGAACTTGTAAGCAACATGCATGTCAATAATTCCAAAATAACACTTATTGTGTGTAGTTAATTTTAATCAATCAGTGAGAATAACGCAATGGAAAATGACATTTTAATCAAGTTTGGGCAAAAAATTCGCCAACTGCGCAAAGCTAAAAATCTCAGTCAAGAGCAGTTAGCAGAACTGACAGGGTTTCATCGTAACTATATTGGGATGGTCGAACGTGGCGAGCGAAATCCTGCACTAATCAATATTGAGATTTTTGCTAACGCGTTTGATTTGTCGTTAAGTGAATTATTTGATTTTAGGGGAAAAAATGAAACTAATTGATGTATTTGATAAATTGCCAGCCCTTTATCACAAGCCATTTTCACAGCTTAAACTTCAAGAAGATTTAACCAGCTTTACAATTAATAAAGGTAATACGGGTCAATTCTTACAACAGCTTTTAGACATGCCAAACAATAGCGATTTGACCGATTTTGAAGATGGTGAGTTAAAAACCAATAAAGCAGATAGCAACGGCAAACCTAGAGAAACCATGTTTATTACCCAAATCTCTAAAGATTTTGATAGTTTATTTTTTAATGATACTGTAGAAAATCGCTTACTAGCCAAAATAAGTAATTTGCTTTATCTGCCTGTTTGTAAAAACAGTAAAGAGCCTAATGATTGGTATTTTTTACCTGCGTATCACATTAATTGCAAAGAAAATCATGATTTGTTTCAACAATTTCATGATGATTTTGAAACAATAAAAGCAAAAATCTTGCATGATTTGGAAAATTCATCCGACAAATTTATTCATACTTCAAACGGCAAATATATCCAAATTCGCAGTAAAGATGCAAAGAGAGCGAACGGGCAATATAATCCAATATTTTGCACCACGCTTGATCGCCATGTATCCAATAAAAACCATGCATTTTATTTTAAAAAGGAATTTATGCTAGATATTCAAAACGGTACTATCAAAGCCGATAAAATTGTTTAGAGATTAATAGTTCCGTATTAACAACTCATTGACGGCTTGGCGACTGGTTGATTTTGCCCCAATAGCACGATTAGCCGTTACTCGCTCGATATTAAAATCTTGATAGAGTGTGTCAAAGAAATCATCATACTTGCTGTGCGTCTTTGGGTCGGAATTACTTAATAAAAACTGATGCCCCAACTTATCAATTTTCTGGCAAAACTCATGCAGCCGACGTTGCTCACTGTCATCAAAAACTTGATGAGAATACGCAGTAAAACTTGCTGTTTCGCTAATCGGGCGATAAGGTGGATCAAGATAAAACCAGCAAGGTAAGTTGTTTGGTAGCGCTTTAAGCGTTTGCTCGTAGTCACCCTGTAAAATCACGACTTTTTGCAACGCGTCAGAGACTGCAAGTAATAATGCTTTATCCAAAAAAACGGGTCTTTTATAACTACCTATTGGCACATTAAACTGATTTTTTTTATTAACTCGATATAGCCCATTAAAACTGGCTTTATTCAAAAATATAAATAAACTGGCTTGCTTGACTGGATCAAGATTTCTTTGATTGAAACTTGCACGTTTAGCATAAAAATAAGGCGTTTTTGCATCTTTATCTAACAACTTATCATAATCTTTTTGCAAGTTATCTAACTCAATCATTAACTGTTGAACATCTGCCTTGATAACCTGATAGACATTTATTAAATCTTCATTAAAGTCATTAATAATAAGTTTTTTTAGATACTTTAAGTTAGATAATGCCCAAAAACTGACCGCACCCCCACCTAGAAATGGCTCAATCATACAGAAATCTTGATTGGCTGTATAATTTGGCAAACGTGCTTGTATATCACCGATGAGTTGTGATTTACCGCCAGCCCATTTTAGAAAAGGTTTAAGTTGAGACATTTTTTAAATTTGAACATCGAATCAAAAAGGAAAGGCATTATAGCACAGCCGATTTTTATCCTTTCAATGAACTTCAATGCAAATTGATGTGTTAAAATTTCGAGCAAACCTGTCACTCATTATAAAAATATGCCGACCCTTACCCAACAATCCCCTGCCAAAATCAATCTATTTTTACATATTACCGGTAAACGCCCCGACGGCTATCACAATCTACAAACCGTATTTCGGCTGATAGATTTGTACGATACGCTCACTTTTAGTCATACGGATAAAACCATTGGCGACAACTTGCCCGTCACCCTTACCAATGCCGAGCACGTCACCGACAACCCTGCCGACAATCTGATTGTTAAAGCGGCCATTGCCTTATTAGCCTTTGCCAAAAAATATCAAATCTTGAATGACTCACAAATCGCCCAATTACCGATTGTTGATATTCACCTCGATAAACACATTCCGATGGGGGCAGGCTTGGGCGGGGGTTCGTCTAATTGTGCGACAGCCCTGATAACACTCAATACCTTATGGCAACTAGGATTGAACAATGAGCAGCTACGCCTCATCGGCGCAAAACTGGGCGCCGATGTACCGATATTTATTTTTGGCAAAGATGCCATTGCTGAAGGCATTGGCGAGATTTTAACGCCAATTGATTTGCCTGCGCAGCAATTTTTATTGTTAAAACCCGATGCCCATATCAGCACGGCTGAACTTTTCGCCCATCCGCTGCTAAAACGGGATTGCGCAAGCCTTTCTCATGACTATTTGCAAAACCATTGTCATGCCTTTACCAATGAGCTAACCGATGGCTTTACCAATGTTTTTGAACCTGTGGTATGTGCCTTATCTGCAGACGTCAACGCCGCGATGAATGTTTTAAGGACGCTTGCCGCCACCACCCACACCACACCGCGCATGACGGGCTCAGGGAGCTGTGTGTTTTTGCCAGTACCTAGCGATTTTGATAAAAACACCATCAAACACTGGCTACAATCCTCACCGTTTCAGGCGTATTGGGTGCATACGCTATAATAAATTTTTGATAAATCAACAATTGCAAAAATTTTGATATTTATGCCCAAAAAAAGCTTGCAATTTTATGTTTTTTGGTTAAAATATCGCTTCCAATATAGGGGTATCGCCAAGTTGGTAAGGCACCAGGTTTTGATCCTGGCATCCGTTGGTTCGAGTCCAGCTACCCCTGCCATATTCAAAGATGTACAGGTTTTGTTGTGCATCACATAGTAAAAATTTTGTCATAAAATCTGCGTTGTTCAAGATATTTTACATTGACAAAATCGCCTAAAATCGGTATAGTTCGCACCGTCACAGGGGTATCGCCAAGTTGGTAAGGCACCAGGTTTTGATCCTGGCATTCGTTGGTTCGAGTCCAGCTACCCCTGCCATTTTCTTTACTAACCCATTTTTAGTAGTTGACGTAATGACGTTTTTCTCATCCTAATTGTAAAAGTTAGTTGATGAGTTTTTTTGTTTGATGAAACCGTCGTTGGTCTAGAAAAATAGGACTTGTATATGCCTTATTTGGCGATTTTTACCGGAAATGCCCATCCAGAATTGGCAAAAAATGTCACCAATCACTTACATATTCCGCTGGGACGTGCCGATGTGACGCGTTTTTCGGATGGTGAAGTCGCGGTTGAAATCCAAGAGAATGTACGTGGTAAAGACGTCTTTATCCTACAATCAACTTGCTCACCGACCAATGACAATTTGATGGAAATCATGGTAATGGCAGATGCCTTGCGTCGTGCCAGTGCAGGTCGCATTACGGCAGTGATGCCCTATTTTGGTTATGCACGTCAAGACCGTCGTCCTCGCTCAGCGCGTGTGCCTATCTCAGCAAAAGTGGTCGCTGATATGCTCAATATTGTGAGCATTGACCGTGTCGTTACCGTGGACTTGCACTCAGACCAGATTCAAGGTTTTTTTGATATCCCTGTAGACAATATTTACGGTACGCCGGTTTTATTTAAAGATTTACGTGAGCAAAAATACGATAACTTGATGGTGGTATCCCCTGACGTGGGCGGTGTGGTGCGTGCCCGTGCAATGGCAAAACAGTTAGGCGATGCCGACATGGCAATTATCGATAAACGCCGCGCCAAAGCCAACGAATCAGAAGTCATGCATATCATCGGTGATGTTAAAGACCGTGATTGCGTGATTATTGATGATATGGTGGATACCGCAGGTACCCTGTGCAAAGCCGCTGCCGCATTAAAAGAACGTGGCGCGCGCCGGGTGGTGGGTTACATCACTCACCCAGTATTGTCAGGTAAAGCAATCCAAACAATTGCAGCGTCAGTGCTTGATGAGCTTGTCGTAACCGATACCATTCCACTGTCAGATGCCGCAAAAAACACGGGCAAAATTCGCCAAGTGACCATTGCCCCTATGCTGGCTGAAGCGCTACGTCGTATCAACAATGAAGAATCATTGAGTGCGATGTTTGACATTATGTAGGTAATTTTAGGCAATGTTAGCCAGCATGTGGAATGCGGGCTTATCGGCTACGCCCATGTTGCTATTATTAACTTGCTATTTACAAAATAATTGTTAAAGTTTTGCTATTTTTTTGAAAAATGGCGTATAACGCATAAATTGGTCGCAAATTTATGCTTTTTTTCACTCGCTAGTCACTTGCCAATCTTTTTAACTAAAGCTTTGTAAGTAGAGCTTTGTAAGTAAAGGCAAAAAGCCAAGTCATACTGACAAGGCACCCATGACTAGCCTAACCCAAGGAAACTCCCATGAGTAACCAAACTTTTGAATTAAACGCTGTTGTACGTGGCGACGAGTTACAAGGTAAAGGTGCGAGCCGCCGCCTTCGTAAACAAAACCTAGTACCAGCAATCGTATACGGTGCGGACAAAGAGCCAGCCTCTATTGCTATCCGTTACAATGAATTGATTAAATCACTTGAAACAGAAAGTTTCTTCTCTCACATTTTGACCATCAACGTAGAAGGTCAAGGTACGGAAGAAGTGGTGATTAAAGCACTACAACGTCATCCAGCTAAAAACACCCCAATGCACGCTGACTTCCAACGTATCGTCCGTGGTCAAGCGATGCACATCACTGTTCCTGTACACTATGTAGGCGCTGAAGATGCACCAGGTCATAAAGCAGGCGGTATCTTTGTATCGAATGCCACTGAACTTGAAATCACTGCCATTCCTTCAAAAATCCCAGAATACTTGACAGTAGATGTATCTGGCATGAACGTCGGTGATTCGATTCACTTGTTAGATATCCAGTTACCTGAAGGCGTTGCCATTCGTGAGCTTGAAGTGACTGAACCGTTTAACCGTACTGTGGCTACTATGCAAGCGCCAACGGTGGAAGTTGAAGAGCCAATCGAGCCAGAAGCAAATGAAGAAGCTGCCGGTACTCGTGATCCTGAAGGTGACGAAGAAGCACGCAAGCTTCAAGCACAAGATGACACCCATGATGCTCCAAAATCTGATGATGAATAATCATTTGTCATTTGCCGCTTAAGTTGGAATAATCAGCGTGTCAAAACTGAAACTGATTGTCGGACTTGGCAACCCAGGTCAGCAGTATGCCCAAACACGGCATAATGCTGGCTTTTGGTTTGTGGAGCGTATAAGCGAGACGTTTAACATCACCATGACGTTGGATAAAAAATTTCATGGTTTGGTTGGACGTGGCGTAGTGTATGGCATGGATATACGCTTATTGTTACCGCATACTTTTATGAATAAATCAGGGGAAGCGGTGGTGCCGATGGTGAATTTTTATGGTATCCACAATGACGAACTGCTGATTGTTCATGATGAGCTTGACCTTGATGTGGGTCGTATGCGCTTAAAAACAGGCGGTGGTCATGGCGGTCATAATGGACTGCGTGATATCGTGCCGCATATCGGTGCAGATTTTCACCGTTTACGTTTGGGGATTGGTCATCCAGGACATAAGTCCAAAGTATCGGGTTATGTACTTGGCAAACCGACCGCTGATGAGCAAATCGCATTTGACAGTATGCTAGATGCTGCCATGCGTACCCTGCCCGACTTGGTGACAGGTGACTTAGCCAAAGCCCAGCAAGCCATCAATAGTTTTAAACTACCCCATGCCTAACGTTAACCAAAGGATAAAAGTGATAAATCTTAGGGTTTATCCTTGAACTTTTATTTTCCTTCCATATATTGATTGCAAGATGGATGAATTCTTCACCTGATTTTTCAATCATGTTTAACTTTTATCGAGTTGGTTAATAGCCTCTCATGACTAGCCTGCTCACTTTTACCACAATGACGCGCATCGCGTTAACCTGACAAGGTAAGGAACGATCATGTTATTAACCCTATTAAAAGCCAAACTTCACCGCGCGCGTGTGACCCATTGTGAGCTTCACTACGAAGGTTCATGTGGCATTGATAGCGAGTTACTCGACTTGGCGGGCATCCGTGAGAACGAATCAATCGACATTTACAATGTCAACAATGGTAAACGCTTTCGCACCTATGCGATTCGTGCAGAAGCAGGCTCAAAAATGATTTCGCTCAACGGAGCAGCCGCTCACATGGCAGATTTGGGCGATGTGGTGATTATCGCTGCTTACGCGCAAATGGATGAGAAAGAAGCCGACAACCATCATCCACGCTTGGTTTACCTTGATGAAGGTAATATCGTTAAAGACACTGCCAACGTGATTCCTGTGCAAGTTTCTTAACACAGCTTTATCGCCACCAAAAATTTGCGAATAAATTAGGCGAGGCATTGAATACTCGCCTTTTTGTTGTCTACATTTTTTATCTTTAGACAATGCGTTTGGCTGATAGGTAGATTGATGGGTTTAAGCGTAGATTTTACCTTACCCGTTTGCTTGCGATAGGTCAGGTAGCATCCGTGGCCAGGTAGCGGAAAGCCGAATAAAGAATTAACAAAATTTTACTTTTAGTATCTGTTAATAAAAAAAAGCCGAAATTGATTCGGCTTTTTTTAAACGACTAAAGGGCTTAAAGAAGCCAAGATAGGCGATTATTTTTCTACGCCAGCTGGTTGACCTTTGTATTTGGCGTTTGCGTAATCCCAGTTGACCAGTTTGTCTAGGAAGGTGTCAACGTAGTCTGGACGACGATTACGGTAGTCGATGTAGTAAGCATGCTCCCACACGTCACACGTCAATACCGCAACTTGGTTATGGGCTAATGGGGTATCTGCGTTTGCCGTTTTGGTGATTGATAATTGACCACCAACGCTATCAGCCACTAACCATGCCCAACCTGAACCAAATTGGCTTACAGCCGCGTTTTTGAATTCTTCACGGAATTTTGCATACGAACCAAACGCTTCTTCGATTTTGGCTTTTAGATCACCCGTTGGTTCACCGCCACCATTGGCTGTCAAGCAGTTCCAATAGAAAGTGTGGTTCCAAACCTGCGCCGCTTGGTTAAAGATGGTCGCTTTGCTGCTATCACCTGCGGTGGCTTTGATGATTTCATCCAGCTCTTTACCTTCAAGACCTGAACCTGGTAGTAGCTCATTTAGTTTGTTGACATACGCTGCATGATGTTTGTCATGGTGAAATTCTAGGGTTTCTGCGCTGATATGTGGCTCAAGCGCGTTTTTGGCGTATGGTAAATCTGGTAATGTAATGTGTGACATGTTATTTTCCTTTTTCCTTCGCTATTGTTGTGATGACTTTATGATAAAAGTAACCACATGCCATTTGTGTGATAAAAGCTTTGTATTAAAAGCGCATATATCAAAACCATATCCAAAATGGCAAGTTGGCTGGGTTGATGTTATTTAGTTTATGTTATTTATCTATGCTTCATCAAGCTTTATCAAGGGTTAAAAACGCTCACCAATTTTACTATCGTTAGCTTTGTTTATTAACCTTGCTATCATTAGCCTTGATAATATCCTCATAACACATGGGTTATTTTGCCATAAAAATTGGCAGAATTTAACCGTTTCTATAGTGGGGATTTATTATCTTGTGGGGTAAAAATCAATGAGTGCATGCTAATAAGCTGATTTTTAACCCGTTACTTGCTATTTGATGATAGCAAATTATTCAAAAAAAACTGTAGTGGTTTGGTATAAGGCTTTTGCAATGTGAGTATTTGCAGCGCGAGCCACTGTTAACTATGCTATGATAAGGTCAAGTTTTTTATGCAAAATACACACAGTGGGTCTGTATGTCAGTTTCTATCCTTAATCAACTATTTCCTACCCGCCAGTTAGTCCTCGCCAGTAATAACCAAGGCAAACTCGCGGAATTCAAGCAATTATTTGAACAAGCCAATCTTGAAATAACAGTCATCCCACAAGGGCAATTGGGCATCGAGGACGCGGTCGAAGATGGACTTAGTTTTATTGAGAACGCGCTGATTAAAGCCCGCCATGCCAGCCATATTAGCGGACTGCCTGCGATTGCTGATGATTCGGGTTTATGTGTACCTATCTTGGGCGGTCAACCCGGAATTTATTCTGCGCGTTTTGCCCAAGATGAAGCCAGCTTTAGCCAGCATAAAGACTTAGCCAATAACCAAAAATTATTGCGGCTGCTTGAACCCCACAGACATACGAATGAGCCGATTATCGGGCAGTTTGTTTGCGTGTTGGCACTCGTGCACCATGCCGATGACCCGCTACCCATCATTGCCCAAGGGATTTGGCAAGGTGAAATCTTGCCCGCCCCGCAAGGTGAGCTTGGTTTTGGTTATGACCCGCTATTTTGGGTACCAAGCGTACAAAAAAGCGCTGCCGAGATGCAAAAGACCGATAAAAACCGCATCAGTCATCGCGGGCAAGCGATGCAGCAACTGCTAATGCAATTGATAAAGTAAAGATGTTCAACTCTCGCCTATCACTTGCAGATAGACAGGGTGTGACTGCTAAGGTAGCCGATACAGAGATTTTACAGCAACAATTTTTTTACTTTACTAGATGATTAATTTATACTATACCACTTTCGGTTAATTTTTGCCTTTTAGCATGCGTTAACCAACAGATTTTGGATTGCGTATTTTATAGGCTTTTTTCAATCACCTTAAAAGCCTGATAACTTATCGCTATTTACCCTTATGAGTGGCACCCACGCTGCTCTTTTTTGATATTTTATGGAAGGTTTTGTTATGTCAAATTCAAATGTGTCAGATTCAACAGTTACTAACTTAGAAGTAACTACCAACAAAAAATCAAATCTTGAAACCCAAATCACGGTTAAAGTACCTGTGTCAACCATTCAAGGTCGCGTGGAAAAACGCATCAACCAAGTGGCAAAAACCGCTAAAATCGACGGTTTCCGTAAAGGTAAAGTGCCCGTATCACACATTCGCGCCCAATATGGCGCAGGTATCCAACAAGAAGTCATCAATGACGTGATTCGCGATACCGTATTTGATGCAATTCGTCAAGAAAACATCCGCGCCGTGGGTATGCCAAACATTGATGACGTGAAACTTGAAAACGACTTTTTGGTTTATCAAGCAACGGTTGAAGTATTCCCAGAAGTAGAAGTTCAAGGGTTATCAGACATTGAAGTTGAGCGTCAAGTTGCCAACGTGGGCGATGCAGACGTTGACACCATGATTGAAAACCTACAAAAACAACGCCAAACTTACGTTGCCAAAGATGATGCCGCAGATGAAGGCGACCAAGTCAAGTTTGACTTTGAAGGTTCAATCGACGGTGAAAAATTTGAAGGCGGTAGCGCACAAGACTTTAGCCTAGTATTAGGCAGTGGTCGTATGATTCCAGGTTTTGAAGATGGTATCAAAGGCATGAAAGCAGGCGAAGAAAAAACCATCGACGTGACGTTCCCAGAAGATTACCAAGCCGAAAACCTACAAGGCAAACAAGCACAGTTCAAAATCAACGTCAAATCAGTTGAGCAATCACAATTACCAGAATTAAACGATGAGTTCCTTGAAGCATTTGGGGTAACAGAAGGCGGCTTAGACAAACTTAAAGCAGACGTGCGTAAAAACATGGAGCGCGAAGTAAAAAGCGCTGCCCGTAACCAAGTGAAAGAAGCGGCATTTAACGCCCTACTTGAAAAAAATGAAATCGATGTACCTGCATCGATGCTTGAGCAAGAAATCGATCGCCAACGCAGCATGATGTTAAACCGTTTTGCCCAGCAATTTGGTGCAGATCCTAAAACTTTTAACAAAGATATGCTACCAAACGAATTATTTGAAGAGCAAGCCCTGCGCGCTGCCCGCCTTGGTATCATCGTCTCAAGCCTGATTGAGTCAAACAAACTTGAAGTTGACCAAGAACGTGTGACCACATACATCAACGAAATGGCAGAAAACTACGAAGATCCAAACGAAGTTATCGACTATTACACCAACAATGCGCAAGAACGTGCCAACATCGAAGCGGTAGTGTTAGAAGATCAAGTGGTCGATCATATCTTGTCTCAAGGTAAAGTGACTGATACTGAAGTATCTTACCAAGATTTACTGGCTAGCCAACAACAAGCGATGATGTAATAATTGGCTTAATCCATTCTTAAGCATTTAAGCTTAAGCATTTAAGAATGTATTTTTAGTCAGCTTAGTAACTTGTTTTTATGCCAATTGCCCTTATAAACGATAAGGGCTTTTGCATATTTAAAAAGGACAATAACATGTTAGAAAAATTCTTGGACTCGCCTTTCGCGACGAGTCAAATCCAAAATACCGTAACCCGTGACGTGTTGTCACCACAAAGTGCTTTAGTACCTATGGTGGTCGAGCAATCGGCTCGCGGTGAGCGCTCATTTGACATCTATTCTCGCTTATTGCGTGAGCGTGTGGTGTTCTTAGCCGGTCAAGTTGAAGACCACATGGCGAATTTAATTGTCGCCCAGTTGTTGTTCCTAGAAGCGGAAAATCCAGAAAAAGACATTAACTTGTACATCAATTCACCAGGTGGCTCTGTGAGTGCGGGTCTTGCGGTGTTTGACACCATGAACTTTATCCAGCCACAAGTGTCAACGATTTGTATGGGCGGTGCTTATAGTATGGGTTCATTCTTATTGGCTGCGGGTGAAAAAGGTAAACGCTATGCCTTAGCCAATGCGCGTGTGATGATTCACCAACCGTCAGGTGGGGCACAAGGTCAAGCGACCGATATTGAAATCAATGCGCGTGAAATCCTAAAAATCCGTGAACGCTTAAATAGAATCTTGGCAGAACGTACCGGTCAGCCACTTGAAAAAATCGCCCGTGATGTCGAGCGTGACTATTGGCTAGATGCCCAAGAAGCCAAAGAATACGGTCTGATTGATGAAGTATTAGAAAAACGTCCAAGCATTGCTTAATAGGTTACACAATCACAAAGCAATTAAAACAAGCATAATTTTAGGAGCGTTTTTTTATGTCAAAAAATGACATTGAGCCACACTGCTCGTTTTGTGGTAAAGCCAAACACGAAGTCAAAAAGCTAATTGCAGGTCAAGACGCCAATATCTGTAATGAGTGTATTGAACTGTGCGATGATTTAATCGCCGAATCAAAGTCATCGGGCAGCGACGGTAGTGATACCAATGAGCGTGAAAACTGGGCAGCGCGCAAATTGCCAACGCCCAAAGAAATCCGCAGCCACTTAGATGAGTATGTCATCGGTCAAGATAAAGCCAAAAAAACTTTGGCAGTAGCGGTTTACAACCATTACAAACGCTTAAAGGTCAGTGAAAAGCTGAGTGAAGATAAGGCGCTGACGACACTTGGCGCTGAAGATGCGATGGTTGAGCTATCAAAAAGTAATATTTTGCTGATTGGTCCAACGGGCTCGGGCAAAACCTTACTGGCGCAGACCCTGGCACGCCTACTTGATGTCCCATTTGCGCTCGCCGATGCCACTACCTTGACCGAAGCGGGTTATGTCGGTGAAGACGTGGAAAACATCGTACAAAAACTGTTACAAGCGGCAGAGTTTGATGTCGAGAGAGCGCAAAAAGGCATTATTTATATCGATGAAATTGATAAAATCAGCCGTAAAAGCGAAAACCCTTCGATTACCCGTGATGTGTCGGGTGAAGGCGTACAGCAAGCGCTGTTGAAATTGATTGAAGGTACGGTTGCCAATATCCCACCGCAAGGTGGTCGTAAGCACCCAAACCAAGAGATGATTCAGGTCGATACCAGTAATATCTTGGTGATTTGTGGCGGTGCGTTTGCTGGTCTAGACAATGTCATTCAACAGCGTACCGAAAAAACCGGTATCGGTTTTAACGCTGAGGTAAAAGCCAAAGACAGCGGCAAGAAAACCGGTGAATTATTCAAGCAAGTCGAGCCAGAAGATTTGATTAAATTTGGTCTGATTCCAGAGTTAATTGGTCGTCTGCCTGTGGTCGCGACACTGGAAGAACTGGACGAAGAAGCATTGGTACAAATCTTAACCGAGCCAAAAAATGCGCTAGTCAAACAATACGAATACTTGTTTGAGATGGAAAATGCGACGTTATCGTTTACCGATGATGCGCTGGTGGCGATTGCCAAACAAGCGCTAAAGCGTCGTACCGGCGCGCGTGGTCTACGCTCCATTGTTGAAAACGCCCTGCTCGATACCATGTATGAACTGCCTTCAATGACACCCGGCAAAACCGTGACAGTCAATAAGGCAGTGATTGATAATAACCAATCGCCAGAGATTGTTTAACTGTTAGTGATTTTAAAAATAGCGAGTTAAAAAAACGTGCCTATGTCGCACGTTTTTTTATGTTTAATCTTCAATCAACCAACCCTGTTGTACCGCAATGGCAATTTGCTCGGTTATCCAGTCGTGAATGATGGGAAAATCCTGTCTGATAAAGGCTTGGGCGGCTTCGACTTGGGAGCGCTTGACCTGATGGTCTGTCCACGCACCGCCATCTGTCACCATATTGAGCATAAAGGGCAATAGCCTATCCACTACTTTAACTAGTTTGCTTTCAGCACTATGACCTGTTTCTTGCTCATCCCACAGCGTTAACAATTCTGGAACGGGGTTGCCCATCATCGTTGCCAGTTTTTCTACACCAATGCGCTCATCAACATGCGCCTGCGAGCGTTTATCAGCATATAAGAATGTGTCACCCGCCTCAATTTCGCCCAAGTCATGAACCAATGCCAGTTTGAGCAGTTTTTCATGATTGACATCCAGTTTGAAATGCTGCGCGACTGCCCAACACGCCATCGCCAAATGCCATGAATGCTCGGCTGAATTTTCAAGACGTCGTGGCGTGTTTGCAGACAGTTGGGTCGTATAGTTGCGGCGGTTGACTGATTTTAAGGCATCCAATGCCAACAGATAATCAATAAGTGGTTGCATCAAATACCTCTTAATCATGCAGGGTCTGAGTCATATTTACTTGACTAGCGCTGAAATCGTCTTAAACGCGGGGTCTTCTGAGCTACGACACAGCTCAAATAAAATCGCTTCGGTGGTGGTGACGACCGCACCGGCACGGCGCATACGACGAATCGCAATTTTACGGTCATACAGGTCTCGCGAGCCCACGGCATCGGTGATAATGATGGGCTGCATACCGTTATCGAGTAAGTCTAACGCCGTCTGCATGACACAGACATGAGCTTCTGTGCCAAATAAAATCACATTGTTGCGATTTTGCTGGGCGATATGATGCCAAGAGGTTGGCGTATCACAGGCGCTAAAGGTTGTTTTTTCAAACACTGGCGTATTTTTTTCAGATAGCAACTGCGTCAACTCTGGCAAAGTATGCCCAAGTCCTTTGGGATATTGCTCATTAACCATAATGGGAATATTGAGCGTTTGTAGACCTTGAATCAAAATCGCTGTTTTTTTGAGTAATTTTCGATGTTCGGCAATATGGGGCGCAAGTTTTTCTTGTATATCAATCAGCATGGCTTGGCAGTCATTGCGCTCGATACGATAGGGTTTTGGGATAAATTTTGTTGTCATCTTCAGCTCCTTTGATGATGGTTCAACTTGGGTGGTTATAATCATTCGTATGTCACGAAAGCTATACTATACTCTATTAAAAAAATGCCATTAAAAATTCATGGCATCATCTGCGGTGTCCACCACGGTTAACTGGTAGTCCAAATGTCCTAAATAACCATAATGTCCTTTTTCACTGAGTTCCGCAACAATAGTGACATCATCACAATGCACCTGATCCATAAGCTTGGTTTGATGACTGGCTTGATTGTCAGTAGGTGTTTTATTGGACTGATACAGTGATTGGATACGCAGTAATGGGTCATTGAGCGCATAGGTAGCGCCATCGGTGACAAAGGTTAAATACTCACCGACCTTGTGCACCTTACCTTTAAAATGCTGATTGGTGACAACCCCGCTAAATGCAGGGGTATATAAGCGGCGCGCCCTATACTGCTGCTTGGCATATTGCCATGCGCCATAACTGCCTAGGACAGCAGTTGCGCCCGTTGCCGCTGTGGCTGTCATACCGACGCCAATGAGTTTCGCGACAACGTGACGCTTTTTAGCTTTGTTTTTTTGTTTGCGAGGCTGTGGTGAGCGCTTCGATTGGTGTGCTTGAGGGTCAGTCGCTTTGTTATTTTTTTTAAACATGAATGTCACTTCAACTTTAAATGTCACTTTGAATGTTGTTTTTGATAAAAAATGCCAGTAATCACTTCAAAAAAAATTGATTAACTTATAGTAAAATGTTTTGGCGACATTTACCGCAACTTTTTGTTAGTATTATTTTTGCCAAATTTGCTTATATTTTGCAAGCAGCTGTTCGGGCGATTCAGGGCGCTCATCGTCTTTGATGATGCAATCAATCGGACAGACTTTATCGCAGGTTGGCTCATCATAGAACCCGATGCATTCGGTGCACAAGTCAGGATTGATGACGTAAGTTTTTTGTACTTTATTGTCGTAGCTAATGGCTTCATTTGGGCATTCGGGCTCACAAATGTCGCAATTGATACAGTCGGAAGTGATTTTTAGTGCCATGTCTTGTAGTCTGTTTTTACCTTAGCAATTAACACCTTTAGCGATTAACGATTGACACCGCACTTAGGCGCCATACATTGTCATCTTGCATCCACAATTCCTGCATGACATTTGCCGTCGGTTCATGCTTATAATACAAAGTGATCATACATTCGGTAAGTGAGAAAAAGTGATAGCGAACACGGTCAGGCAATAGCGGTTGAGACTGCCAGTCTCGAGATTGCCATAAGTTATGTAAAATCTCATGCCAGCTGTCGCGATTGTGGATTGCTTTTCCGTTAACAAATCGGAAATTGTCCGCCAAAGTCGTCTCAATGGCTTTAAAATCCTGTGATAAATATCCTTGGATAAACACATTACGGCGAAGTGCTAGGGAATCCTGCAATGCTTCAACATTCACCGCTTCAACAAGCGTTGAAATGGTGTCTGATTTATTTTGCTGGTATGAGTGAACCACAAAAATTCCTTAACCTAACGCCTGATACCGCGACAACAAGACCAACTTAGGTAAAAATTGGCTCGCTGACGCTTTTCATGATTAGCGCAAATTGCAACACATCATCCTGCATCTCTTTAAACGGATTGGCGATTTGACACACCCAGCCAGAGCCTAAAGCGCCATCAATCGGCTCACCTTGTTTATTCCACATCTCTTTGAGTGGGTAGCTCAAATTACCCTGCGGTGTCATGATTTCGATGGTATCACCCACCATCAATTTGTTCTTAATTACCAAGGTTAAGCGCGTTGGGGTAATGTCACTAATCTCGGCAACAAACTGCTGATGATCGGTTTTTGATGACCCATATTCATAGTTTTGGTAATCACTATGCACGTGGCGACGTAAAAAGCCTTCGGTATAGCCGCGATTGGCTAGCCCATCGAGTGCGGTGATTAAGCCTGTATCAAATGGCTTACCAGCGGCGGCATCATCAATCGCTTGGCGGTACACTTGTGCAGTGCGCGCCACATAATAATGCGACTTGGTACGGCCTTCGATTTTGAGTGAGTGCACGCCCATGTGGGTTAGCTCAGGCACTAGCTCGACGGCACGTAAGTCTTTAGAATTCATAATATAAGTGCCATGTTCATCTTCAAACATCGCCATCAATTCGCCTGGGCGACCTTGTTCTTCAATCAGTACCACTTCATCCGATGGCTGCTGTACATAGTCATCGCCCATCACCACATCACCATTTAGATTGACAGTTTGAATAGCATCTTCTTGCGTGGCTTGAGTGGGAACAAAAACCTCTGGGCTATTGATAGGTTGGCTGATAGGTTGGCTGATAGGCTGTGTTGGCACGATATCGCCTGTTTCGTTTTCTTCTGCTTTATAGGTGTTGTATGACCAGCGACAGGCATTGGTACAAGTGCCTTGGTTGGCATCGCGTTTATTGATATAGCCAGACAGCAAACAACGACCCGAATACGCCATACAAAGTGCCCCATGCACAAATACCTCAATTTCCATATCGGGCACTTCAGCGATGATTTGCTCGATTTCTTTGAGTGACAGCTCGCGACTCAAAATCACGCGGCTGACGCCCATTTGTTTCCAAAACTTGACCGTTGCCCAGTTTACCGCGTTCGCCTGCACCGATAGGTGAATTACCTGCTCTGGAAAGGCTTCACGTACCATCATAATCATCCCAGCATCTGACATAATCAGCGCATCGGGTTTCATCTCAATCACAGGACGGATGTCTTCGATAAAGGTTTTAAGCTTGGCATTATGCGCTTGGATATTGACCACGACATAAAACTGCTTGCCGAGTGAATGGGCGTAGGCAATCCCTTTGGCAAGATTTTCCTCATCAAAATCATTATTGCGCACCCGCAAGCTATAGCGTGCTTGTCCCGCATAGACGGCATCTGCGCCATAGGCAAATGCATATTGCATATTACGAAAAGTGCCAGCAGGGCATAAAAGTTCAGGCTTACGGGTCATAACTATCCTTACAGCGTGTCATACAATGTGAAATTGTTGATATTATAACAAATTTGATAATCACGCGGAAAAAAACTTGAGTAATTTACTCGGAAATCATGTTAAAGCGGTTATAAAATATTCAATGATAAACCCGCACAGACTGCCATGGTAAGCTCAGCGACTTGCTCATCAAATGCGCTTGACCATTCACCTTTTAATACCAAGGGCGGTTGTATCCAGCGCCAACGCAATCCTGTGACGATACTCTCTACCGCGCGTTTGCTACCTGTACCGTCGAGCCCAGCACGGATATAACATGCCACAGGCAGTCCTTGTTTTTGCTCAAGCACGGGATAATAAATTCGCTCAAAAAAATCCTTGGTCAGCCCCGCCATATAACCAAAATTTTCGGTCGTGCCAATGATAATGGCATCCGCTTTTAACACATCTTCCACTTGGGTTTGTAGCGGTGTTTTAACAATCACAGTGACGTTATCAATATCCGCTAGCTGTGTGGCGGATTTTGCAACTTCTGCTAATCGCTGGGTATTATCTGATGGGGTATGTAATACCAATAGTAAATTTTTTATTTTACGCATACTGTACATCCTAAAATGTCATGGTTACCCAATTTTGGCGAATAAAAAACCGCAAGGTGATGCGGTTTCAGTCAGCGGCTTCAGTCAGCGCTTTAATGAGCAAGTAAGTCACGCCAAATGTTAAGGACGGTGGATTTTATCGCCCACGTCCCCCATCATACCGCGCACGGTATTTAAGATATCAGCAGGCAGCACCACGGTTTTGGCATTGGGTGATTTTGACATATCAGTCATGGCTTTGATGTACTGCTCACCTAGTAGATATAGCAGCGGAATTTCGCGCTCGCCCACCGCTTCACTAATCAAGCGAATTGATTGCTCACTGCCTCGCGCCAGTACCACTTGTGCTTCGGCATCACGCCGTGAAGCCTCAAGACGTCCATCGGCTTCTGCAATCGCCGCTTGGCGTTGCCCATCCGCTTTGGTCACTGTAGCACGGCGTTGACGCTCCGCAGCTGCCTGTTCTTCCATCGCCATTTGCATGGTAGGCGATGGGCTAATATCTTGGATTTCCACGGTTTTTAGGGTAATGCCCCAATCGGCAATATCATCAGAAATTGACATTTTTAGCGCGGCTTTGATTTGGTCACGCGATGATAACGCACTATCAAAATCCATATCACCAATGATAGAACGCAGTGAGGTTTGTACCAAATTACGAATGCCTTGCTCGTAATTCTCAATACCATATACAGCGCGCTCTGGATGCACGATATTGATATACGCCACCGCATTGGCGATAATCACGACGTTATCACGGGTGATGACCTCTTGCGATGGAATATCAAGCACTATGTCTTTGGTGGTTACTTTATATGCCACGTTATCGACATAAGGAATGATAAAATTCAACCCAGGCTCTAAGGTCTGATGGTACTTACCCAAACGCTGTACAATCCATTTAAACCCTTGTGGTACGATTTTTACCCCTTTATAAAGGGTAAATAGCACAAAGGCGACCAAAAAAATACCAATACCGCTCAACGCTTCCATGACAATTCCTTTATTGATGCTTATTAATGCTTATTGATGCTTGGTGGATTCTACCAGCAACTCATTTCCAATAACATCCACCACAATGGCTCTATCGCCAACTTCTAGCGGTGCGCTTTGGTAGCTACGACACACCCACTCATCCGCCCCAAAAATTGGCACACTAAAACGAATCTTGCCCAATTTATCTGCTTGCGGACTTTGAATAATCATGCCTGTTTCCCCGATGATAACCCCTGAACCCAATCCTGCTGTGGTACGATTTTGCATATACGGCTTGATAAATTTAAAGCCAATGATAGTAAAAATCACCGACAGTATCAGCCATACCATGAGCCAAAAAAACCAGCTAAACGGTAATAACCATGACAAAACGGCCACCACAATCGCTGCCACACCAATCGATAAACTCACAAAACTGGTCAAGAATAGTTCAAGAATAATCAGCACTAACCCCAAAATCAGCCAGTGCCAAGGCTCAATTAGCATATCCCCACCTTGATTTTTAGTATACCAAACCCATTATGCAAGATTATGAATTTAAAAACAAATGCCGTTATTTACCCGCCATCTTTGTCACATTATGCACTATCATCGGCTATCAACTGCTTGACCGCACAGACCGCCAATTGTGGTTAATGATTGCACAAAGATGTGTTTTTTCCTATAGTGGTCAATGACCCTTTCATCTCTAGAGTCCCAAAAAATACGATGAGCCTTGATGCCCTCAAACTGAGTAACCAGTTATGTTTTCCCATTTATTCACTGTCAAAAAGTATCACTAACCACTATCGTCCCCTGCTAAAAGCCTTGGATTTGACCTATCCACAATACCTTGTCATGTTGGTGCTATGGGAAAAAAGTCCACAAACTGTCGGCACATTGGGCGATTTTTTAGACCTTGATACCGGCACACTTACCCCTTTACTTAAAAGACTTGAAGCCAAAGGCTTTGTGCACCGTGAGCGTGCCACACAAGACGAACGGGTAGTACAAATATCGCTCACTGCCAAAGGGGATGCCTTAAAAGTTCAAGCCGCTAGCATTCCTAGTGCTATGTTAGCTGCCATGCAGTTAGATGACGAAGCAATAGAGCTGCTACAACAAGTGGCGCAAAAACTCTGCCCGATTCATACAGAGGTGTGTCCCCACAATATATTACCCAAAAATCATTAAACAAATTTTTAGCATTAAGCGCTATCTGCCTACGTCTTATCTATTATCATGCGTCTTGTTAGGGTATCGTTAGATTTAGCATTTTTAATCATTTGTTATTAGTTTGTATACAGCGTGTGAGAATTTGATTACCTTATCTAGGCACTGAAAATTATATTGTGTAAAATATAATTTTTTAAAACTTAAATATTAAAATCTAAATACTGTGGCGAATGTTGTCACGCCGATTTTTTTTATTCATTCACGCAAGTTAAGCATTCAAAATAAGGTACTCTTATGAAAATTTTTTATAAAACCCCAACCGCTACCTCAACAGGCGGCCGCTCAGGTCATGTTGCACTAGAAGATGGTTCACTAGGCTTTGATTTACAAACCCCTGAGCAAAATAGTACAGGCGTCAACCCAGAAAAATTATTTGCCATGGGCTATGCCGCGTGTTTTGACAATGCGTTGACTCATGTGGCACAGCGTATGAAGCTAGAAGGCGTCAGCTCAAAAACCTCAGCGGTTGTGGGACTGGGCATGAATGCCCAAGGCGGTTATGCGCTTGACATCGATTTGTATATTGAACTTAGCGGCGTCAGCGAAGAACAAGCGAAAGACTTGGTTGAAACGACGGACAAAGTCTGCCCGTATTCTAATGCCGTGCGCGGCAATGTTGACGTACGTCTGCATACCCAAGTAGTGGCATAATCAATTTAACATAATTTCCATTGCAAGCGGCGTGCTCAAATGTCAAAGACCCATTTGGGCACATTTACCGTTTAGTTGAGCAAGTTGAAAGCCATTCAAGCGTTCTAACAGCCAATGACAAAATTGGTAACATCGAGCTTTCTTTAGCTTTGTTTAAAGGCTCGGACAATAACTTTTATCGCTCTACTATTATCATTATAGTTTTATCACTAGATTAGGAATATTTCATGTCACTGATTGAAAACTTACAATGGCGCCATGCCGTCAAAGCCTTTGATCCAAACCAAAGCGTGAGTCAAGAAAATATCGACAAAATCATCGAAGCCGCTCGACTTGCGCCCACCTCATCGGGATTGCAGCCATTTAAAGTTATCGTGGTCAAAAACCAAGCCATCAAAGCGCAGCTAGTGGCGGGTGCGCTCAATCCTGACTGCATGAAAGAATGTTCTCACGTGCTTGTTTTTGCAGGTTGGCAGGATTATAGCGCCGAAAAAATTGATACCGTGTATGACATGACCACAGATGAGCGTGGCTTACCTAGAGGGCGTTTTGATAGCTATACTTCCATGCTCAAAGCAAGTGTGGCCAAAAAAAGCGCAGACGAAAATTTTGAACATATCGCTCGCCAAGCTTACATTGGCTTGGGACTTGCGTTGGCACAGGCAGCAGAGCTTAAAGTAGACAGTTGCCCTGCCGAAGGCTTTGACCCTAAGCTGATTGACGAGGTATTAGGTTTAGAGAAATTGGGGCTAAAAAGTATCGTAATCATGTACGTGGGTGTTTCAGATCCAGCACGTGATTGGATTGCGCCTATGGCAAAAGTACGCGTAGCCACAGAAGATTTTGTTATTGAATACAACTAATTCATTAGCTAGCAAAAAAATCTCTAAGAAAAACCCTCTAAATAGCTTATTTAGAGGGTTTTTTATATCTACAATGGGCAAGTGATATTGGTTAAAGCAATTTGTACGGGGATAAGCTTTATGAAAAACGGATTTTTTTAATAATCATAGTTATTGGCAGCGAACCGGTAGATTGACAATACCTACCACCGGTACGCCATTTTTGGTAAAGGGGTTAAATTTGCCGCTCTTAGCCTGCATAGACAGTTGTCTATCGACTCTGACATTGCCGGTCGATTTGGCTAAAGTGACGCTGGTTGGATTGCCTTGTTTGTCCACCGTATAGCGAATAATCGCTGTTAATGCGCCGTTTTCCAGGTCTTCACTATGACAGCTAAAGCTAGGTTGCCGCCGCCAACTTGCTTGCCCTGCCGAAAAGCTCACAGGTGAATTATTTTGCGCTTGTTGGGCTTCTTTATCCTTGTCGGCTTGTTGTTGTTTTGCCTTTTCGGCTTTCGCCCTAGCTTCATCTGCTTGTCTGGCTTTGGCATCAGCTAGCGCTTTTTGACGATCTATTTCTGCTTGTTTGCGCTCACGCTCTTGTTGTTCAATTAATTGGTTGTCCAACGCTTTTTGCCGTGCAAGCGCTTGTTGGCGTTCCAATTCTTGTTGCCGTTCCAATTCTTGTTGTTGTTTTAAGTCTTGCTGTCTGGCGAGTGCTTGTTGGCGCTCAAATTGTTGTTTTTGCGCCTGTTCGGCTCGCTCATTGGCGAGGGCTAGTTGCCTTGCCATGACAATGTTTTGGTCAACCTGTGGCGGCTTGACGATAGTTTTTTCAGCTGGTTTCGACGGTTCGGGTAATGGTTTAATCGGTTGTTCTACAGGTTTCTTAGCAATCGGTTTTTCGACTGTTTTCTCAACAGGCTTGCTGATGGGTTTTTCTATCGGCTTTTCTTTTGGCTTTTCTGCTAGTTTTTCTACGGGCTTAGGTAGTTGTTTTATCGGTTGTTGCTCGGCTGTTACCGTCATCTCTTCAGGCTTGGTTGGCGCAGGTGGTGGCGCGATAAAGCTAATTTCTAACGGTGGCGTGACTTTGGGCGGTTTGATATCAGGCGTTGCCATATTTGCCAAGCTAATCGCTACGATACCATGTAAGCTCAATACACCAATCAGTGCCAACGTGCCCGACTTTTTATCGACTATGCTGCTAATATCGTTTGAGAAATGGGCTGGACTAAAGTTAGCGTGACGTTGGATAGACATAGTTATAGCGCTGTATGTTTAGGGAAACTTTTGAAATCGCTGTATTATAGTGTGAATGAGAATCGTTATCAATATCTTAAATGATATTAATTCTTATTTATAAAAATTAATGATAATTATTATCATCAATGCTATGATTTGCTATTTTAAAACTTTGACCCGGGTCAACTCATGCTAACCACCCAATCGCTTACCGTCATGCGCCAACAAAAAACCCTCTTAAACAACATCAATGTTACCATTGAGAAGGGAAAAATCTATGCCTTAATTGGGCATAACGGTTCGGGTAAATCGACATTGATTAAAGCTTTGGCAGGGGAAACCACCCCCACTAGCGGACAGATTTTATTACCGGATTTTGCTGACAAATCAATCTTTGATTTACCGCCAAAAACCCTCGCCCAACAAGTCGCCTATTTACCGCAAAAATTGCCTGATGCCAGTCAATTTACCGTTGCCGAACTGGTGATGTTAGGGCGATACCCTTATCAAAAATGGCTACAAAAGCCTACGCCACAAGACCATACTAAGGTGCGTGAAGCAATGGCGCTGACCCAAGTCACGCCGTTTGCCGAGCAATCAGTGGCAACGCTATCCGGAGGGGAGCGCGCCAGGGCATGGCTTGCCATGTGTATCGCCCAAGATACGCCCTATTTGCTACTTGATGAACCACTTGCCCCGCTCGACATCGTCTATCAAGTTGAAATACTGCGTCTCATTCGTGATTTGGCACGGCAGAAAAACAAGGCGATTGTGATTATTATTCATGATATTAATCTTGCGGCACAGTTTTGTGATGAGTTTATTGCGTTAAAAAACGGCAAGCTTTGTCATGTGGGTGATATCGCCAGTACCATGCAACCGCAAGTGCTTGACCAGATTTTTGGTATCAATTTGCATCTATTAAGTCACCCAGTCACCGGTAATAAAGTGGCGGTGGTGTGATGAGAGCTTGTTGCTTGCTAATTGTTTTGTTTTTTTTGACAGCGTGCCAGCCTCAGCGGGATTTAAAGCTTGAAGCACCGCCTGCAGACGCTCACAGCGTCAAAGTCATCACCCCTGACTGGGCGGTGGCTTCGACACTCACCGCCCTAGGCTATCCACCGATTGCCACAGGCGATACCAAAAGCTACCGTGAATGGGTGGGCACGCCCGCACTACCAAGTGATATCATCGATATTGGGGAGCGATTCACCCCAAACTTTGAACGGCTTGCCCAACTCACCTCATCTTCTAACAATATTGTGATTATTGATAATGATTTTTATGCCCATCTAAGACCTGCTTACGGCAACACCCCCCATAAGTCGGTAAGTTTTATGTCAAAAAACGCGATAGCGACTTGGCAGGACTATGCTGAACCGACTCTTCAACTGGGTGAAATTATTCATCAGCCGCAACGCGCCCAGCAATTTTTAACCCAGTCAAAAAAACAGCTTGGCAAGCTTGGTGCGACATTTCGCCAAAAGTATCCCCACATCAAAAAAATTGCGGTGGTGCAGTTTGCCGATAGCAATAATTTGCGGATTTATACCAACAATAGCCTATTTCGACCGACATTTGAGGTGATGGGGTTAAATTTGATTACACTTGAAGATCAGATGGGTAAAGGCAATCTTTGGGGATTTAATTCGCTGGCATTGGGTGATTTGGCAAAACTTGATGATGATACCTGTTTGGTAGTGGTTGAGCCGTTTAGTCCTATGCTACGTCAAGAATTAGCCAAAAATTTGCTGTGGCAGCGGCTAGGCTATGGCGCAAGGGCTAAAAATAGTCGCTGTATGGCAGTATTACCGCCGATTTGGCTGTATGGCGGTGTGTCTTCTATGGTGGTATTTGGCGAGCGATTAAATCAGGCTCATTGGTTAGGGGGCAAGGCGAATGGGTAATAAAACTAGGCTTCAACATAACCAGCGAGATAATCAGCGAATTACCAAGCCCTTGAATGCCCCTGCCTGTTGGCTTTTTAGTGGCTTATTATCGCTGGTTTTAATAACCACGGCTTTGGTTGTTAAAACCACTTGGCATGATTCATTGGGATTATTATTTGCCCGTTCACAGTCGCTAACCTTAGTGCAAATGGTGGCGCAGTTACAAATTTTGCCGACTATGTTAGTGGCGATATTTGCCGGGGGACTACTGGGCGTAGTCAGTGTCTTGCTACAGCAATTGGTCAAAAATACCCTTGCTTCAGATAGTACCCTTGCGGTAGGGACAGGGGCACAATTGGCTTTATTAATTGTGACGCTGTTTTTTCCCAGTTTTGGCTTGTATGGTAGCTTTTGGGTGGCATTTATTGGCGCATTGCTGAGTATGGGCTTGGTGTTTGCAATTGCTGCCAACAGCCGTATGAATCCTGTGGTGCTCATTTTGGGTGGTTTGGTGGTCAATATTTTGTTTTCTGCTATTTCCTCACTGTTGATGATTTTTTTCTCAGAAAGGGTTATGGGGGTCATGGCATGGGAAAGCGGTAACTTAACCCAAACCAGTTGGCAAAATAGCCAGTTTTTTGTGCTAATAAGCTTAATCCTGCCCGTTATCTTGTTATTTTTGGTCAAACCTTTAACCATCATGAGCCTTGATGAACGCCAAGCCAAAGCCTTGGGAGTGCCTGTGGCTGCTGTGCGTATGCTGGTAGTAACCCTTGTTGCAGTAGTCACTGCAAGCGTGGTAAGCCGCGTGGGCGTCTTAAGTTTTGTCGGCTTGGCTGCGGCAAGTGTCGTTAATGTAGTAGCGATTCGCCCGATTGGGCAACGCTTAATGGCAGGATTTGCCTTTGGGGCGATGTTGTTGTGGCTCACTAATAACATTGTGATGCTGCTGTCACCCTGGTTTAAACCATTACTTAATATTACGCTGCCTGTGGGGTCGATCACAGGGATATTAGGTGCCGGGTTGATTATTTGGTTGGTCATTCGACAAAGTAAACAGCCCATGATTGCCGAACAAAGCCCTAGTCTTTTGGTCGGCAAACGCCGATATTTTGGTGGCGGTTTTTGGGTGGTTGCGGTCGGGTTGTTGCTGCTTGTGACGGTAGGTGTATTACATATTTCCCCTGATGCGATGGGCAGTTTTGGGTGGCATACCGAGGCAAGTTTTATCGAGAGTTTTCGCCTGCCGCGTACCTTATCGGCAATGGCAACAGGTCTGATGCTGGCTACCGCAGGGGTGCTATTACAAAACTTGACGCGCAATCCGATGGCAAGTCCTGAAGTGATGGGCATCAGTTCAGGTGCAGCATTGGGGGTGGTATTGGTGTTCGTGCTTAGTCCAGTGATATCAGGCACACTGGGACTGGCAACCGATTCTGTTTGGGCATTGGGATTGCCGTTATTGGGCGGACTGTTAGGTGCGGCTTTGGTGTTACTGTTGGTTTTATGGCTTGCGCGTCGGCTATCCTCAAGCTATTTGTTGCTCGTGGGTGTGGCGATTTCTGCATTGATGGGTGGTATTTTAACTTTAATCAAACTGTCAGGCGACCCTCGCTTACAAGCGATGCTCAATTGGCTATCGGGTACAACATATCATGCTTATCCTGTGACAGCGTGGGCATTGATGGTCATTGGTGCAGTGTTATTTTTGCTCAGTTTTTTGCTACTAAAGCCGCTTAGGGTGATTAGCCTAGATGAAACAATGGCTCGCAGTTTGGGCGTATCAGTAAAACGTAGCGAAATACTGATTTTTAGTCTTGTAGCAGTGTTAAGCACTGTTTCGACATTGGCGGTTGGACCGCTAAGTTTTATTGGATTAATGACGCCGCATTTAGCCAAGACACTTGGGGCGGTGCAGTTACCTCACCAATTAGCCTTATCAGCGCTACTGGGCGCAGGATTGATGTTGATTGCTGATTGGGTGGGACGTTATGCGATTTTTCCCTATGAAATACCTGCGGGCACAATCGCTTCCATCGTAGGCGGTTTATATTTTTTATGGTTGATGAAAGGTATGAAAAATTAAACAGATAACTTCTTTGGTTGCGCTATCATTATTTATTGTAAATAAAAATAATAATTGTTATCATTCGCAAAAATGTTTTATCTATTGTCCTTTGAGTGATTGAATATGCGTTTATCCCTATTATCTTTAGCCGTGCGTTCGGCTTTGGCAGCAAGTACGATTGGCTTATTATCAACCACGGCGATGGCAGAAGAAGCAAATACCACGGATGCCGCCACAGAAACCCTACTCGATGAAATCGTGGTGACTGCAAGTGCGGATGCATCAAAAACTGGTTTGCCGCCCGCCTATCAAGGTGGGCAAGTCGCCACAGGTAGCCGTATCGGTATTTTGGGTAATAAATCGACCATGGAAACGCCTTTTTCGACCACGGCCTATACCAATGACTTTATTTTAAATAAACAAGCGGATTCTGTTGGCGATATCCTAAAAAAAGACTCAACGGTGCGTGTGGCGCGTGGCTTTGGTAATTTTCAAGAAGCTTATCTGATTCGCGGATTTGTCACCAACTCTGACGATACCATGATGAACGGCTTATACGGCATTATGCCCCGTCAATCTATCGCAAGCGAGCTATTTGAGCGGGTCGAAGTACAACGTGGCGCGAGTACCTTCCTAAATGGCATGGCACCCGGGGGAAGTAATAAAGGGGGCACAGTGAATTTGCTGCCAAAGCGAGCCACTCAAACGCCGATTCGTAAAGTCACTATCAGCAGCGAAAATGCCGAAAACGGTAAAATTGCCCTAGACGTGGGACAACGGTTTGGCGCAAATCAAGCGTACGGTGTGCGTGCCAATGTCGCCTATCAAGACGGCGGTACAGCAGTCGATGATGAAAAAGCCAAATTGGGTTTGGTCGGTTTGGGCTTAGATTATCGCCAAGATAACATGCGGTTATCGGCAGATTTGGGCTATCAAAATAACGAACTGCAAAAAACACGCACCAATGTCACCTTGTCAGGTTTGACCCGTGTACCCAATGCCGCTGATGCCAAAAGCAACTGGTCGCAACCGTGGAGTTATTCAAATGAAAAAGATGTGTTTGGCACATTACGGGCTGAATATGACCTTAGCCCAAATTTGACTGCCTATGGCGCGTATGGCTTTCGTCATGGCGAAGAAGAGAACTCGCTCGCTAACTTGATGGTCACCAATTTAAATGGCGATGGCACCACCTACCGCTTTGACAATGCCCGTGAGGATGACATTAACACAGGCGAAATCGGTATCCGTGGCAAACTGACCTCAGGCAAAATCAACCATAACTGGGTAGTGTCTGGCAATATCTATAAAGCACAGATAAAAGCACCTTATCAATTTGATTGGCAAAACACGCTGACGACCAATTTATATCACCCAACCTCGTACGCCAAACCCAGCTGGTCAGCGGCGGCGTTGGCAGGTGGCGATATCGACCATCCTACCAAGACAGGCGAAACCACGCTCACCAGTGTGGCATTGGCAGACACCCTAGCCTTCATGGATGATAAACTTCAAGTGACCTTGGGGGCAAGACACCAAACCATTGAAGATGAAAGTTTTGACCCCACCACCCAAGCCAGTAATGGCAAATATAAAGAAAGTAAAACCACGCCTGCGTTTGCCCTATTATATCGCCCTAGCAATGAATGGTCAGTCTTTGCTAACTATATGCAAAGCCTTAGCAAAGGCGAAACTGCCCCTCTCACCACCACCATCGATGGCGTAACAACTGAGCTGACCAATGCAGATCAAGCCATGTCACCGTACGTCACCAAACAAAGCGAAATCGGCGTGAAATACGACCGCGGCGTTATCGGCGCAGGTCTCACTGCTTTTCAAACCAACAAGCCGCGTTATACTACCGTTGATACCACCTTTGAAGCGCACGGCAAAAACCAACATAAAGGCGTTGAGCTCAATGTATATGGACAACCCACCGCCAATATGCGAGTGCTAGGCGGCGTGACCTTCCTTGATACCCAACAAAAAAACACCGGTAGCGATGCCACTGAAGGGAAGCAAGTCATCGGTGCGGCAAAAAACCTGTTGAATCTAGGGCTGGAATATGACTTACCCCAAGTAGACGGCTTAACCTTGACAGGCGATGTCATCCATACCGGCAAACGTTACGCCAATGATGCCAACACCCTAACAGTCGATGGCTACACCACTGTGGATTTGGGCGCAAGATATAAAACCCAACTTGCCGGTAAAGCAGTCACGCTCAAAGGGGTGATTGCTAACGTCACCGATAAAGACTACTGGTCATCGGTGGGCGGTTATGAAAATACGGCAGGTGACAATGGTGCAGGCTATCTTACCTTAGGTGAGCCACGCACATTGAAGCTGTCAGCGACCTTTGATTTTTAATTTGACACATTGTTATCGTTTGCCATCGGATAAAGCTTGCTTTGTCCGATTTTTATTTGAGACTGGCTAAAAAATAAAAGCTAAACAGGAAATACATGTTCCCTACTACCATGCCCCTTATGACCCTCATCTGGCAACAGCACCGTATTGCCTTTATCAAAGTCATCTTGCTCAATCTGCTTAATGCCTTGGTGAATGTCGCTATTATCGCCTTTATTAACCGTTTTTTAATCGCAGCAGTCGGCACTGATAATAACCTCTTAGGCAGTTGGCAAATATTAGCGGTGTTTTTGGTAGCGATTATGGGTTTATTAGCGACAACGTTTATGTCACAGCTTGCCTTGACTAAGTTAGGGCATCGCTTTGTATTTGAATTACGTTCGCAACTGATAAAACGTATCTTAGACACTTCAATCGCCCAAGTTGAAAAAATCGGTAGTGCCAAGCTGTTAGCCAGCTTAACTACCGATGTGCAGTCGATTACCGTGGCGTTTGTACGCTTACCTGAGCTGGTGCAAGGGGTGATTATCTGCACAGCGACTGCGGTTTATTTGGGGTTTTTATCTCTGCCAATGCTGCTTGTGGTCATGGGGTGTATTACGCTGACCATTTTTATCAGTAGTAAACTCGTGGGTCATGTGTATGCCCATTTAGCTACATTACGAGAGATCAATGATGCACTGTATCAAGATTATCAAGCGGTGATTGATGGACGAAAAGAACTTGCCTTAAATCGTGAACGTGCCAAACGTCTATTTACCAGTGACTATCAACGCCATGCAAGCGACTATTTCAACCATATTGTCAAAGCCGATACTTTTCATCTATCAGCCGTAAGCTGGTCAAATATTATGATGTTTGCCGTAATTGGGGTGATTTATGCCCTAGCCAATATTTATCATTGGGTAGATACCGCCACCGCTACTACGTTTGCCCTCACCGTATTATTTATCCAGTCGCCTCTACTGATGGCGATTGGGGCATTTCCCACCGTGCAAACGGCTAAAGTTGCCTTGGAAAAAATACAATCATTACAGCTTGCTGACTATAGCCCCGATTTTGATACCCAAATTCTAACCCCAAATTGGCAAGTCATTACTTTTAAAAATATAAATTATCACTATGACAATAGCGCAAGTTTTGGCTTAAAACATATCAACTTCACGTTAAAACGGGGCGAAGTGGTGTTCTTAATTGGCGCCAATGGTAGCGGAAAATCGACACTTGCCAAGCTCATCACAGGGTTATATCAGCCTAAATTTGCGGAAAACACCGGTATTTTTATCGATAATCAGCCTGTCGCCTCAGAACATTACCCCCATTATCGCCAGTTATTTTCAGCGATTTATAGCGATTTTTATCTGTTTAAAACTGTGATGGGAAGCGCGCAAAATACGCCCAATGCTGAGTTAATCGACAAATGGCTTGATATCTTAGCCATCAAAGAAAAAGTCAGCGTCACCGATAACCAACTGAGCGCCACCGAACTTTCGCAGGGGCAGCGCAAACGCCTTGCCATGCTGCTTGCTGTCGCCGAAGAAAAATCTATTTTACTGCTTGATGAATGGGCTGCCGACCAAGACCCTGCCTATCGCCGTGTGTTTTATCACCACATTATTCCCATGTTGCAAAAAATGGGCAAAACGCTGTTTATTATCAGTCATGATGACAGCTATTTTGAAAAGGCCGATAGATTGTTGATGATGAAAAATGGTGAACTCAGTGAGCTGACCGGTTTGCAACGCGAAAAAGCCAGTTTAGATGCCATTAAAGTGATTGGCGAGCATTAAGAATCTATATGATATGCCCTAAAACCAGTTAAAGCGGATTAAATATAATTGCAAATGAGAATAATTATTGTTATTATTTTCATTAATTTTACCATACTGTAAATTTCTGTAATTATTTATTGTGGCGGGGTCACTTATGCGTTTATCTTTTTTATCAATAGCAATACGGGCTAGTTTAGCGGTGGGTATTAGCCATGTTTTTTCTAGTCAAGTGCTGGCAGACGTTGCAACCAATAGCGAAGATGCACCAGAAACCACATTAGATACCTTGGTCATTCGTAGTGATGCTTACCGCACCACCGCTACCAAGACCGCCCTCGACCCCGAAAAAACCCCCATGAGTTATTCTCGTATCGAGCAAGAGACATTGCAGCAACGCCAAGCAGACAGTGTGGCGAGTGCGCTGCGTTATGAGCCAGGTGTCAGTAGCGAAAGTCGTGGGACAGTTGGTATCTTTGATGAATATACCCTGCGTGGTTTTAAGAATTATTCCAACTTTTATGACGGGATGCGGCTGCCGTATGATGGAACTTGGAATTTAATGCCCCAAGTCGATGCCTATGCCACCGAAGCCGTGGAAGTACTCAAGGGACCTGCTTCGTCACTGTACGGCTATAATGAGCCGGGCGGCATGGTCAATCAAATCGCCAAAACCCCAAAAAACACCCCCGAAAACGAAATCAGACTACGCGCGGGCACCAATAATCTTAAAGAAATCGCCATTGACAGCACAGGTCCTATTAACGATACCACCAATTATCGCATGGTGGCATTAGCCCGTGAAAAAGACGGACAAATGCAAACGACCGAAGAAAAACGGGTGCTACTCAATCCCTCTATCGAATACAAACCGAGCAAAAATATCTCGGTGCTTGCCAATTTGTATTATCAAGATGACCCTAATCAAGTCCCTTCTACCCCACTGCCAAGCATTGGCACAGTATATAAAGCCAGTTATGGTAAGTTAGACGCGGATGCCTACGCCGGCGATAAATGGAATGATTTTAGTAAAAAAGTCTTTATGCCAAGCGAGACCATCAACTGGAAAATCAATGATTTGTTAACCTTTAAACATACCTTGCGTTACACCGATGCCGATGCCCAACAAAAAAACACCTATCATCAAGGCTTTAGCGAAGGTTCAGACAGCAAGCTTATACGCACCGCCTACACGACCGATGAAAAAATGACCAACTGGGCAACCGATAACCAATTGGCTTATAGTCTGATTACCGATAATACCTCACATAATTTATTATTGGGTGTGGACTATCAAAAAACTGACAGCACCGCTAAGTATGCAGACGCCATGTACAATGGCATACCCATCATCGATTTAAGCGATCCTGATTATAATTTATTTAGCAAAACTGCCCTTAGTTTGACAAGCTATCAACAAACCGATGATATTGAGCAAAGTCAATTCGGCGTTTATCTACAAGATGAAATGCAGTGGAACAAGCTTACTGTGGTCGCAGGGTTACGTCATGATGACTATAAAAGCACCACCAAAACCACTGCCACAGGTAGCAATGCAAAAACCACCGTCAACGAAGCCAAGCAAACATCCGGGCGATTGTCAGCCCTGTATCAACTTGACAATGGGTTTGCCCCCTATGTCAGCTACGCTCAGTCATTTCAACCATTATTAGGTGTCAACTATATTACAGGCGAAGCCTTTAAGCCCACCACCGCCAACCAAGTTGAAGTCGGCATAAAATACAACTCGCCAGATAAAGCCACCAAAGCCACGCTGTCTGCCTACGATATCACGCGCAAAAATGACAAGGTCACTGCCATCGACTGGACCAAACAAACCCAAACAGGTAAAACCACGTCAAAAGGTTTTGAAATTTCTGCCGATCATCGTTTCAACCATTGGTTAAATGTGGGTGTCGGCTATGGTTATGTCGATGCCGAAATCACCAAGGATGAGTTTAATCCGCAACTGGTCGGCAATACCCCGCAACAAATTGCCAAGCACAACGCCACACTGTGGGCAAGTATGAAACCCAACGCCAAAACCGCGGTGCAAGTGGGTGTGCGCCACATCGCTGGGATGCAGATTGATAGAGAAAACTCAGATACTTTGCCAAGCGTCACCTTGGTGGATTTGGCTGGTAATTATCAAATTAACCCCACGTTCGATGTGGGCTTAACGGTCAGTAACTTGTTTGACAAAACCTACGTGGGTAGTTGTTATGACCGCAACAATTGCTGGATGGGCGCAGAGCGACAAGCCAGTGTTAGCTTAACAGCGAAGTTTTAATCAGGTTCATAAATCTAAACAAAGGACTTGTTACCCCAAGTCCTTTCCTTATCGCCCTTTAACAAAAATTACCTTCTATGCACCCAGAAAATCTGACTTTATTTGATGACCCCGAAATTGCCGACATCATCGATCACATCAACGAAGACCACGGCGATGATATGAAGCACATGGCGTTAGGCTTGCTAAACTTAACCAAGGTTCAGCAAAAAACCTTAAAAAATGCGACCTTACGCCAAATCTATCAACAAGGCTTACTGTTGGATTTGCAATTTACGCAAAACGAGCCGCACTTAGACAATCAGCTTTTGGCATTTAGTGAGCCGACCCAAACCCTTGAAAAATTCAACGACCAATATGTCGCCTTATTGCAGCGCAGTGACCGCAAACAAGGTAAAAAAACCATTGACATCAAGCAGCGTCAATTTTATCTGCAAAGCGTGGAAGCGGTTAGTCACCATATGTATCGTTTGACAGTGCAAACAGATAGCGATTTATCCGATTTACCGGCAGGTTATGCGTTTTTGTTTGATGTCAAACTGCCCGACACCGACCTAAAAAAACACCCCCGCCCCTACCGCTATTATACGCTTCGCAAGGCATGGCAAACTGTGAATGAAAACGGTGAAACGCAAAACCTGGCTTGGATAGATATCTATTGTCATGGAGAAAAAAACGGCGAAATCAGTCTTGGCGAAACCTGGGTAAAATCGTTAAAAACAGGCGATGTTTTTACCAGTGAGCGAGAATTCCCCGAAAAAATCGACCATCTCGATGTTAATCAGCCACAGGGACAAAGTCTATTAATCGCTGATGAAACCTCACTACCGACCGTAGCCCGACTGTTAGAGCAGTGGCCAATGAGCGAGCAGACAATACCGCCGATTGTACTGACCTTTTTGCAAAGCCAGCTAGATTTGGCTTATTTAGAAGACGTTTTAACCCAGTATCCTGCAACGGTGTTGCCAATTGTGGCGAATGATAACCAACTGCCCCATACGCAGATTTTTACGACACTGCAAGATTTTTTACAACAACATCCTCGCCGAATTGACCACATCTGGGGTGGGCTTGAAGCGACAACAACGAAAAAACTGCGTTTGTTATTGGATGAGTTATTACAGTTAAGTCGGGATAATAGCGTACTTAAGGTGTATTGGCGAGCAAGCTAAGGGTTATCCAAGAATTGGGCAGACAATCAGATGCATACGTGAGTACTTGGTCGTAACAACTGGTTGTTTGCAGTGTCACTTGACGGTAGGCAGAGGGCAGTGAATTTTATTAACCCCTAACTATTCATCATTTTGTCACGCAACCTTTCTATGATATTTCACAAATTTATCAACGCTCTTATTTGAGCCTAATTTAGTGAGCGATCATGAACTATAAAACCCATCATTATAAAAACCATCATTATAAAAACCATCATTATAAGAATACGCAAATCAAGCGCATTTGCCTTACCACATCCATGATTGTAGCAAGCATGTCACTTGTTGCTTGTAATAACAATGATAATGATAGTAATGACCCTAAACCACAGCAAATCGCTACCAATACGAACCTTAACTTTACTATTCTTGAAACGTCAGATTTACATAATAATGTCATGAGTTATGATTATTACAAGTTGACAGAAGACAAAAGTTTTGGGCTTGAGCGAACCGCAACGCTTATCGATAACGCTCGTAGTGAATCTGCCAATAATATCTTGCTAGATAACGGTGATACCATTCAAGGTAGTGCTTTAGGTGACTATCAAGCAACGGTGAACCCTGTCAAATGCGACGAAACCTTGGGCATTTATAAGGTTATGAATGACCTAAAATACGATGCAGGTACGATTGGTAACCATGAATTTAACTATGGGTTGAACTATCTTAATCAAATTACAGGCAGTCAGTTTAACGTTGATGGCATAACCGCAAGTGCCAGTGCTTGTAAGGGACCAGACTTTCCCTTGGTTTTATCCAATGTCATTAGCGCTCGCAATAATCAGCCACTGTTTAAGCCTTATAAAATCATTACCAAAACCTTTACGGCAACCACACCAGAGGGTAAGACGGTTACCGTACCGCTAAAAATTGGTATCATTGGCTTTACCACACCCGGTATTATGCAATGGGACAAAAAATGGCTAGACGGTAAAGTCACCACCGCAGGTGCGAAAGAAATGGCAGAAAAATACGTGCCACAAATGAAAAATGAAGGTGCAGATGTCATTGTCGCCTTGTCACATGGTGGTATTGATACCTCACCATACAGCCCAACGATGGAAAACGCCAGTTGGCATCTATCACAAGTGGCAGGTATTGATGCGATTTTGATGGGACACACACATCAAGTATTTCCTGATGCTAGTAGCAAAGACACCCGCTTAGACCAGGCAGGCATTGATAAAGTTAATGGCTTATTAAACAACGTACCTGCGGTCATGCCAAGTTTTTGGGGTAAAGGGTTAGGCGTAATCAAACTGAATCTAACCTTTGATGGCAAAAAATGGGTGGTCAATAAAAACAATACCAAAGTGGAAGTGCGTACAATCCAAAATGCTGATAAAACTTTTGTAGCAGCCAACCCGCGAGTGGCTCAATTAATTCAGGCAGAACATAATGCCACTATTAATTATGTCAAAACCCCAATCGGTACATCCGATTTCTCAATGACTTCTTACTTTGCTGATGTGGGTGATGTGTCAGCGATTCAAGTGGTCAACCAAGCGCAAGCCAACTATATTAGCGATTATATTAACGCCAATTTGCCACAATATAAAGATATCCCTGTCTTATCGGTGAGTGCCCCATTTAAAAGCGGATTTGCAGGGGGTTCAGATTATACGGATGTCGCGCAAGGCAATATCGCCATTAACAATGCGGCTGATTTGTACCTGTATCCAAATACCGTGTTTGCAGTAAAAATACAAGGCAGTGATATCAAAAAATGGCTAGAGAATTCTGCCAAACGCTTTAATCAAATAAACCCAAGCCTTACTACGCCACAAGCGTTAATCAGCACTTTTCCTGGGTATAACTTTGATATGTTTACCTCACCCGATGTGCAATATGAAATTGATGTGACTAAACCTATCGGTAGCCGTATCCAAAACTTAACCTACAAAGGCAAGCCGATTGAAGACAACGCACCATTTATCATCGCAACCAATAACTATCGTGCATCAGGTCTAAAGGAGTACTACAGCATCAATAGTACCAATGTAGTTGAATCACCGGATGCCAATCGTGATGTGCTGATTAATTACATCAAAGCGGCTAAGAATTTATCATTAACCAATAATGGTAGCAGTCGTAGCTGGCGGTTTGTCAAAGTAAAAACAGCGGGTCCTGTAACCTTTAAATCGAGTGCAAACAAAATTGACTTTGCCCAAAAAGCAGGATTAACCAATATTAGCATCGTAAATAATGACGACGGTTCAAATAAAGGCTTGGCAGATTATGCGATAGATTTATCAAAATAATCGCCAAAAAACTTGTATTTTATTTATCGTTAAAAAGTGTGGTAGTTGCCACACTTTTTCTTTTTCTATTTTATTAAGCTTTAATTTAAAAGGTACGGCGGACAAGCTTTGACATGCCATCCTTCTTACGTTTATACCGGATTTTACGACACTTGTGTTTTGTTGTTTGGTTTTCATAAAGGTAGTGTCTTAGCGTGGTCTCCGACAATACCAAATATAAAACATATTGAGAAACTACAATGCAAAAAACCACCCCCCTTACAAGAGTAAGGGGGGTGTTTTGGAATAGGGAGCTGACGATGACCTAC
>NZ_DAMAAE010000014.1:0-47660 GCF_031986685.1 Moraxella sp. CTOTU47915
GATACGCTTAAGGATTGTGTTGAAAGTTGCTTGGTATAATTCGGTTTTAACTATAGATGGTCATAATGGGCAAGAAAATCTGGCATACCTTGCTCAGTTGCTGACCAATCTGACGTGATAGGTTGCCATTTTTCATTGCCTTTAAAATTACCCATAATACCAATCGCTGACTTACTGTCTCGACTGATACGATTACTAGCACTTTCAATGTCTTCATTAAGGCGAGTTTTTAATACATCGGCATTGTGAGCGAGTTGTTTAAATTTTTTATCCAGTTGCTCTATGATGGCTTCGCTCATCGGGTGGTTGGCTAAGATATCGTTTTGGGTGATTTTAAGCTGATGGCTTTTTAATTCTTGAGATTTCGCCCCTTCTTTGCGATTAAGTTTAATTAGCTGGCTTTGTAACTCGTTAAGATTTTGTTCAGCTTGTTGATATAGTTGTTTTGCTTTGGCAATATCGCCTTGGGCATTTTCAAGCGTGGCAAGTTCTTGCTGTTGGTAATCGAGTTGGGTTTGCCAAAACGGTGCATTGATATCATCCCAGTTGGTTTCAAGTAATTTGTGCCAACGATTTTTTAATATTTCTATGTTGGTCATGGCTTGGCGAGCTTGTGCGAGTATTTTTCCTTGTTCGACAAGTTGAGTTTTGAACGTTTGTTGTTGAGAAAGCAGTGAGTTTAATAAGGATTGGTTATTAAAGCCCAATTAAATAGCGAAATTTCTCGTAGTTTTATTTGTCCGTTATCGGATTGATTAAGTAGCGTGGCTTCCATGACATATCTCTTTTTACTTATAAGATTTATTTCTAGTGCTGTGTTAATATTAAAATAGGCTGTCCTGCTGTCCGAATAGTTGCGTGTCCCCTGCTGTATTTTTTGTTGGCAAGTTAAGTTCTACTACTGTGTCATTTTTCACTTGATTAGTGACAGCATTGCTCGACTGTTCTAGATTGTGTTCTTTATCGTCATACTTGTCTGGCATCTCACCAAGCAATGCGATGTATTCATTGAGCATGGCTTGTAATAGGCTTGCATTGACGACATAACGTATCATAGGTGTGATCTCATAGCGTTCAACGTTGCCCCGTTTGAGAGTAACCAATTTATGATTTTTAGCAAAATGCTCCAGTCTCGCTGAGAGTTTTTTCTTATCTTTTGAACCGTGGTCGGTGAGTGGCAAAAATGGCGACATTAAACTTTCTAGTTTTTCGATATCGATGATGATTTCAGTCTCGCCCAAGTTTTGGCGTTCTTGATAGTACTTACGCAAATTGAGCAATAAAAGCGTGTCATATACGTTGAGCGTACGTTTTTGAATCATGGATGTAATATCTTCGCCATCCAGTTCAGCTTGCTCGGTGTCATTTTCGAAATTATCTAGCCCTGTAAGCTGTTCATGGTTTTCTGCGACAAAATCCGCTCTCGCTACGAAAGCAACCCCGCTATGTTCATCAATAATTAAGCTACAATAGATCTCGGATAAATGACGGCGAATACTGGTTTGATGACGCACAATATTGTCAAATAATTGCGGTTTGGCACTGTGCAGTATCACGCCTTGCTGAGATAAATAAATCAACGCTCGGCGTGCGTCAGCTGGCATGTCACTCTCAGTAATAGCGGTCGATTGAGCATCTGATCGCGCATCGAATGACCCATTTTCATCCATCTTTTGTGTGTTCAGTTTTTGCCTATCGCTACCATGATCAATATTTTGGCTTGATACTCTCGAAGCCTTTGAATCATTTTGCTGTTGGGTGTCAAAACAGGTCGAATTATCGGTGCTAGTTACCATGTTAAAAAAGCTGTTTGTCATTATTTTTCCAGATTTATTCGCTGTAAGAGATTTTTATAACGCTAACGCCATCGGATTATCGATAAAATCTTGAGGGAAATGCTCAGTTGTCAAAATTAGCTTAGGTATAGTTGCTTGTAGCTGATTACCAAATTTATCATTGACCAAAATCAACTCTGTTTGTCCGATGTCGGTGGCTTTGACAGCTTTTGCAATACGGATGAACGCGACCAATTCCTCAAGTCCTGCTTGAATTGGCATATAGTTATTGATACTCGCTATGCTCATCGCACCGTATTGATCTAAGGTGTAATAGATTTTTTTGGCGACTTCAACGACCTGGACGGTTTCTAAATTTTCTAACGTTTTTTGGCTTAGGGTGTGATTGTTTTCATGCTCTTGAATGTCGCTTAAATCAAGTTTTTCTTCAGCAATTCTGAGCCGTATACTATCAGGCGATGAATACGGCATTTTGCCGACTTTAATTGTTAGATTCAGGTCTTTATCAATAATTTTTGGCGTGTCTTTAAAGGCAATTGCCCGTTTTTCAAGTTGACTAATTAGCCTATCGACTGCATGATTCTCGCTCATTGCGCCACTTTCAATGTAAGACTTTAACTGTTCTTCAGTACGTCGTCTGATACGAAATACTCTATCACTTTCTCGTGTTAGCTCTGAAATAATGGTGCTCAAAAACTGGTGGTGATGTGGGGCAAGTTGGTTTTTATCAGTGGTTTTGAGCACACTTCGCATCTGCTCGGTAAACTCGGTTAAGCGATTGTCATCGGATAACAAATGAAAAAATCCATCAAATGCACTACCCGCATCAGTTTTGGCAAGTAAGTCTTCTTGTTCAAATACTTTTTGCAGTAACTCGCCTTTACTCAAGTTATCATCAATCATTTGTACGCGTAAGGTCTTATCCATTTTGCGGATTTCTTCTTCAAGTAGCCGAAAATCCCCTGTTAAACTGTACGCAAGGTTATAAATTTCTCGAATTCGTTCCTTTTTCTCATAGTCATTGAGATAGACCATTTTACCTACATTTAAGTCATTGATTTGGCTTTCTAACTGGGCTTTTTGTTTCTCTAAAATAGCGATACGCTCGGCCGTATTTTCACTCATCATCACCGCCAAATCTCGAACCGACTCTTGGACAATCCGCAGATGCGATGCAGATGTACTGATAATCCGCTCATCAAAACTTTGGCAAAACCGTAATACCCTATCAGTAGCGTCAGTGACTGTCAGGCGGTTATCCATTTCTCTAAGCCAACCTTTTTTTATCCAATCATTCAGATAGGTCATTGCGTTAGATTCGGTTTGCCAACTGCCATCAAGCCGTGCTTCATCCAAAGCATTATCGAGCAATATTCTAGCTTGCCCATAACTAATTTCATTGTCGGTCTCAAAAGCAGTAGCAATAAAAGCTAAAATAAATGGGGCATTATCGGCTCGCAGTAGTCGCCATGCAGCCGACTCTCGAAAGTGACGTTGGTAATTTGCCGATTTTGCCATAAAGCTCATGATGATGCCTTTTTTAGTCTATGTTGTTTGGGCTTATGCGATACGCCCTCTGTCTATTTCATCCCTACGATTTGCATTAAGCTGTCAAAGCTATTAACTACTTCATAGCTAACTGGCATTTTTTCAACTGCCGCCAAGGTATCCACTTGTTCAAATTCGCTATTGTTACCTTGTGTCTGTTGCAGTTTGGCAAAAAACGCTTTGGCACTGGCGATTTTTTGTTTTTCGGTCTCTCTCAAGTCTATTTCGCTGGTAGAGCCTTTGGTCTCTGCGACAAAATAGACATGACGTACCTTGTCTTGATTAAAGGCAATCGCCCAGTCAGGGTTATAACCGCCAAATGGCGTGGGGATGACAAAGTTTTTGGGCAGTTTGGCATACACCACAACTTCATTGATGTGCTGTTCTAGCTCTGCCAAGAATTTGCGTTCAACATCCGAGTCTGTTTCCACATACTCCCAGACATGACGATTGGCTTTAATGGCGGTATCTGACAACGGAATATTACTCACAAAGATATCGTTACTGTCATACCGCTCAGATGTCAATTCATACGCGATATTTTGCACGATCAGTTTGGCCTGTTGCTCATTGATGAGACGGCTAACTTCGCTGATAAAGGCTTCTGGGTTATGTTTAAACTGTGAAAAGACCGCTGAGTTTATTTTACTCAATACAGCAACGACGGTGCCACGGGTCAGATTGGTACGGCTTGCCACTTGCCCGATAAGGTCATAGCGAATCGGCGTTTGTACATTGACACTGTACTGCTCACGATTAGACTGCACTTGCCCAAAGCTGTCACCTTGTCTGAGTGTGTCGTAATCTAGACTATCTTTTTGCTCAGATGTTTTGACGGTATAGGTGAGTGACTGGACAAAGTTGTTGTTACGCTCACGGCTAACTTTATCAATTTCGCTGATACTCTCAGCAATTAATTTTTCGCTATCAAGCTGGATTTGATAAATCGATTTTTGGTTGATGCGTCGCCATAGGGCTTGGAATTCTTTACGGTTTAGATTGTCTGGGTTGATGGTATTTTTGGGTTTATTACCGTTGTTAAACATGCTATCAAAGGCGTTGGGATTAACAACGCTGCCAATTAACTTATGAACGGAATTTTCAAATGGTTTTAATTCTTCTGGTAATTCTGGCAATTTGCCGTTTTCTTTATCTTGATGATAGCTTTCTGACAGATTACCTGCTTTATCCGTGTAACCATGCGAACGTAAATAGAAGAAAATTTCATTAGCTGTATCTGCATCAACGACCATTTGCCCACCCAGTTCACTCACCAAGGTTTTACCCGTAAAGTACTGTGGATTTGCTTTGCTCGGGCGAGTTGCAAGATTTTCGAGCATTTCTTTTTGTAGATTACCGACAAATTCAACATAGCTTTCGTTGGTAATCACGGTTAGGTTATTCAGCCGATGTACTTCACCGAGTGGCAGGTAGCCACTGTCCATGCGTGTGCCATGTCTATCGACTGCAAGTCGCAAGCCACGTCCCACTTCTTGACGGCGAGAGATGACGTTATCCGAGTGCTTGAGCGTACAGATGACAAAGACATTGGGGTTGTCCCAGCCTTCACGCAAGGCAGAATGCGAAAAGATAAAACGCACATTTTTACGAGCGATTTGTTCGTCACTATCGAGCCGTTCGGGGAAGGCAAGCAAGGATTCTTTATCCTTCAAAATCAAATCATAGGCATCGATATCATCAGCGACCAGCACTTTTTCGCCCAGTTCTTCGTCTTTAACGCTTTTGACATTGGGATCGACCATGTGGCGTTTTTTATCAAGGCTAAAATAGCCGTTATGCGTACCTTGAGCAGTGATGGCTTTAAGATAGTCCTGGTATGGGTCATTTGTTAGGTTTAAATCAATGCGTTTGCCTACTTCTTCGGTATAAGCTTGTTCAAAGATATCCGCATACTCACCATTCACCGCATTGCCGTCCATGTCGTACTGGCGGTATTTGGCGACTTCGTCAATAAAGAATAAACTTAAAACTTTGATGCCTTTGTGAAACAAGCGCTGTTCGATATCCAAGTGCGAACGGATGGTTTCACGGATTTGGATACGGCGTAAGTCTTTATCGTCCACATTCCCCTGCCCAACGTGTAGCACAATGCCATTGGCAAATTCGATACTATCGGCGGTGACTTGGGTGACGGTATAGCGGTCTTTGTATTGTTCGGCTTCACCAGAAATATCGAATAAATCTCTACCTTTCTCAATATTGCGGATTTCACGTCGAAACTCGCCTTTGGTTGATTTGATTTCTAGCTCTAGCCGTGCAATGGGCGCTTTGCTTGAGACTATCACGTCTTGCAAATATAGATAGCCATTTGTGCCCGTCAAGCCTTTGACTTCAATGCCTTTAACGGTGATTTTTTTGACCAGTTTTTGGTTATAGGCATCCAGTGCGTCAAGGCGATACACTAGGTTATAGTCACGCTTGTGGGTGGCGGAATAGCGTAGGATAAATAACGGGTTAAAGTTGGCAAGGCTTTGTAAGGTCTTGTCCGCGCCCATTTTTTGCGGTTCATCTAGGATAATAATAGGACGGTTACGGCGTATCACGTCAATGGGACGGCGAGAGCCGAATTCGTCTAGGCTGGCGTAGATTTTGCGTGATGCTTCGTTGTTCGCCCCTTCTTTGATGGTGTTAAAGGCTTGCACATTAATAATCATGATATTGATACCACCATCCGAGCTAAAGCTCTCTAGGTGGTGCAAGGCTTTGGAGTCGTAGATGAAGGCTCGTGGCTTTTTGCCGTATTCTGCCAGTAAGTCATCCGCCATCATGGCAATGCTTTTGTTCACGCCTTCCCGAATAGCGATACTGGGCACGACGATGATAAACTTACTCCAGCCGTATTGTTTGTTCATCTCAAAGATGGTGCGTAGGTAGGTGTAGGTTTTGCCCGTACCTGTTTCCATTTCGATATTGAGATTAAGCGGGCTTGTGGTGAGATTGTCGCCTTTTTTGTTGTCAGCTGTGACAAGCTCGGTGGATTTTGGTAATGGTCTATTGGCTTGCACCGTTTGGATGTTTTTAAGAATTTCATTCAAGTCAAATAACGGCGTATTGGCAAAGCCGATATTTTCATCGTCTAACATATCATAGGTTTGTAAGGCAGAATTTTGCAATATATCAGTTTCGCCAAAATCTAGCCCTGCCTGTTGTGTCACGCGTTTGGGGGTTGGCTGTATGCCCCTATCGAGTGTATAGCGGGTTTGCCCGATAAGCTGCTGTTGTCCACGGAACACATCGACGACGGCTTGCACGGCATCGAGTTGGTAGGTTAAGGGTTTAAAGGTAATTTTCATGTTTTTCTCCTTTTTCCCTTAGATAAAGCGTACATCGGTATGCGGTGATAGTTGTTTAAAGCGTTCTTTGATGTTGGTTTTGTCGCTGTCGGTGGCGATGGCGCGTTCACTGGTGATGAATTTGAGTGGATTGAGTGCGGCAATGTCATTGACCATGGCGGCGTCGATATGGTCTAGGCTGGCAATCAGTGAGTTGCCGCCCACTTGGTAGATGGTGTGTCCGCCTGATTTGCTAGAAAGCTCAGTGCGTTCAATGGGCAAGGATAACGGCACGCCGGTGTCTAGCATGAATTGGAATAGTAAATCTTCGTCGCTGCGGTCGGGTTTGATGTTGTTTTCGAGTGTGGCGAGTAGGTCTTGGTTGTAGTCTTGGGGGCGGTAGTAGATGTCGTTCATGTTGCTGGTGTCGATTTTTAGGACTCGAAAGCCTGTGTCAAGATGGCTTAAATCTTTGTCCTTGTTTGCATTGTCTAGGTTGTCTTGGCGGATTTTTGCCCCTGCTCGGCGGATGCGTTCTTTGGATATTTCGGCGATGGTTGGGTAGCCTGCTTTATAGGCTTCGGATTTTGGGTCGGTGGTTTCTGGGATTTGTACCATGATGAATTGGCGGTTGCCACCGTCTTCGGCGTTAAGCTGCATCACCGCATGAGCGGTTGTTGATGATCCTGCGAAAAAGTCTAGGATTAAATCGTTTTTTGAAGTAATACTTTCAAGAAATTTTTTTGCAACATAAATTGGTTTTGGATTATCAAAAGGCATATCTAATGCTGTGTCACTTCCGCCAAAGTACAAAAGCGATGGTAATGCTTCCAACAAATTTTCATCTAAAAAATATTTATTTCTTGGTTGAGTGTTTTCATCATTTCCGAAAACAATTTTGTTTGCTAAGAGTAGTTTATCCATAGTTGCATCAGGATAACGCCACCCCTTTTCAGGTACAGGGCAAGGTTTTCCAGTCCTAGGGTGTATGAGTGGTCTGTGTGAACGAGTTTCTGGTTTATCTGGTGCAGACATGGATACTGGTTGAAATATCCTTCCATTATCATCTATAAAGGAATAGGCTTTTTCACCTCCACTTAGACTATCATTGATAGAATTAAGCCAATTTTTATATTCTTCTCTAGTATTATCGTTTACCCCATTATATTTTTTTATTAATTCTTTAACTTTCTTTAGCATCTTTTCTGCGTTTTCTTTTTTTCTTATTAAATTATTCTGATGCAAAAAAAATTTTTTATCTTTGGAAAAAATTATAATAAATTCATGTTGTTGGGCTACACCACCCACTTTTCCTTTTGGATTTCTTTTATCCCAAATGACAGTACCTAAATTATTTTGATTGCCAAATACCTCACAAAGTATTTTTTCCAAATTTGAGTATTCATTTTCATCTATATGTAAAAAAATCGCGCCATCATCGGCTAACAAATTCCGCGCCAATTTCAGCCGACTATACATCATCGACAACCAATCACTATGAAACCGCCCATTACTCTCCGTATTCGCCACCAAGCGATTACCATCGCCATCCACCTGCCCCGACCGCTCAAAAAACTCAGCCGTATCCGCCGCAAAATCATCGTTATAAATAAAATCATTCCCCGTATTGTATATAATACTCCCAGAAAACTAGACCAAAAAATCGTAGCAAATAAGATAGAATAGCCCTTAAGAAAAGAGGTCTATCTAATGACAAAAGTTCGTAAACGTCATAATGCTGAATTTAAAAGCAAAGTTGCTGTTGAAGCAATTAAAGAGCAAAAAACGATCAATGAGCTGACTGCTGAATACGGTGTTCATGCAACCCAAATCAGCAACTGGAAAAAGCAAGCCTTGGCTGTTATACCAAGTGCCTTTAACACCAAACAGCACGACAACGAACAAGCCCAGCAAGCCATTATCGATGAGCTTCATCGACAATTAGGGCAAGTCATTAGTGAACGAGACTGGCTTAAAAAAAAGTCCTCACAGCTACCTTGAATGCTCGTAAACAACTGCTAGAGCCTGACAATAAGGATTTCAGTACCCGTAAACAATGTGAACTGCTCGGTATTAACCGCTCAAGTCTGTATTATCAGCCAAAGCCCATCAGCGAGCTTGATATCACCCTGATGAACCTGCTTGACGAGCAATATACCAAAACCCCATTTTACGGGGTCAAACGAATGACAGCGTATTTGAGGCAATTAGGCTATCGTGTCAATCACAAGCGAGTACGCAGACTATTACGGCAAATGGGGCTAGATGCCATCTACCAGCATCCTAACACCAGTAAGCCCAATCCTGAGCATCAAGTTTATCCCTATTTGCTTAGGAATGTACCCATCACCCGCTGTAATCAAGTGTGGAGTACCGATATCACATACATTCGCCTGTCTAAAGGGTTTGTGTATTTGATGGCGGTGATTGATTGGTATAGCCGTTATGTTTTAGACTGGTCGCTATCAACGACACTTGAAGCAGATTTCTGCATTGATACGGTGGGCAAATTACTGCACAATGGTCTACGCTGTGAGATTTTTAATACGGATCAAGGCTCGCAGTTTACCAGCCCAAGATTTACCACGCCGCTGATTGATTCGGGCATTGCTGTAAGCATGGACGGTCGTGGCAGGGCACTCGATAATATCTTTGTAGAACGGCTTTGGCGGTCAGTAAAGTACGAATGCGTGTATTTACGCCAGTTTGATACAGTCAGTCAAGCCAGAGCAGGTTTGAAAGACTATTTCGAGTTTTACAATTATGAGCGGTTGCATCAGTCGCTTGAGTACCATACCCCTGCACAGGTTTATTTAAACAATAGTTCGGATAATTCTGTGTTTTATCAACCCAATTCTATCTTAATTTTGTGATTATTTGGTCTAGACATTGGGGAGTACCTTAGTACGGCGGGTCAATATAAATCATCTTCACCTTGCCAAGATAACTCTCCTGCAATAGCTTCAACGCCTCAAGATTATCCCCCTCAATAAACAAATTGCCCGTTGTCTCAAAATCCACACTCTCCTCACGGCACGGGCGTAACGTCTTGGCTATCGGACTGTTCGCCGTCACAATCGCCTCACGCTTGCCAACCCAGTCAAGGCGATAACGCTCTTGCGACCCATCAATCACCGAATGCGATAATTCTTGCTTGAGCAATTCAAAATCAATGCCCCGCTCAAGCACTACTTCACCGTTCATATCACGGATAACCTTGCCTTGCTCATCGGTTTTTGGCTTCTCGGTGACACAGTTGGGGAACAGCTCGGCAAGACGCTCAATATTGCTATCGACTAGGTTTGGGGTGTGCATTTTTAGCGTAGTCATGGGGAAGTCCTTGAGAGTTTGAATGAATTATTTGGATTAAATAAGCAAGTCTTGCTGTGGGTTATCATTTAGCGTTTCTAGATACGCTCGCCCTTTGTCGGTTGTGCGATAGGCTTGGCTTGGGTGCGTATCTTGGGGATATTTTTTAGCGAGTTTGGCTTCTTTAACCAAAGCAGTTAAATGATTTTGTGTGGTTTGAGTCGTTCTTGCAATCAAATCCGATACTTTGATAAGGCTTAAAAAATCATGCTGACACAGTTGCAGAATAATCGCCCTAAGCTCGTCATTGGGTAGTCTTTTCTTTAGTCTTGCAGGTGTAGCTATACTAATAAGATGGGTATTATCGGAAATTTCAACTTCGTTATTAGGGTAGCTCGGCTCGTTATTAGGGTAGCTCGGCTCGTTATTAGGGTAGCTCGGCTCGTTAAGACCAGTGCTTGCACCTGCCAAAGTTTGGTCATTACCTGCTAAGCTATTACAATTGTCAGTATAGCAACTATTTAAAAGGTAGTAGCTGTTACTACTTTTACCATGTTGTAATAAATAGTTGTTTTTACAAAATTTTCGTAAAATACTACTCGCTTGAAGTGTATCTAATCCAATATTCTCTCGAATATCTTTATTGGTAATTTGTCCCATTTTCTTGGCAAGGATTAACACTTCGGCTTCTGTATCTGTCAAACTATCAAACTGCTTTAACCATAACATTTCTTCTTCAGCAATTAATTGTTGAAGGCGTAGCACCGTTTCACAATCATTATTTGAAATCATTCATTGACCTTTTAACGGGTTAAATCTTTGAGCTGTTTTTGTAGCGTTTGTAACTGCAAGTTCATCTCTACTTGCCGATTAAACTGCTTTTCTTTATACATGCGTTTTTGCAACTCATAGATTTGTTTGGTAAGCAGTGCCATTTTTTCGGTATGGGCAATCTTTTCTTCAATACTAGCAATCTTTTGATGCGTTGTAGATAGGTTAGCTCCGACGTTTGGCGACAAAAAGACATTCGAAGACGTTTTATTTGTCGTTTTGTTGGTATGAATAAGTAGCTGCTCAATAAAATACTCATACAAATCCGCGATTCCAAATACAATCGGTAAATCTTCACGCTGTGTTAGGTCCTGCCAATCAGTTGCGTAGTATTTGCCTAGGACGAATTTTTGGCTGTCTGCTTGGCTTTGACGTTTATAGTTTGCGATGACTTTGATTTTATCTTCAAAGAGAATCTCAAAGATAATCGGTGATGGTATCAATTTATCGATAAACTGCAAAACTTCCGTATCTAGCCTTTCAACACGACTGACGATACTAAAAATTTGGATTTCTTTAATTGTCTCGCTATCGTTTAGATTAATGGTATGCGGTGAGAGCTTATACGCCCATCGGATACTTTCCACTTGCTCCACAAACAAGCGTTCGATACGGTGATTGGCACTGCCTCGTTGGTAGAACTTATTTTTTGGAATAATTTTATCCACTTTAGCCGTTGACGGATAGTGATATAGCATGGGTAACTTCCTTAGTTATATAGAAAACTTGTGCAAATACCCTATAAAGAAATTCATTCAGTACGACTTCTTATACTCAAATAGCCAACTATTCCCTACCACTAATGTCGTAAGTAAGAAACCATCGTTGTCTAATTGTCTTCAATCACAATAAAGCTAATCAGTTCAAAGTCATTAAGCCCAGATACCATATCCACCAAGGCAGTCGTCGACAGTCCTGAAAATAAGCTATCAATATCTTTCTCATCTTTTAGCAGCCGAATCGAATGAATCACAATATCCAATAATGCCGAATACTGTCCCATGTTTCGTCCATCATCGGTTTTGCGGTTAAAAGACTCATACGCTTTTGGTATGGGTTGGTCTATGCCACGACAGGCTTTACGAGCGACATCCAGCAGATATTTGGCTTGGGTGTAATCATATACCACATCGCCACTTTGATTGATATACACCAAGTAATACGGATACAAACGATTGGCTTGATTACCTGCCATCTGGGGGTTTCTTGCTCTTAATGTAAATATAACGCCTGCTTCTAAGCCAATTTCTGGCTGTGCGGGTACTACGGTATGCAGCCCATTCGGTAGACGTTTTAGTTCCTCATGCACTTCTAAATACCCTAATAAATCCATACGAAAATCATTAAGCCCCAAGTCTGTAATAGACACACCTGTATTGGCGTCTTCTAGGTCTAGCACCTCATTTTGTAGCTTTTGCAGCTGCTCACGTCGATATGCCATATCGTTAGCTTGGGCACTTAAGACATTATCATCCCCTGTACTGGTCATATCGACAATAACCATGCGATTTTCCACCCGCTCTCTTAGATTGATATAATCGTCAAGACTGATATCTGGCCAATAATTTACCAATTGAATCACACTGTTTGATGAACCAATGCGGTCTACCCGTCCAAAACGCTGGATAATTCGTACCGGGTTCCAGTGAATATCAAAGTTAATGAGATAATCACAATCTTGTAAGTTCTGACCTTCTGAAATACAGTCAGTCGCAATCAGAATATCAATCTCCCGAGATTCTTCTGGAAAAATATCTCGTTTTTGTTTCGATTTTGGTGAGAACAAAGTTAATAAGCCCTGCATATCATAGCTCTGTCGACGCTTAACGCGGGTTTTGATGGTAGACGTATTATCGTTGCCTGTAATTTTGGCACTATGCAATCCATAGTTCTCCAATAAAAAAGGAGCAATGTTTTCATATAGATAATTAGCGGTATCCGCAAAGGCGGTAAATATAATTACTTTGTGATTACCGGGATTAATGGGATGCTGTAGCTTCTTAATGATATGACTTTTAACGTGTTGTAGCTTAGCATCATTCTTAGTGTCAATCGTAGCAATCATCCGTAACAACCCTTTGATGATTTCTCGATCACCATCAAGATCCATTCGCCAAGATAAGCGATCCATATCCGCCAAATGAATTTTCAACTTATTGCCAATTAAGTCTTCTGGATTAAGCAGTTCGCCGTTCTCATCTTGATCATAGCCCATCAAAGGCGCAATACTTACTTCGTCATCTGCCGCACGCGCGTCAAAATCATCAATTTTCGCAATCACATTGCTGATACTTTTCTCTAGAAAAGTTAGCGTTAATCTAAATGCATGGATTGAGCTTTCAAGACGCTTAAGCAGATTGACCGTCATTAATGCTTGCAGACTACGCTCACGATCAACCTGCTTCAGTCGCCCTTTTCCTTCAACCAAAGTATCAAAAATCTCCTCATATTTACGCAAGGCGCTAGGGAAAATATACGTGACAGGCGCATAGACCGCCATTTTAATTAATGACAGCTCTGCATAAATTCGGTTGAGCGTTACAGCCTGTTTATCATTGGATAAGGGAGTGCGATATGATAGGGGTTTAAGACGCGTAGGAAACTGTCCAATAGCTGTAGTGTCATAGAATGTCTGGATATGTTTGCGCGATCTAGCAATTGTCACACTATCAAGCAGTTTAAAAAAGTCAAAATCAAGCAAGTTTAGGATTGCTTGGGTTGTACGTTCTTCAGGTTCTAGCTTTGCCCAAGTATTGAAACTTGCTTGTGCCCTACGAAAGATAGTCTCAATATCGCGCTCAGTGTCAAGTTTACTTTCTATAAAGTCTGCATTGCCTTCGTATGCCAGGGCTAGCTGATTTTTGAGATCCGTAAAATGATTATTTACAGGCGTCGCTGATAACATCAACACCTTGGTTTTTACTCCTTGACGAATGACCTTGTTCATTAAACGATCATAACGCGATTCTCGTTCCTTATACGCACCACGGTTACGAAAATTATGCGATTCATCGATAACGATTAAGTCGTAGTTACACCAATTAATTTTCGCCAAATCAATCCCTAACGTTTCACCATTGTTTCGAGATAGGTCAGTATGATAAAGGACATCATAACTAAAGCGATCGTTGGCAAAAATATTGGTGACTAAGTTGGCATTATAGTTGGTCCAGTTTGCCCCCAATTTCTTAGGGCAAAGTACCAATACGCTTTTATTACGTAGCTCATAATATTTAATCACAGCCAATGCGGTGAATGTTTTACCCAGACCGACACTGTCTGCCAAAATACAGCCATTATAAGTTTCTAATTTATTGATAATTCCAAAAGCGGCATCTTTTTGAAAATTGAATAACTTATTCCATACTACCGTATCTTGGTAGCCAGTTAAGTCATTGGGTATGACATCCGTGCTGATATCCTCCAAAAAATCCTTGAAGATATTATAGAGCATTAAGAAATAAATCCGTTCAGGTGGATTCTCCTGATATACAGACTCGATATGCTGCACGATTTGGCTAGTAACGTCTTCTACTTTGGTCGGATCATGCCAAATCCGATTGAAAAGCTGGATAAAAGTTTGTGTCGTAGATTGCTCATCAAAGCAATTAACCATGTTAGATATGGCATTGCCCTTTTCAAAGCCCAAACCTGTTGGGGTAAAACCTTGAATTGGCATGTATGTCAGAGATGTCTCGGGCTGTTGAATACTAATAAATTCCTGCATAGGTGCACTACTAGTGTTTGATTTAAATATCGCTTTTCGTCTTATCCAATCAGCACATTCTTTAGCGATTGCCTTTTGTGATAATTGGTTTTTTAGATGAATTTCAAACTCGGTACCATATAGGCTACTTTCACGATCAATTTTTGGAATAATAAACTCTCGTTTTTCCTTTTTGAGTTTTTCGGTTACATCTTCCGTAATAAATGTGGGTGATGTAAATACAAATTGAAGGGAATCAACTTTTTCTAATTCTTGTTTTAAGGCCGCATAAGCGTAAATTGAAAAATAGGAAGCAGCAATTTTGAGTTTAGATTGATTATTAAGATTCTTGCCAATATCTATTCCCAAAGTGCTATTGATGTTATCGATAAGTTTCATAAATAATCTGAGTTTATTTAATTGGATTTTATTGAGCTTATTAAGGTTTTAGGGTGTAAGTCAATATAAAATTCAAACAAATTTAATGTCGTGTTTCTAAATTATATAAGTTTATAACTGGCGCTCATTTAGATAATTACTCATATTATTCCAATTCCCACTCACTTGCCTTTTCTCCTCAACCGAATCATGAATACGAGCCAATTGAAACACATACGACAGGTAATTATTCTTTCCAATGTAGCTAAAACGCTGATTTAAAGCTTTACGGTAAATAATTTTATTTTTCACTAGGCTATATCCTCACTTCAAAAAGCAAATAAAAAGTGCCAAATACACCTAGATTCATAGGATTTAGTATAGGAAAAAATGGCATGAATCGCACTGACAGATGAACTATGGGAGCAGGTAGAGCATACCTTGACGTAGAATGGGTGTTACATCACTACAAACACTCGTACCGTGACGGAAGCTACATACGGTGTCATCAGCATGCAAGTGGAGCTAGGGCGGGCTTTGATAAACCAATTGGACAAGGCCATGGTGGACGAACTACAAAAATCCATTTATGACAACTGTCGTACCAACATGCAAGAATGCCAAACAGCCAAATCCCAATTTGGATAGTTATTTATACAAGCTCAGACATTTAGTAGAAAATACGTTTACAAGGTTAAAGCAGTTTCGTAGTATGGCCACGAAATATGAGAAATTAGCTCGTAATTTTAAGTCGATGATTTACCTTGCTTGCTTAATAATCCAAGCTCAAGTGAATGAGGGACATGCCTTAATTTATCTTCGAGATAAGTTTGAAAAGCATGACCAATGAGCTCATAGTTTATTTATCAGAAAGCAACCCTGTTAAGCCAATCTAAATAAAAAAATCAAGGTTGTAGTCAGATTTCGGATTGGTCGAGAAATAACCATGGCACATTTAAGGCACAATTATGGCACAAAGATTTTTTTATGTGCCTTAGTGACAAAACGGGGTCACAGCAAATGAGTACTAATTAAATAAAATAGATTATCTAATTTGCTGATTTTAAAGCAATAAAAAAGCCACTTTGCTATAAAGTGGCTTTTTTGCTAATCACTTAAGATACCCCGACCTTGGCAATGACGTACACCTAAAATACTTAAATTTACATTAAGCTGAATTCCTTTATCTAAAAGGGCTTCAGCTTTTTTATTATCTTTATTATTTCAAAATTTTAGTGTATATTTATGTATATTTGATAGTTTTTGGTCACGTTAATTTTGCTGTATAAAATCAAAAATGACACCGACCTATTTTTGCCCTACCCTATTCTTGCAAAATTTGTAAATTATATTATTAAAAATATATAAATTTTTATTTAAAAATTTATTTAAAATATTATCTTAAATATTTATTAAATAAAATTAAAATATACGTTTAATAGTATTTTTAAGGAATGATAGGTCAAATTAATTCTCTATCGATATTTATTTAATATTTTCTAAATGAAAAGGTAAGGATCAAGAATGCTAAGCTGCCTAATAGTGTTGAAGACTTGCAAGCGGGGTATGCGTTAAAAAGTCTACCTTTACCCCGCTTTAGTAGTAGGACTTATTGAAATGACCATACCCCCACAATATCGCCTCACGGCATTAGGTAAAGCTAAAATGAGATGATCTAGGTAACATACGCCAATGACAAGAAACACTACCCAGAAAAAGCCTAAAAGCCCCACCAAGAACCTATCTGTCGCGGCTCACAACTTTGTTGTTCATGAACTAGCATGTAGACAGTATCAAATTTATTGTGAACTATTTGAAATTATCAAACCTAGGCAAAACCGTAAAATACTTACGCCTAAAACCGTAACATTCGATGTAGTTAAAGATCTTACAAATAAAGATCAAGAAATCTTTTATTTTTTTGATGACTTTGCATCGGTGGGTTTGATACAGAACCAACAAACGATTGTGATTCGGCAACTTGCGTTGACTGATATAGATATTAGAAGAAGAGCTTGGGCATATTTACTGAATGCTTTTTTAGCGTTAAAACCCATTAATCCAACAATCTACCAAGCAATCAAAAGTTCAATGCCGAATGAGATAGCTAAAGAGATTTTTGAGGATGAGTTAACGATTGCAAACGTGTTAAAAGAACTAGGCTTAGATAGGCATCATTATGACTATCAAGCTAGATTGCAACAAAGCAAAAAACCGCATGCCTTGCCTTTATTTGTGGACTTGATAGCGGAAGAAATGCAAAATGAAGCTTGATGATTTGGATAATTACATTGCCTTGCTTATCCCTGAACAGCAAGATTCATATACCCAGGATTTGCGAGACTTTTTCTATACGATTTTAAATCTTCAGGATTCAGAGTTCATTGGTTTTTCTATCCCAAAAAGACCAACCACACTGCTCAATCAAGATACGCTTGAAGAGATTTTTGCCAGCTATAAGGGCAAGACCACCAAGACAGGCTATGAGGTCAAAACGTTTATTAGCAGTACTTTTGTATTACCCCCGCTAGATACTATTGCCCCTTCGGATGAGTGGCGTTGGATAGCCAAACTGTGCCATTTGCTGTTATATTTTGCCCAAAATAAGCTGACTCGGCGAATCACTGAAACTGCGATTGAAGCAAGAAAGTGGCTTACACCCAAGTCTAGTTATCAATCCCTCTGGCAAAACTGCTATCAAAATTGGCAGGCAGATACACTAGAGCAAACCTATTTAAACGTTCATCAACAACTAGAAATTTTCGAAAACGCTAATCACCCAAATTTATCAAAACTACAGTCAATTTATCGTACGCTTGAATTTGCTTATCATCATCGCCAACCCATTACTCGAAAGACTCAAGGTAGAAAGCAGCGAGCAAAACCAAAAATTGACGAGAGCTATACCCAAACGTTGGCTGTCAATGATATTGATGATGATACCGATGAATTGGTAGAGGTTAGAGAGATTGAATCAACGCAGAATGATATTGATCCGTTGCGCGAGCGTCTTGATAATAATTTGCCTACTTACGTCGTTCTTGAACAACGTAGCCTAAAAGCCACCGAAAAATTTTCCCCAAAACAAATTCAGCTTCGAACCAAGGCAAAAGTTTCCCATGCTAACCGCAATGAGCTATTTAGTCTGATCAACATCCGTCATTTACCGCCTTTCGTGATACAAAATGTTTGTAGCAAGCTGTGGCAGTATTTTCATCAAGCAGATATCGAGAGAGATAAAAAGCGCGCTGTGGCTTATTTACTGCTTTCGTTACACACCGGTTATTCGATCCAACAGTTGTCCATTGATATTAATAATAATGAGAAAAGAATTGTTGATGTTAGTAATCGAACTCAACAATTTGATTTTTTTATAAAGCTTGATATTACCCCATTGCGTATTCGGCAGGTAGGTATTGAGAATGTTCTAGCAAATCGCTTGTCATCAATAAAATTACCGCTACCTCCTGAGTTGGCAAGTTTTTTGGCATATAAAGGTGAGCCGATGGCACAATGGATTGAATCGGTCATTGGTGATTTACGTCACGAATTGGATTTACCCTACCTAAGCTTAGCCCGTATCGAAAAGGCATTTTATACCTTACTTATTCAGAAAATTACGACCACACAGATTGCTAGTATTATTACAGGCAGAAATGCTCGCAAACGTGCTGATCTATCTTATACCTCTCTTAAACAAATACAAATTTTCGAGGTTTATCAACAAGCGATTGCACTGCTGAATCAACGTAGTTGTTTAGATTTAGGTTATTTCAGCACGAAGCCAGATGCTAATTTTCGTATCGGTAGCCAAAATACGCCTGAATATTCATTGGTAAAACGCTTCTTTGAGCATTTACACAAACAGCTTATTACCCAGACGCATTACATTGATAAGTTTAATGCTTATAGCTTATGGCTCTGGCATGTGTCGCTAATTCTAACTTCTATTCGTGCGGTGGAAAGTGCACCTGGCTTTTTGAAGCAATTTAATCTAAGCCGAAAAATCGCTTGGATTCAAGACAAAGAAGAACGTTTCACCACCAATGCCCAACGCCTTGTACCAATCTGTGATTTTCTGGTTAAAGCAATACAAGATTACTTGGAATTTTTGTCAAAATTTTCTGCCAAGTTTGGACGATTAAATCCTGCATTAGCTCAGCAGATTGAGCAAATTCTACAATCTAAACGTCCTTTAATTAATTGGTTAGATACCAAGGGCAATATGGCAAGTATGCGACCTGCGATTATTCAAAAACAATTAGCAGAAAATTTTAAGTTCAAAGCAGATTGGACACGTCATGTTGGGCAACGTTTTTTGCTAGAGCAGCAAGTTGATGAAGCCATTATTTCGGCCATATTTGCGCATGAGATGTTTGGACAAGAAACCTGGCAAAAACATTCGTCAATGAGTGTGGGTGATATCATCGTGGTTCGACATGTCTACGATAATTTAGCTCAAAAACTCCAATTACAGCAGATTGCATGATAGCTCATTGGAAGAATTAAGGTATGTGGTAAGCGAGTTTAGTCGAATTTAGGTGATAGACCATCTCCATCAGCAATAACACTCGAATATATGTCGAAATTCCATCAGGAAATCGACATAAGCAGTTTTCATGTCGATAGGATCGACACTAAAATACGATATGTCGATTTTTAGCATGAAAATCGACATATCCGTCATAACGTGTTTACACCATCGACATATCAAGCTGATAGGTAAAAATTGAAATGTAACATCGAGGAACACTGGACAAGCAGGATCATGTATATCCTTACAGGTATTATCCAGAAATGTGAATGGACAATTCACAAGTTACAAGCGATTCATTTGCTTCCCCAAAGTACTAGCGAGTTTAAAAAACATGGGAAACCAACGCATGCCCAATTCTGAGTTATTTGGTTATGAACGTCGACAACAAGCGCTTAAAAGCGCTCGAAAAGTTGACAATAGACACGCGATTGAAATTAGCCAACAAGTTTGTGAAAGCGAATGGCAAAGCTTTCTAAATGAAATGAAAGTTGACAGTGCTGAAGGTTATAAAATTCAAGTAAAAGATGAACTTATTGATAAATTGTATGAAAGGATCTTAAAACAATTCAATGAGCAGCTTAAGGCTACTCAACTACCTGCTGCAATGGCTCACCGCTTAAAGTTTTTCAACAATATCAATAAACAACGTAGTAAGGCAAATCTAAAACCGTTCCCAACCCCTGTTATAGCCAATATCCCTAAACGTCCCGCTAATACCAATGATCTAGACAATTTTTTATATTTAGAAACAGCCGAGCAAATCGTTAATAATGCCCTACAAATTTGGCAAGTTAAGAATAGCTTTACCCTACTCGATAGTGTGACTTGGTTATTATTTTCCCAGATCGTCTTTGGCGGTTATAACGAAGCGCTGATCATAAAAGCGGTATATCAAGCATTAAAAGACAAAACAACTATTTATCACGTCGGTAAAGAACAGCTATTACTACCGATTGAATTAACATCAACCGAGTATGCCAATCGTATTGTAAGGTTAGATAATGACAACCCTGATGAGGTTCAATTATATTATTCAAGATGGGTGTTTTTAAATGATGTTAGTCGGCTCTGGCTGGTGTACCTCAATACGCATTTTACTGAAAGCAGCAAATTTCCCAGTTATGCAGAATGTATTCGCAGACTGAGCGACCTGGTTGGTGAAAAGTTTAACGCCGATAACTTTGCAAATTCCAATTTCCTCAATCATATCAATATCTTTTGGCAAACCCTACCCAATGTAAAGATTGACCAACAAATGGTTGAAACCCTAGTCGGTCGACAACGCCATACTGCTATCACTTTTGAGCAACTGCTGCGCTATTTTAGCCCCATAAAAATCGATGCACGTACTAAAGCTTCGCTTACCATCACTAGCAACGAGCCGACTATAGTGATTGATCAGCTTACAACCTCAAACAGTAGCGCTAAAACACCTGATCTAGAAGGCGATTTTAAGGATGATATTGTTAAAGTCATTCGCAACATTTTAAATGGTCAGAAGAGTCAAATTGTCAGTCAATTAGCGCGGTTTTACGTTGAAAGCCCGTTATTAGCTAACCAGCAACGCCTGGTGAAATGGCTCATAGACTTAGCTAAAAAAGGCAATAAACCTAGCACGTTACAACGCTATTTATCAGAGATTGGCAATGATTTTTTGGCAGAAACTCGTGATGCAGATTTTATTGGTTGGCAAGATTTTGAATATAAATTTATTTATGACAAAATTATAAGTACAAAAAATACCTTAAAAATGGGCTATACCCAAACTGTGCTAGCATCCTTACATGACGTACTGGTCAGAGAATTTAACGCCCCCTATCTGAGATTAAATCGAGATAAGGACCCCTTAGTCGTTAATAGCTGTCTAATTCCTGTCGCGCTATATCAGCATATGCTCACGCAACTCGAGAACCAGCCGTCTATTAATGACAAGCTAAGAGATGTGCTAAAACTGATACTGATTCTATTGTATCGCACAGGGATGCGATTTATGGAAGTGCTATCAATTAGGCTTTCAGATATTGAGTATGATAATCAGGGGTTTATTGATTACAATATTGTCTTAAGACCACATGCACAACGCGATTTAAAATCTGATGATGCCACCCGCCGTTTTATGCTCAATGTGCTGTTGCAACCTACTGAACTGGCTGCATTCACAAAATATTTCCATCAGAAATTACGACAGAACGCTCATTATTTATTTACCCTACCACACCATGCTCAACCAATCGATAGAAACAGTGTAGAACTACCCTTTCGCGGGATTTTAACTGACCCGATTTTACAAAACCGCTATCATGACATCAGTATGCACAGTTTTCGTCACAATGCCATCTCAAATATGGCGCTAATATTACGCTGTAATTATAGTGTGATTGAATATTTTACTGATTATAGTCGTGAACAAGTGCAAGCCATTCGCCATGCTGCATTGGGTTCACAAAGGACAGTCAGCCCAAATTTTTGGCAAGTATTGGAAGATTTTGCCGGGCATGCTGATTTGAACACCACGTTTAGTTCTTACGTTCATACCGCGGATATTATCGCCCATCATCAACTGTCAAAAGCCAAAATTCAATTACCTTTAGCCACTGTCATCAAATTATCAGGTAAAGCAAGGCGTAGCTTTAACCAATATCACAAGGACGCAGTAGATTTTGATAATGAAGTCGTTAATCTATGGCATATTCGCAGCTTTATGAACAATGCACTTTCAACGCAAAAATTACAGTCTAATGCCAAGCAACCCATAAAAGTGGAAGCTGTTGAGACGCCTCTGCTAACAACATTACAAGATCCACCATCATCTTTGATTTTTGGTCAATACAAACGTCTGGTCATTGAGAAAATGCTGAGTGATATCGAATCAGGCATAGATTTATCGAGTGCCTGTCAACTTAATATTGACTTTAACGACGCGATGCAAATTTATCAAAATGCCCTAAAACTGATTATCCATGAAAACGGCTCACCCAATTATAAATTTGTCAGTCAAAAACGTCAGCAACTGTCATCTCATCCCATTATTACGCCAACGCCATTGCACTATCACCAAGAGGTTGCCCTAGCAAACCTTTGCTTTGATAATATTGAAAAATTGTGCCAGTCTAAAGCAGGTAAACGCGAATTGGCTGAATTTGTACAAATTTTTTATGAAAAAACCATACCTTCAAAACCAGAAATTCGGTTTCCATTCAAAGAAACCAAGCAGTTCTATGGCTATCTTGAAACGGCATTAAAAATACTCCCAAGCGAGTATTGGCGTATCAATATTTGTAAATACACACCGACCACAGTAATTAATGAGGTAACAGGTAAAAAGTCTTTTAGTATGCCGATTGATAACAAAGAAACGAGACATGCTATCAAAAAATTTAATGAAAAATTTGCTGAATTTAACGGAGATATTACCCAAAAGCCGATTTATAGCGGGTTCAGCCTCAGTATGATTCGCCCAAATGATAAAGGTAAGCCCACAAAAAAACAGCCCAATTCAGTGATGATAAAACATATCGTACATTGGCTGTTAATCATGGGTTGGGAAAAGAATTAAGCAAAACCAATTGAAATTAAAAATTTTCTAAGAAGTCATCCTAAATTTGATAGTTTAAGTAAAATAATATTCCACCAAATCTCCTGTCTATCCACCCGATTATCAATCGTCTGCCAAATCTTTAACGGTTTGGCAGATTCCAGTTGACCTTCAATAATTTCCCATCTGCCTTCATTCATATCACAAAAAAAGCGCCCATCTTTTTCTCGTTCACTATCACCATATTTGAATGAGGCATACAAGACACCATTGGGCTTTAGGCAAGTGATTAATTCATTTAAAATTTTAGATAAATCATCAAAAGGCACATGAAGCAATGATGCACATGCCCAAATACCGGTAAATTGATTTTGCCAGCTTTGTGTGGCTATCTCATCAAATGTCATACATTGCCAGTCAATACGCGTATCAGTTTGCTTGGCCAAATCAATTAAATTTTGTGAGCCATCAATGGCGACAACTTCAAATCCCTGATTAGCAAAAAATACACTATCTCGCCCTGAGCCGCAGCCAACGTCCAAAATTTTTTGCTGACCGTCTGCTAAGTTCTCTAAAAATGGCTGATACACATTTTGCATATCAACATCAATAGTTTGGCTAAAAAAATCTTTAGCATGGGTTTGATAGTAATCTAACGTGGTCATTAAAAAATGCTCAACCCTTGTGGCTTGGGTTGCCAATTATGAATGAGGCGTTCTTTGGAAAAACGGTAAGATTTATCTAAAAAGTATTTGCGGTCGCGCTCGGTTGTGCCTGTTTGCATAATCAGCGTTTCACGCAGTGGATGATGACTGCCTATCAGATACTCATTGCGAGTGTGCAAGCGTTCTAGTAGCTCAATACTTGGCACTTGGGCAAATTTGCCACTCTCACCTCGATTGCATTCGGCACAAGACAATACCAAATTCCAGACGCCATCGACATTGACAGGACGACAACACCCAGCGTTGGCAACGTCTGGCTTTAATAAATGTGGAAAAAAATGGTCAACGTCAGCAAGTAAATCGTCATCTGATGAAATACTAATTTCTTTAAAACAGTAAAAACAACGGCTTTTTTGATAGCCATTTAACGCACCCCGAGAAGTAGTAATATTGGTTCTGCGGTGCTTGGCATCTTGAGTAAAAAGCTGCTTAGTTTGTTGGTCAAATTCCACCACTATGAGATTTTTATTGATATTTAATTCCCACGCTTTTTCGACCAAATTCCACCGCGACTCGGTTTCTTGATTTAAGTCTTTGGCTGAGTTGTCATAGATATAAAACAATTTAAACAAATTATCCGTTAAGCGAATACCTTTGTTAAATTTACGCTCGTCAATAAAAAACTCTTCATTCACCATATCATAAAACCGCTCAGTGACGGCTTTGGTATTAACCACATGAAAGGCATCGAGCACGTATTTAAAGCCTTCTTTTTTGGTGATTTGAATCAGTCTATCTTCATCGATTTTGCCAGCGTTATAATCTTGGCAGGCTTGGATAAATTGACCTACCTTACCGGTACTTTGTTTGGGGCTGTGTTTAAGGTGTTCGGCAAGGTGCAAGGCATACGGCAAGGCTAAATCATCAAGGCTGATTAAGTCGGATTGGCATTCAAGACTGACATCAATCAGACTTTTGGCAAGAGCGAATTTGTAAGAAGCGGTATTTTTGCCAAATAAGATAATGGCTCGCCAGTAATTCTCTAAGGTGGGTTCAACGTCGACAAAATTCATGTGACATCCATGCGGTAGGCTTTTGATTTACTATAGCATACCCCGACCTATATTTTAGCTGAAATTATTCTAGGTAAGCTTATAGGGGTTAACATGCGATGTTACAGAAAAAAAGCCACTAAAAACTTAGTGGCTTTTTTGTCAGGTCAGTGTCATTTAGTGGATCTTTAGAAAGGTGGCACATCGTCACTATCATCATCTCGTTCCCAATCATTATTATTGACAGGGTATAAATCAATCATTTGGTTAAATTGCATGGATTGCCCTAAAAATGCAAGACACGTATCGCATTCCCAATTTTCCCAATCGCTAGGCATTTGATGATATTGTATCGGTTCATTAATCAAATATTTTATACCACAGTGAATACATAAAATATCGTTGCTATATAACCGCAATTTACTCAATGCCCAAGCCAACTCATCGGATGTCATGCCATAAATCTCACAGGCCATATTCATAAAAACGATGTGCGTGGGTTTGCTTTCCTCATCGAAATTTGGAGTAAGGTAAAAATTACACGCCTTAACCTGCTCTGGCGTCAATATTGGATCGTAGATTATATTGTAGCTTGTTAGCTCTCTATTACTCATCATAGCCTCCTAACATTGACTCTGGAAACTGCTTATCAAAAAGATGGCGTAACTGCCGATAACGCTCATTATCCGTTTCATCTGGGTCAATGCGATGTAATTGACGCTGTGTCCAAATACGCACCGCCTTTTGGCCGTTTACATCTAACTCAATCTCCAAAAACTCTGCTAACTCTTTGGTTGGCATGATATCGAACTCTTTGATTAATTCATTTCCTAGCTGTAATGCTTCAGCACTCACATAATCATTTTTTTGTCCAAGTAGTTGCTGCAATAGTTGATTTGTATTGTTCATTAGTTATTGTCCTTTTTAGCATTATCTTGTTGACTGTTGTTTCTTTCAGAAGCGAGTTGTTTGCTTGCCAATAGCAGGCTGTCCATTGCTGAGCCATCTTGACGAGTCATATCAGGCACATAACGGCTGTACACACGAAATAACATTTCGGTACTACTATGTCCCATTTGCTTGGCGATCCATTCGGGATTTTCCCCTGCTACAAGCCAAAGGGTAGCAGCGGTATGCCGAGTCTGATACGCTCTGCGATGTTTGAGCCCCAATAGCTTTAACGTGGGTGTCCAAATACGTCGATTGACGTTGCGATGCTCCAATGGCTTACCTTGTGAATTGCAGAACACATAGTCTGATTTTCCATAAGTATGGTATCTTTGCTCTATTAATGCGTCATATACAAGCTGTGACATGGCAATTTCACGGTTTGAGCCGTAAGTCTTGGTCGGACCTTCAATACCGTCAACAATCGCAGAACGAATTTTGATTTCTCGGCGGTCAAAATCGACATTCTCCCATTTCAAACCATCTATCTCACTGCTTCGCATACCTGTAAAAAAACGAGTGGTATAATAGGGTTTGTAATCGGCTCGCACTTTATTTAGAAAAAGCCATACTTCACTGAGCGTAAATGGATGAACATCAGGCTTTTCTTCTTTTAAATTTTTGATATTTTTAAAAGGTGTTTCAAAGCCATAGCGGTCACTGGCTTCCTGTAGTATCATACGCAGAGGTATCATTATCTGATTGATTCTGGCTACCGACAGACTTGTTTGATTGTCTTTACCGTAACGAACTTTGGCGAGGGAGTTACGGAAATCAAGCAAGTCTGCCTTTTTAATGGTATGTAATGGCTTTGTTTTAAAATATGGCAAAAGGTAGTTATCCAGCATAATTCGCATTTTCTGTTGATAGCTTGGTCGCCATTCGACTTGCTTTTCATCAAACCAAGTCTGGCTAAACTGTCCAAACATGGGTTTGCGACTGACACACGTTTCGACTCGGTCATCAAGCTGTTTCATTTGCTCAATTTTGTCGCTCTTGGGAAAATAAGCCGCATAATCAAAAATCCCCAATGTGATTTCTGCTTCCATCTTTTCAATAATCTTTGCCAAGGCTTTGCGGTTGGCAGGTGTATCAGTCAAATTGGTTTTTTCACGGCAACGAATATTGTGGTAGCGAAAATCCACCACTAATACGCCATGCCTAGCTCTTATTGATGCCATTTCATTACTCCTTATTGTAGCGCCATGCCGTTGATTAGGCTCATGGCAGGTTTGCACATATCTTCTTCGATACGCTCCCAAACATATAGAATTTTGCGACCACCAAAGGGACGGATGTAGTGAATATTTTCAATCAACACACTGTCTTTTAGACGTGTACGAATCGTGCGAGGGTTGTATTTGATACGCTCAGAAAGCTCTTCTGTGGTAAGATACGTTTGTGTCATCATAGACTCCTTATAAAAAGTATAATTGAGATAGTATTTTTTCTATCTGAGGTATACTTTACCATAATTTTATAATTGAGCAAGTACTTTTTACAACTCTTATGGTACTTTTTTATGATTAAATGTAAATTACCGCTTTTATTGGCCGAAAAAAGGCTAAAAGTCGCTGATGCCGTCCGAGAAACAGGCATCAGCAAAACGACCTTGCATAAAATTTATAATGAACAATCCACTAGAATAGAATTTGAGACGATTGATAAGCTGTGTGCATTTTTAGAAGTGACTGTTGATGAACTGTTTGAGCATATCCCTAATGACACAGAAGATGCTCTAAAAGAGCCAGAGGTGAATGATGATAAATAATCGCTTGCCGTTATTATTGGCTGAAAGAAAATTGCGTGTAGCAGATGTGGTAAGGCAGACGGGCATTAGCAAAACCACGTTGCATAAGATTTATAAAGACGAATCAACACAAATTGATTTTGATACGATAGATAAATTGTGTGATTTTTTGGGCGTGACAATGGGGGAAATTTTTGAATACGTGCCTGATGAACAGGCTTCAAAGTAAAGTTTAAAAAATGGTTTAGCATTTAAATCCAAGCTTTGACAAGTACGGCATGTATAACGTTACCTTGTCCTGCTCTCGCTGTAATTCTTGAGAAATTCGACTGATAAAGGCATTCATTGATTCACCAGAACGAGCAAATTTACTGCCAAAATTGGTATCATTGGCAAGCTTGACTGCAAAGGTACTGGCTTGTGAAGCTGTTAGAAGATGAAGCATTTTGACACTCGACTCGCTAATTTCCGCTGTATCGGTTTTCTTTTTAACGCTAATATCGATACGAAAGTGAGTGATGTTGCGACCTGCCTTGATTGGGGCGATCTCAAGTTTAAAATCGCCTTGCTTGTTAATTTGCTCAATAGCAGGGTCTAGCACTCGCCGTCTGAATTCAGCGACCTTCGGGTACTTGTCAGCCACGCCAAATAAATCTTTCCACTCAAAGATAGACATCTCAGGGGTACTACCCAGTTTTTGCCATTTGGTTATTAACTCATAGATTCTTTTACTACTTGCTCCTGTGAAAGCTACGGTTTTGACATAGTCGTATTTGGTGTATGCTTTACCCGTATGTTCAATCAAAAACGCCAATGGGTCAGAAAAATGCAGTAACAGATATCCCTGTTGGTCTTGGTAGGAGATACCCTGTAGCCAATTGTACTCCGCACGAAGTGTTGTAAAGTTATTATGAGGCGGTTTAAGCACTGATAATTTATCTTCTTCTTTGTCAGATATGATTGAAAGGTCACGATAAAGCGTGAATTTTAGTTTTTTTTCACCCAGTGTTTTGGCGGTATCTTTAAGCGTTTTATAAGCGTAAATGTCACTGACCTGATTAGCGGCAGCGAACTCCTTGGCAGTAATCATCACTTGCTTACCACCGGATTGTAGTTTATGGATTTTGTTGATAGCAAGCGTCATTAAATCATGTTCTGCCATCGTCAAGTCATAGCCAGCTTCGACTAAGGTATTGGATTTGGTAATCATGATTTTATCACTACTCTTACAGTAAAAATTTGCCTCTGCCATCATACCACTCGTTATTAAGCATTTCGCTTAATTATAAGAATGGACAAAAAAAGCATGAAATCGTAAGTGACCTTAAGTGACATCGGTTACAAAAGTTAACCAAGTTTTCAATTCAATAATTTGTACACCTATACCAATAATCTGTACATCTTAATTCAATAATCCGTACATCTATTTTCAATAATTTGTACATCTAATTTCAACAAGTTGTACATTTACTAGGCTCTAAAGCAAGTATTCTCTATGCACAAAGCCTGCTGATAACTCTTATAATATTTAATAACATTAATATTGATTATATGTTATCTGAATGAGTTTTTAGAAAACTCTCATTGTCAAAGATAAATTGAGAAATTTCCTTGATTATATATTCTGCATTTAGGTAACGCTCGTAATTCAATCTTTTTTCAATCCATTCATCGACCAGGCTTTTGCTTACAGGATAAAAATTATGGCGTAACCTTTCAGAGAAAGTGTTTTCTAAAGTCTTAATATTTATAACCTTATGGGTATTACGAGATTCTTCAGCCAAAGCTATGACTTTTGCGAAATAATCTAAATAGTTATCATTCTCCAATTCCCATTTCTCATATGTTCTTCTGTGCGCAACGCTCAAATCATAAGATAAGTGACCATTATATGTGGTATAAAGCATATATTTATCGGCATCGAAAAATATAGCCAGTCGTTCAAAATCTCTGACTGCTTCATTATTTTTAGTCTCATTCTGAAATACTCCTGCAATTTCGATAATCTTTCTTTCATTTGATGAATATTTTCTTAAGAATTCAAGAATAACTTTCCAATGCTTGGATGATAAAAGTGAAAAGTAGGATTGAGCGTATTCTTTTAATAAAGCTAAAACCAATTTTTCATGTTGAGCAATATTTTCAAAGTCTATTTTTGGAGAATTGCTTATGAATTCTCGATAGAAATTTATCCAATTAAAAAAAGTAGCTAGTTCTTCGGGTTCAGCGTTGTAAAGAGCCTTATTATATTCTCCCCAAAATAAAATCCGTCCATTCAACTCAGGACAGAGAAACTCAATAAATTTGTTATATGAGTGAATTGGCTCAATTTCTTTGGCTTCAGCTCGTTTTTTTTCAACCAATTTTCTCTTAGCATGATCTCTTCGCTCCAAGCTTTCTTTATGATGATATAACCCGACAATGCCGTAAAAATGTTGCCAAAAATTTCTTTTACTATTGAGCACCAAATTTTCAATTGGTACAAGGCTTTCATAGCGATAAGCAAAAGGCTTACCATACTTAGCACTTAATATGATTTTATCGAGACTATTAATTCGTTGATAAAGTTTTTCATCTTCAAAAAAGCCAAGTTGTAAAAACCAATTTTTAAATAGATTGTTTACCTGAATACTATTTTTACTAAATTGGTCAATCGCTTCTTCCGTGATTGCTATATTTGGTAGAGCTATCATGTCTATAAGTGTATCAAGCGTAAAGTTGCCTTCTCGATACTGATAGAGTAGAAAGTCAGAATAAACCAGATTTTCATATAACGTTCTCATCTCTTCCATATCAGATAATGGGCGATGTGCTTCATGCAACACAAACTTCATGATATTTCCTTATGACCAATAATTAAAAAGTTATCCATAACAATTCATTACAACCAATAATTATTAAAATATCTAGCATTATATCTGCTATGCTATAAATAGCAGATATAAGTTTAATATTCAATACTTCGAATAAATGAAGCCCATGACGACTGATTTAGAATTTATCGAACCTATTTCACAACCCCCTAAAGAACCTAATCCCATTGCAGGGCTAGGTGAATACATACAATCCAATCTGAGCGACTATTTTGAAAGCCTAACCGCAGTAGACGACATCCAAGCGATTTTAGACCAAGTTAAGTTAAAGCCAGATACTATCATGTGGCTTGACCTAGAAATTGATCCAGACACTCAAAAACTGCTTGACGGAGCAGTTATCGCTAATGGTTTATATTGGCAATTTGATAAAACGTTGTTTAATAACAATGCAAGCCAGCTTTTTGAGATTTTTCAGACGGCTCACTATTTAGGCGGGCATAATTTAATTGAGTTTGATTTGCCAAGATTGGTAGATTTTTTCAGCGGTATTGAGCAGTTGAATATTGCTAATGACACGTTGGCTGATTGGCAAGCCAAAACATGGGATACGCTTATCCTTAGTTGCCTGTTGATTCCACATCAGCCGACCCATGCGTTAGCCAAACTCTATAAAGCCAATACCGCTTATAACAATCCTGTGCTCGACTGTATCGAAAGTCGGATAATATTTCAGCTGTGTCTAACAGCATGGGATAATTTATCCTTGGATAGCCAGTTTTTATACCATCAACTATTGCCCAATCTTGAGCAGTTATCCAACGAACAGTATTTTTATGTCGATAATGACTGTATCTTTGACTGGGATAAAATCACGAGCGAAATGCCCGAAGGCAATCAATATGAGCTTATTGCATTGCTAAAGCAAGCTTGTGATACACTCAAACAGCAAAAAATCACACCGAAAGAGAACACCAATCCTTGGCAATATCTGGGTTTAGCGTGTTTTGTTAACTGGCTTCGCTATTTTGCCAAACCGCAAGCTCGCCGTCCTGTATGGATTAGCAAACACCCTTTGTATAAAGTCAGCTTTCAGCAGGCCGAATCAATTTTTTGGCAAATTCATGAGCCTAATGAAGATTGGATTAACAGCCAATGCAAAGCGTTTTTTGGCTTTGACAAATTGCGTGATGGTCAAATGCAAATTGTCAAAGCTACCCTTGCCAATCAAGATATCCCACTGGGAATTTTACCAACAGGAGGCGGAAAGAGTTTAACTTTCCAATTACCTGCATTGATTTTTAGTAAGTATCAACGCCAACTTACGGTTGTTATTTCACCGCTTAAAGCCTTAATCGAAGATCAAGTCATTAATCTACATACGCAACTGCCCAACTATGAAAGTCGTATCGCTTACCTAACATCAGGACAAACCCCCGAAACGCAAAAAAGCATTATCACAGGGGTATGGCAAGGCGATATTGACATCCTGTATTTAAGCCCAGAACGCTTGCGAACTCATAGTATTCGTCAATTGCTTAAAAATCGCCCGCCTGCATTTTGGGTACTGGATGAAGCTCATACCTTAAGCCAATGGGGCACCGATTTTCGCCCTGACTTTTTGCGCATTGCTGACCATATTATCGCTTGTTATAGCCCAGATATCGCTCAAAAAGTAAAGTCAAGCATTGAAGCAATAGCGAAAAAGCCTAGTAAACATGACAGTCAATTTGATCTGCTGGCAGAAGATACGCCCAAAACCGTTGATGAGCCTGCTAGAGATTATGATTTCATTGCCCCAAAAGTCAGCCTAGTGACCGCTACTGCATCGAGCCGTGTCAAAGAAGATTTGGATAAAGAATTGGTCAATAAACTGATGGCTTTAACGGATAATAAGCCTTTGGTGCAGTATGGCACACCTGTTGAAAGCCTAAAAATTTGGCGAGAGAATATCACGCCACACTTTGAACAAGTGCCTAAAGAAAACCGCATGACGAGAATTTATCAAATCTTGCGTGAACGTCATGCCTTGTATGAACAAAACCATCCTGAACATCCAGAGCAAGGTATTGCCCTTGTATACCTGAGAAACCGCAAAGCCTGCGAAGAGTACGCCAAACACTTTGCCGAACAAAATCTCAAAGCAGTTGCTTATCATGGCAAACTTGATGAATCGCAGAAAAAGCAAATCTTACAACAGTTTAAAAATAATGAATTGGACGTGGTTGTTTGTACCAATGCTTTTGGTATGGGTATTGATAAAGCAGGGATTCATACCGTCATCCATAGTGGTGTGCCAAACAATCTTGAATCATATGTGCAAGAAATCGGGCGTGGGGCAAGAAAATCCCATGAACACGCCCACGCTTTTATGCTGTGGGACAATAGCGACATCGAAAATCAATTCCAACAAGAACGTAATTCTCGTATCCCCAATACCGACACCTTAAAAAACTGTTGGGAACAAATCAGACCGATTCTGAGCAGACAGCCTAGTGACCAATGGTTTGCAGGCAATTTACTGTTGCCGATTTTGGGCATTGACGATGATGCGGAGCAGCTTAACACCCAAATTCGTGTAGCTCTATTGGCTTTAGAACGCTATGGCTTGTTGATTGAAAAAGAACAACAACCTGCTTTCATTACGATTAAACTATTGCAGAGTCCCACAGTGGAGCATAATAAACTGCTTAAACTGTACAATCAATTACAGCAAATTAACGATAACCTACCGACCCAAACCAGTATTTATAAAATCATTGAAAAACAGCCCAATCGTTATCATCTACCCGAGCTTGCGGTAGCGTTAGGCTATTCGGTCAAGCAGTTACTTAACCTACTTCGTCAATTGGTCAAACTAGGATTTGCTCAATGGGAAATCGTGGTCAATATTCGCTTAAACTATACGGTCAGACATCTAAAAAGTGAGTTTAATAAAAAAAAGCGTATGCTTGATGCCTTAAAAGCCTTTATTGTTAGCAATTTTTTTCAAACACATTATCAAGAGATGGATAGTGTGGATGGGTTTGAGCGTTTTGATAGCAAAGCCCTAGATAATTGGCTTGTGTCTCATCAGTATCAGTTCCGCACGGCTAAAGACATTTTCCCAATGTTGCGAGCGCTAAATATCATTGCTACACGCCATCATTCACGCCAGTATTTTACTGTCAGCTCGACCGCCGAAACCAAAGAGCAACTAGGGATTGAGCAACTTAGTGATAACTGGCACAATTGGCTAACTCTTGCTGAACAGCAACTGAATCAGCTTGCCCCATTGCTGGATGAGTATATTTTTGCCAAGCTTGATGGGAAGGGGAAAGAAGTCGGCGAAAATTTCTCGTTGGACGATATTGCCGAGCAGTTTAACCTTTCACCAATAATTATTTTGCACCAACTTGAACAACTTCAAAAACTGGGCATTATTGAGCTATCACGGCTTGACGATGATGCCAATGCGATTTTCTTTATTGGTGCAAATAAAACCAAAAAGCCATATAACGCCGTCGCTTATCGCTACTTACAACAACATTATGAAGACCGTTGTATGCGGATTCATGTGTTAAATCATTGGCTGGGTAGCGACATGGACACCAAACGCTCACTGATGGAAGACTACTTTAGAAAGCCATTAACCGACGTGATTGAGCAATATATCCCCAAAGAAACCGATGTCACTCGCCCTTACCTCAAAGATTATAAAAAACTGATTTTGCCCAGCTATTTAAGCGATGTACAAAAACAAATCATCGAAGATAAAAGCCGTGCGTCCATGATTTTGGCAGGACCTGGTTCGGGCAAAACCACAGTGGTTGTGCATCGGGTTGCCCATCTGTTGATGATTGAAGAGATTAAGCCTGAGAAAATTCTGATTTTGGCTTATAACCGTTTGGCAGTGTGTGAATTGCGAGACCGTTTAAAAGCTTTAGTGGGAAACAATGCCAATGGTGTGACAATTTTGACCTTCCATGCCTTAGCCCGCCAAATCACAGGACTGTCAGAAAAAGATGCCACCAATGAACAATTGGATGAAATTTGTTCTCGGATTGCTCATCTAAATGAAGAAAAAAATGACGATAAACGCCGAAATAATGCCCGCTACCAATGGCTGATTGAACAAGCGATTGCCCAGCTTAAAGAAACCCCCCAGTATTTTCAGTACATCATGGTTGATGAATTCCAAGATATTGATGAGTATCAATACGAGTTGATTGGGTTATTAGCTGATTTGCAAGAAGCGGAAACCGAAGAAGAGACCACTGACAATCAATCGTCAGGCAACTATGAACAACGTGGTTATCTAATGGTTGTGGGTGATGATGACCAAAATCTATATACGTTTCGTGGGGCAAGTATCAAGTTTATTCAGCAGTTTGAACAAAACTACCATATTGACGTTTCACAGAAATATTATCTGCTCAATAATTATCGCAGTGCCGATAATATCGTCAATCTTGCTAATGAATTTATCAGCCAGTCACTCCCCAATGAAGAGCGATTAAAAGATGCTGATAATAGCATCAAGCCTACTCATATTCACCCAGATTTACCGATTCGCTATGGCACATTTCATCAGCAAAAAGGCATTGATATGGCAAGCTGGGTCGCCCACGATATTCAAGCCAAACTGGCTGAATTCGAAAGTTTAGAGCATAAGCCAACCATCGCCATTTTAGCCCCCAGATGGCAAGACTTTGATGCGATACAGCATTATTTAGAAATCTTAGGCATCAATAGTCAACGCTATAACGAAAGCGAACAGTTAATTCCCTTAAATAGCTTTATCGGACAGGCTTTATACCAGTTTTTGGATAATGAACGCTTGGCGATAATTAATGGACAAGTGACCACGTTTTTAGAAAATTGGCGAAAAGAACAGCATTTAAACCCTTTGGATAAGGCGTGGCAGGCTATCTTAGGGAGTGTCGCAGACTTAGCTGATGTCACCTATGAGCAAGTATTACAACAGCTTGAAATAAGCCAATATGACAGTGAAAAAGCGGTTTATCTGCTCAGTTATCACAGTGCTAAGGGTATGGAATTTGACCATATCTATGTCATTGACCAAGTGAGTAACTACCATCGAAACCAAGACAATAGCCAAGATACAATCAGACCTTTGTATGTAGCTCTCACTCGAGCCAAACAATCGCTTACTGTCTTACAACACCAACAAAATCATCATCACATATTGGCGGATTTATTGGCTAAACAAGGGCAAGAACTTACCATTCCAGCGGTCAGTAAGCCAAACTATCTATGCTTTCATCGATTCTTGCAACTGGAAGAAATTGTATTGACACCAAAAGCCCTAGTGAGTGAAGAAGGACGACAGTTTGTTATTAATACTTTTGTTAAAGATGGTTGGGGAAAATCAGATGATGTGTTTAGTCGATTTATTATCAAAGACTGGAATCAGCATAAAATGACATCGGGTTTTTATTCACCAAAGAATCAGCTGATTTGTCAATTTTCAAGCAATTTAACCAAAAAACTAGGCAACATGAATATTGAACTGGCAGGATTTACTACTACTCACTTCTATCAGCAGGATATGACATGGTATGAAAAGCATCAGTATCATGGTATCGAAACTTCCCATTATCTGATAGTGCCTTTCATGAAAGTAATGATAAAAATCTAACTGAAGGAATTTGAATATGAGTACTAACCAACCAAATGAAATATGGAACGAATTTTTAAAAAATTGGCCAATTGATAAAGTAAAATCAATGACTTTAGAGCAATATACTAAATCAGGTGATAACTCTACATTTACCTATTGGGTTGAGGTTGGTACAAGAAATATTGCTGAGATTCGTGGCTCAACTGCACTTAAATTTGGTATCTATAATCGAAAAAATACAACTAAGAAGTTTATTGCAAATGGGATTATCTGTGATAGTCAATATGCTTGGTATGGTAAATATGGCTCATCTAAAGATGAAGCTTTTCAGAATATTAAAAATAATATTCTAAAAATTATTGCTGCTGTAAAAGCTCAAGATATTAATTTACTTAGCCAGATTGATATTAGCCCAATGGTTAAATGGAAAATTGCATTTTTATATCAAGACAGAGATAACCCCATAATCATGCCGATATTTTCTTTATCGTGGCTAAAATCTATTACCAAAAACAATTCAATAACCTATCCACTAGCTTACTCACAATTAAAAGTACAAATGGGAAAACAACCATTATTTGATTACGCTAATAGTTTGGTCGAAAAATATAAACAAGCCATTCCAGAAAAAAATCAGAATGATAAGCCAGAATCTGATAATGAACTTAACATTAGTATTATCAAGCAACCCCTCAACCAAATATTATTTGGTCCAGCGGGAACAGGTAAGACCTATCATACTATTGACCAAGCTTTAAAGATTTTAGACCCTAGTCTAATTGAAGAATTAGAGTCAGAAGATAATTCTTATGATAGAGAGACGTTAAAAATTAAATTTGACGAATTTGTTGCCAGAGGGCAGGTCAAGTTTGTTACTTTCCATCAAAGTTTTAGCTATGAGGATTTTATTGAGGGAATTAGGGCAGAATCATTTGAAACAGAACTTGAAAATGGAAATAAAATTAAAACTCTAGAGTATCCTGTTAAAGATGGTGTTTTTCTTGAACTTTGTAAAAATGCGACAACTAAAGTAATAAAACCCTCTGAAGAAGATTTTGTTAATTTGGCGAATATTCAGTCTTGGAAAATGTCATTAGGGCGTTCTGGACAGGATGAAGAAATTTATGAATATTGCATGAAAAACAGTTGTATATTACTGGGTTGGGGAGAAGATTTAAATTTTTCAAATTGCAATAACTACAAAGAAGTTGAAGGTTACATGCAATCTCATGGATACGAGGAATATTTAAAGAATTCTCCTAAAGCAGCTTCTTTTATTCATAATTTTAAAAACTTAATGAAAAAGGATGATTTGGTTATCGTTTCTGATGGAAATCATAAATTTAGAGCTATCGGGAAAGTTATTGGAGATTATGAGTTTCTTGATAGTGAGGATGATGAACTACCTGATTATAGACAAATGCGTCGAGTTCAATGGTTACGTCAATATAGTCCAAGCCTCCCAAATGAAAGATTATTAAAAGCAAACAAAAATTTCTCTATGCCTGCTTTTTATCAACTTGCACATATTGATCATCAAAAGCTTACAGAGTTATTATCAGAAGATAGTATTACCGATTTCAGTGATGAGAACTTTGTGATAATTATTGACGAAATCAATCGTGGCAATATTTCGAAAATTTTTGGCGAGCTTATAACACTCATTGAACCAGATAAACGAAAGGGGGAGGCTGAAGAAATTTCTGTGATTTTACCTTATTCAAAACGCAAGTTTTCTGTGCCTAACAATGTTTATATCATTGGCACAATGAATAGCTCTGACCGTTCACTAACAGGTATCGATATTGCTCTACGCCGACGCTTTACTTTTATTGAAATGCCTCCTAAACCTGAAGAACTAAAAGAAATTGAGATTGAAGGAATTAACCTAGAAAATTTGCTTCATAAAATTAATCTTAGAATTGAAGTATTGCTTGATAAAGAACATTGTATTGGCCATGCAAATTTTATGTCCCTTAACCACGAATCTACAATGAAAGACCTTGCAAATATATTTAAAAGAAAAGTTTTGCCTTTATTACAAGAGTATTTTTTTGAAGACTGGTCAAAAATCAATATGGTATTAAATGATAATGGTATGTTAAAAAAAGAATCAGTTTCCATTGATAAGTTATTCACGACAACTCTTAAAGACGATTTAAATTATTACGAAAACAGAGAACTTTGGAAAATTGATGACTCTGCTTTTGAAGATGTCCAAAGTTATTTGACTATCATTAAATAGCGATTGTTATTAGTTAAGAAATCATGAAAATAATTACAGTCAGAGAGTTTGCTTACTTATCTACTCAACAATCGATAAAAAATTCACAAGCACCATTAGAGTTTGCTGTTATTTCACTGCAAGACTTTGATTATTTGTGTACAGCTTTCACTCAAGATAGTGATAACCCGATTTTTAGGTTGGCAGGGAAAGGCACAATTCAACTTACCCAGTATGTAGGGGTGATTGAAACACCATCAGGCACAGTCATTGAAATTTTACCAAAGCATGTCGACCCTATGACTGATGATGAGACTATCATAAGCAAAGAGCGTTTTTTACTACAAAAAATGCTCAAGGTTTCTCTAAACATAACACCTAAAACAGCAGGAGAAGCTAGTATCAGTCACTTCAACGTCCCTATTAATGAATGGGTCATTACTCAGTTTTTACAAGAATTGGATAAACTCATCAAAAAAGGCTTAAGATTCGAATATAACGCCGTTGATGTCCAAGAAAAGTATCTGAAAGGTCGATTGAATCATTCACAACATATGCGTCAATCGCCTTGTCAAAAACATTTATTTCCAATTAATTATGATGAGTTCAATCCCAATCGAGCCGAAAACCGACTAATTGCGACGGCTTTAAGGAAAATACTCAAAATTACTAAAAATCCAAGTAATTGGCGATTAGCTAATGAATTAAGACTTATTACGAGTGAGCTTCCAACTAGTCAGCAGATAAGCAAAGACTTTGAAAAATGGCAAACTTCACGCCTGATGAGTTATTACGAAGGAATCAAACCGTGGTGTAAGATTATCTTATTCGAGTTAAGTCCCTTTGCTACTAAAGGCAATTGGAAAGGTATAAGTATGCTTTTCCCTATGGAAGTTCTCTTTGAAAAATATGTGCTTTATCATCTTAAAAGGACATTAAAAGATTATAAAGTTCGTCCCCAAGTGAAATCTAAAAGCTTATGTCAACAAATTGACAATCCGATGTTTTTGCTAAGACCTGATATTTTATTAGAAGCTAAAACTAAGGATGTAAACGACTTAATTATTGATACTAAATGGAAATTAATTGACGCTTCTCAGGGGAGTATAATACTCCCAGAAAACTAGACCAAAAAATCGTAGCAAATAAGATAGAATAGCCCTTAAGAAAAGAGGTCTATCTAATGACAAAAGTTCGTAAACGTCATAATGCTGAATTTAAAAGCAAAGTTGCTGTTGAAGCAATTAAAGAGCAAAAAACGATCAATGAGCTGACTGCTGAATACGGTGTTCATGCAACCCAAATCAGCAACTGGAAAAAGCAAGCCTTGGCTGTTATACCAAGTGCCTTTAACACCAAACAGCACGACAACGAACAAGCCCAGCAAGCCATTATCGATGAGCTTCATCGACAATTAGGGCAAGTCATTAGTGAACGAGACTGGCTTAAAAAAAAGTCCTCACAGCTACCTTGAATGCTCGTAAACAACTGCTAGAGCCTGACAATAAGGATTTCAGTACCCGTAAACAATGTGAACTGCTCGGTATTAACCGCTCAAGTCTGTATTATCAGCCAAAGCCCATCAGCGAGCTTGATATCACCCTGATGAACCTGCTTGACGAGCAATATACCAAAACCCCATTTTACGGGGTCAAACGAATGACAGCGTATTTGAGGCAATTAGGCTATCGTGTCAATCACAAGCGAGTACGCAGACTATTACGGCAAATGGGGCTAGATGCCATCTACCAGCATCCTAACACCAGTAAGCCCAATCCTGAGCATCAAGTTTATCCCTATTTGCTTAGGAATGTACCCATCACCCGCTGTAATCAAGTGTGGAGTACCGATATCACATACATTCGCCTGTCTAAAGGGTTTGTGTATTTGATGGCGGTGATTGATTGGTATAGCCGTTATGTTTTAGACTGGTCGCTATCAACGACACTTGAAGCAGATTTCTGCATTGATACGGTGGGCAAATTACTGCACAATGGTCTACGCTGTGAGATTTTTAATACGGATCAAGGCTCGCAGTTTACCAGCCCAAGATTTACCACGCCGCTGATTGATTCGGGCATTGCTGTAAGCATGGACGGTCGTGGCAGGGCACTCGATAATATCTTTGTAGAACGGCTTTGGCGGTCAGTAAAGTACGAATGCGTGTATTTACGCCAGTTTGATACAGTCAGTCAAGCCAGAGCAGGTTTGAAAGACTATTTCGAGTTTTACAATTATGAGCGGTTGCATCAGTCGCTTGAGTACCATACCCCTGCACAGGTTTATTTAAACAATAGTTCGGATAATTCTGTGTTTTATCAACCCAATTCTATCTTAATTTTGTGATTATTTGGTCTAGACATTGGGGAGTACCTTAGAGTTCTAAATACGGGATAAAAGATAGTGATATGCAACAGATGTTCGCCTATAGCTACTTCTACTTAAATTTGAAAAGTGACATTTTCTTAATTTTTCCAAAAAATAAAAATTTCCAATCACCCTTAGAAAAATTTCAATATCAAGTTGGTCATGAAATGGCAAATGTTTGGGTGCTACCTTTCGATATTGATAATGACCAGATTTTATTACATCCAGAGCAAAACTGCAGTTTATATAATGTGCTAGCATCATAAACCGAGCTAAATAGTTTATTCTCTGAGAATACTCATCCTAATTAAATCTGTACAAAATCATAAGTGAAGTTTATGACTGATACTATTTCAAGACTAGCTAATATAACAGATGCTGGAGAATTCGAGAGAATTGCCACTGCAATTTTACGTTATGCCGAACCTGAGTTATATAGATATATTTCTCATCAAGGGGTAAATGTAGACGGTAAAACAGTCAAAGCTCCTTTAGATAATGTAGGTTGGCAATTCTATCAAGGGGAAAATATCTTAGTCTGTGTTGGTCATACAGTTACTGAAAAACATCAGTTAAAATCTAAGTGGCTTAGAGATTTAGATAAGGTTACACCTAGAAAAACTGGAAGTCAGCCTACTGGAAATGATGGTGACTTAGTTAAAGCTATCAAAGAAATAAGAAAAATACGTGAAACCTACCCTAATTTAAAAGCCTGCATTACCTTGGCATATAACTGTGAAGAAGACCTAGAAGTTCGTGTTGAAGCACAAAATCTAGCACAAGCAAATAACGTTGAATTACGAATGTGGTCAGTATCAAATCTTGCAAATTTTTTGGATATTGAAGCCAACGGGCAAATGATTCGATATAACCACTTCAATACTCTACCAAATAGATTATCTAAAGAACTGTTATTGCATGTAAGTCAACAGAGTATCCAGAGTTATCTAAAATATATCGAAACGCCTATCATTGAAAGAGATGATAGATTCAAACAAGGACATCTGTTGGTTGTTGGTGTTTCAGGGGTCGGCAAAACGACTTATTGTCTAGGATTACTGCAAAATCATTTAAAGAAAAATTATCCAGCCTTAGTTCTTTCAAATGAAACTATAGCTCATGCTTTGTCTATAGAAGAAGCGATTGAGCAAGAGTTAAAGCGATATTCACCAGATTTATTACCGAATTCGGGGAAAGATTGTCTAGAACTATGCACTAATGACAATCCATTATTAATTTTAGTCGAGGATACTAATAAAGCTCATAATCCTACAGAGCTTATAAAGAAATTGGTTTCGTGGGCAAATGAATCACAGCATTGGTATATGCTATGTCCAATTTGGAATCGCCACCAAGAAAGGCTGGATTTTGAAAAAAAAGAAAGATTAGAAAACTCAAAAATCACTATTAAGTACTTAAATAATTATACTGACGATGAAGCGTTTAGAGCTATATCTGCTCGCTATAAGCAAGAAAATTTGCAAATCAACCCTATACACGCAAAGCAAATAGTTAAAGACTTGGGAAATGACCCACTACTAATTTCTTTAGTTAGTTTAACTGAGGATAATGATAATAAAGATATTATTGGTTCATACATTAACCAAACTTTAAAGTCGACAATTCATCAAAATGCAAACTATTTCGAATATGAACTTGAAGAAGCAATTCTTGAATTTGCATTTAATGTATTTAAACAGAAAAATTTAAGTCCCAATGTGCGTGAGTTGAATCAATTAGTTTCTGAGAAAAATAGACTAATTATTAGACTCATTCTAAATGATGAAAATTTGTACAGAGTTCATAACGAATCAATTATACCTAGACATGATCGAATCCATAATTACCTGATGGCTAAAGCCATCAAATCATCCTTAGCGGACAATTTTTTCGATAAAAGTGAGTTATTTTTTGCGGAAATAATTGGTTTGTCTTGTGTCATGGCAAACTTACCAAAAAATGAATTGCGGGAAATTTGCACAAAAAACCCTTTAGTTGCTTTCCATGCGTTTGCCCATGCGATAAAACTAAGAATAGACTATATACCTACGGCTGTCTCATGTATTAAGGATTGGCTCAGTGAGCCAAATACCTTATTAAAATTTAAATCGAGTCATAGATTTAAATCGCTAGTCATATTACATGATGTAATTCATCCAACAGTTAATGAAATTCTCGCTCTTTATCCAACTTCTGACCATTACTTAATTTTTTATGAAACGGCTTTTAAAAATGGGGACTTGATTAATGGGTTAAGATTGATAGCTCATTATGAACTCGGTCTAACTGTTAATGGCTTAGATGATTTGGTTCGATTTGTTTTATATCAACAAAATACTGATATTATTGAAGAAATTAAAGCTCTTTTAAGTTCTTCAACGACACCTTCAAAATTGAAGCATTTAGCTCTACGATTAATAGGTTATACAGGAGATAAGCAGTTTGCTAATAGTGTACGAAAGGCATTTGTATTGATTCCCGAAAATGAAAAAGACTATCGAATTTTTATGTGGGCGGGTGCAAGGGTTTGTGATGACGACCCTGAATCACTGCTTGGTCCAATTTTTAACTATTGGGAAAATTTATCTGATGAAGAAGATGAATTCAAAGGAAGTGAAAAAGGAGATTTTGCTCACTACAGTTTAGATTGGATGTTTAGAGATTATATTCCATTAAACGCTATTCATTATATTTTAGAACAATCTCTTAGAAGAGAAAAACTCAAGTGGGAAATTTTCGTACTTTTGAGAGAAGTAGATCAACCAGATGTTTTCGAATACCAAGCAAGGGAGTTAGCTAATAGAGATAAAAATAATCCAGATAATACTTTTTTAGTTTTTAATATGCTTGAAAGACCTGCAAAAAAACGTGAAAAAGGTCAGGGAACTTTTAAGCCAACTGTATGGAAAGAATCATTCATATCAGATCAGAGCAAAGCAAGGTTACAAGGTTTATTTGAAAACACCAATAATGACGAGCTATTTAGAAAGTACGCTTTCAAACTTTGGGAAATGAGTATTAGCGAAAATGATATTGTTATCTGTCAGCGAATTTCACCAAATGATATTTGCTATCCCATTTCAATCTGGGGAAGAGCACGACGAAGAGATTTGACAGTTATTGATGAATTGATTAAAAAAATAAAGGATAATCCTAGTTATTGGTGGCAATGTGCTAGATATATTTGGCATGAAAAATTAGAACGGCTATTGGAAGAACAGGTCTCTAGCATTACTCCTGATAGTGGCAATAATTTTTTCTGGATAGTTCATGAATTATTTGAAAAACTGCCAGTAGTTAAGGCTGAAAAAATACTTATCGATAATTGGCACAACCTCTCCAGCCATCCGGAATTTATTGGAATCGCATTAAGGCTTGCAACTAAAGGTTTAACAGAACTTGTTGCTCATACACTTGAGTCACAATCCGAATCTGATAAATCTCTTATCCTTGAGCAAGCTAAATTTACTTTGAGCAGAAACTATACAAGTATCAACTTCCTTCAAAGTTTACAGCAATTAGAAGCATTAAAAGATTATTTGCCATATTTTGATGGCTTTTTCTTAGAAAATCTTTGTCAAACGTGCTTAAAAAATGATTGGCGAGATTTCTTAGTGACTTATCTATTACCGCGATTACCTCAAGAAAGTCGTGTTAGGTACGCTCAAATTAGTACTAAAGATTTGGATGAGGCAGTAAATAAAAGACGAAGTTCATTTGAATATTATTGGTTCAAGCAAAATATGGATTTAGGTTGGAAACATGATGAATTGCTACTAACTTTATTTGATTGGTATGCTAATCAACAAAGCGAGCAAGCTTTAGAAATAGTCGATATAGTCTTGTCAGAAAATGGCACACGCCAAGATTTTGAAGCATTAATAAGTTTATTAACTGATTTAAATGAAGTATCCAATAAGGCTGAAATTATTGAATCTATTAAATTTAGTATTTTTAGTCGCTCTTTAGTCTGAATATGACATTATTTATTTGAAAGAATAATCTATACCCAGTTTAGTGACATTAGAAAGCTAAATATTGAAGATTATTTTTAACCACCTCATTACGATATGGGATGAATAGAGGAAATCATGGCACTTGAAGCTGGTGGTATTGCGGAAAAATTAGGGAATGACTATGAAAAATCATGGGTTACTAAACAATTTTTAAATTTGATTCAAGAAAAAATCCTAGCTGTTCAAGTTGAACCGTTAGGTGATGACGAAATTGGTGTAGATATCATTATTCGAAATTTAGATGGAACTCAGGAATATCAACAGTGTAAAGCAGGTAATGGTAATGATGAAGTTTGGACTTTATCAAGGCTTAATGAAGCTGGTGTACTAAGCAAAGCTTCTAATCAAATTAAACGTACCAACAATTCGTTTCGTATCGTTTCCCCTTTGTCTTTTAAAGTGCTTTCTGACATTAGCTGGAAAGCCAAAAACACAACAATTAATATTGATGATTTTTTTGAACATCAAGTCACTAGTGAAGAAGATAAGAAATTTATCGTTGACTTAGCTAAAAAATTAAAACTTGATTTGAGAGATTTAGATGGTAAGCGAGATATTCTACTTTTTTTACGAAAATTTGAAGTATCACAGTTTGTCAGTGATAAACCCCAACGTGATTTTCTAAATGATACTTCAAACCTATTATTTATAGACAGAGCAAATCAAGTTATTGATTTTCTAAAAAATTATTGCTCGGGCTTCAATAAATATCGAAAATTCATCACTTGTAATGAACTTAAATCAGACCTTGAAGCAGAAAATTTTACACTTAGGTCATTTGAGAATGACCCCAGAATCTTACCTATAGTCAAAACTCTACAAACAAATTTTATTGATTCCATTGAGCCTTATTTGATAGGTCAACAATTAATACCTCGACCTGAAATAGATGCGTGCTTACAAGCTTTGAACACTCATCCAATTATTATGATAAAAGCAGAAGCAGGTATGGGAAAAAGTGCCTTTCTTTTGCAGGTTCAGCAGAAACTTGTAGATGATAATATTCTAACACTGCCTATTCGACTAGATCGCAATAAGGCTGAAAATAATTCCAAGCATTTTGGTGAAAGTTTAGGTTTTAGTGGGTCTCCTGTTCATGCACTACGAAACTTGACTATTGAAGACAACAAAGCGGTTATCATTTTAGACCAATTAGACGCTATCAGATGGACAGCAAATCATTCGCATACTGCATTACAAGTATGCAAAGATATTGTTAGAGAAGTTCTAGCCTATCAAAGAGCAGGAAAGAAAATTCATTTAATATTAGTTTCTCGAGATTTTGACCTAAATGAAGATATAGGGTTAAAAACATGGCTGGATAGCATTGATGATAAGGATATTTCACAATTTAAGCTATCCAATCTTAGCGATGATATAGTAGAAAAGCTGATTGAGCCTTATGAAAGCTTTAAAATACTTTCATTAGAAAAACAAAAAATTCTAACTATTCCATTATGGTTAAGCATATATTTAGCTATTGCAAATGAGAACAAACAGGCACCTGTTTTTGTTAACAAATTAGAGCTTATCAAAAAATATTGGGAAGACCGAATACAAGCCTTAAACCAATTAGGATTTTCTCAACCCGAGATTAATTCAGCCGTTGAACACTTAGTTACGACTGGTAGTCACGTCATGCAAAATGGTATACCTGAAAACTTACTCGACAGCCAATATTCTAAAATTTATCAAGCTATGATTTCTGCAAGTATACTGGCAAAACAGGATGGCAAAATTAGCTTTTTTCATCAAGCCCTTTATGATTATCAGTTAGGTAAGAAGCTTTATGAATATGCACTTGTATCAACTGAACAGTTTCTTTATGCATTTGGAGATAAATCACAACAGTTACTGACCAGACGTGAGCACATTAAATATGCTTTAAGTCTAATACTACAAACTGAGCAAAAAAGATTTGCCGATGTAATTTGGTCATTACTTACCAGTGAAAATATAAGGTTTCATCTAAAATATTTAGCTTTAAAAATGCTCAAAGAAGTTACTGAGATTAAAAAACCTACTGAAAAACTTATAAACAATATATTACAAGACGCTACTCTAGAAAAAAACTTTATCGATAATTGTTGTTTTGGTTCACCGATATTAGTAGAGTTTTTGAGCAATCAAAACTACATTTCCAAATGGCTTGCCAGTGGCGATGAGAAAAATATCGACCTTGCTATTAGACTTTTACGTTCTGTGATTGAAGCAAGGTCAGATTTATTGATACAAAATATGAATCCATATTTCAATCAATCTGATGAATGGAATTATCGCTATCTTAACGCTATTTGGCAATCACCAAGCAAAGATAGTGTTGAAATTTTCGAAATAAGAAAAGCATTACTAAGGCAGGGCTATTGTAATCAATACATGAGTTGGGCTGATTTTGTCACAGCTAAGCCAATTTGGGCAATTGATTATATTGAAATCCTCATCGATTTATTCACTGATTTTTTAAAGGATGATAATTTTGAAGCGAATAAATTAAGCCAAAAAAAATATAATGTCTGGCAAGGTAGTCAAATAGATACTTTAGAAGAAATTTCTTTAAACCAGCCCAAGGTAGTTTTAACTCGTCTTTTACCTAAAGCAATAGAAATTATTAATGATACTGATGAGAGAATGGCAGAAAATATTTGGTTTAATCAGTTTTCTTACAGGTTAAGTGATGAAAAATATTCCCTTACTGAAGGTTTAAAAAAATTAATATTTGAGGCGGGTGAACAGTTAAAATCCAATAACTGTGAATTATGGGAAAATCTTAGTCCATTCTTAGACCATACTCATATTGTAGTAGAGCATATCATCGCCACTTTGATGTTGAATCTTGATATTGATTACAGTGATAAAGTAATAGACTGGCTGTTAAATAATAATCAAACACGCTTAGCCTGTGGAATTGATTCAATCGAACCTGAATGGATTTTACCAAGTAAGTTAATCGAGAAATTCTCAAAACATTGTTCTGATTCAAACTTCGAAGAACTGGAAAACAATATTATCGAAATTGGGGTTTCTAGACCAATTGATGAAATAAAATACTGTTTACAAGTCAGAAAAGAATATGGATATTTCGGAAAAAGTTACTGGGGAGAAGCCCAATATTTTTTACTGCCTGCCTTATCAAAATCTAGGAGAAGTCAGAAAACGGAGAAACTTATAACCGTTTTGTATAGAAGATTTGATGACGTAAAGGCTGACTTATACTTTAGAACCTGTTCACGATTAAAAAATATGCTAGGATAAGCTACATAATCAATTAA